>DROT01000267.1 GCA_011321775.1 Gammaproteobacteria bacterium | reverse complement strand
CTCGATCTGGCAGGGGCCGCACCAGCTGGCCCAGAAATTGAGGAGGATGACCTTGCCGTGCCAGTCATAGAGCCTGTGGTTCTCGCCTTGCAGGTCCGGCAGCGCCAACGGCGGCATCTCCCAGGCATTGCGCACCACCGTGGCATGGCTGTTCTGCGGCGTCTCCGCCCTTCCCGGCAAGGCCGGGAGGCTGAAGATGCCCGCAAGCAGCAGTATCGCGGCTGAACGCGTATTCATGAGCTGCTCCCTGATGAGCCGACCGTTCCGGAAGATACCGCTGACGCGTGCGCCGGTCAGCGGGATTCGTCCCCAGGCTGTCTTTGCCTGAAGACTCGCGGGCTGGCCCGCACAGCGGTATTCTCGCACCATGACAGGATTTTCCCCCAGCTGCTGACCGGAGCCAATGTACCACGGAGAACGCTTCAACAGCATCAGCCACCTGGCGGGAGCCGTGCTGGCACTGGCCGGCCTGGTGGTACTGGTCGTCTTTGCCTCGATGCAGGGTGATCCCTGGAAGATCGTCAGTTTCAGCATCTACGGTGCCTCGCTGTTCCTGCTGTACACCCTGTCGACGCTGTATCACTCGCTGCGCGGGCGCGCAAAGGAGATCTTCCAGAAGCTGGATCATGTCGCCATCTATCTGCTCATCGCCGGTACCTATACCCCCTTCACCCTGGTGACACTGCACGGTGCCTGGGGCTGGACGCTGTTCGGCATCATCTGGGGGCTGGCGACCGTCGGTATCGTCATCGACAGCCTGCACCGCGAAGGTTCGCGCACGCTGCAACTCGTGATCTATCTGCTGATGGGCTGGCTCATCGTGGTCGCGATGTACCCGCTGGTGCAGGCCCTGCCGCGCGGCGGCTTGGTGCTGCTGGTGCTGGGTGGCCTGTTCTATACCGGGGGTATCCTGTTCTACGTGCTCGACGAGCGCCTGCGACACGCCCACGGGATCTGGCACCTGTTCGTGCTCGCCGGCAGTGTCTCGCACTACCTGGCGGTACTGATCTATGTGCTGTGACGGGCGTTCCCGATTGTAGCTGTGCCAACGGGCATGGGTGGAAACCGCCGCCGCTGCCGGGCCGGAGCCCGACACGCCGGGATGGCAGCGGAGCCGGACATCGGCTTCAGTGCCTGCCTCATGCCTGCGCCTCCGCTGGCGCGACCTCGCCGTCCTCTTCCTCGACCTCGTGCTTGATCCGGTCGATCGCGAGCTGCACCGTGGGATAGATGTTGTCCTCGCCGATCATCGCCAGCAGACCGGTACGCTGCAGCACGGCCAGCACGCTGCTCTTCAGGTTGCAGAAGGAAAAACCCACCCGGTTCTGCTGCAGTCGCTCCAGCAGGTTCTTGAGCATTTCCACCCCCGAGGCATCGAGACCGTTGATGCCGTCGCCTACCACCAGGATATGCTTCAACTCCGGGTCGCTGTTGATCAGGTAGAGAATCGATTCCTCGAAATAGCTGACGTTGGCGAAATAGAGTTGCCCGTCGAAGCGTATGGCCGTGATCTTCGGGTGCAGCTTTGGCAGGTTGTAACGTTTGGCACTGCGCAGGACGCCGTTTTCGTCGACCCCCAGCAGGATGACGGCCGGTCGCATGGTGCGGAACAGGAACAGTACCAGCGACAGCAGGATACCGGTGAGAATGCCGTTCTGGATGTTGGGTGCAAAGGCGAGCGTGGCAACGAAGGTCACGATCGCCGCCGCCCCGTCCTGCCGGTTGGCCTGCCAGGCCTCCTTGATGGTCTGCACGTTGACCAGGCTGAACACCGCCATCATGATGATGGCGGCGAGCACCGGCTTGGGCAGGTGGTACAGCAGCGGCGTAAAGAAGAACAGGGTCAACAGCACCACGACGGCGCTGAACACCGACGCCAGGCCGGTGCGCGCACCGGTCGCCAGGTTCAGTGCCGAACGCGAGAAGGAACCGCTGACCGGCATGCCCTGGCTGAAGGCGGCCGCGATCTTGGCCAGCCCCTGCCCGATGAGTTCCTGGTTCTCGTCCCAGCGGGTGCGGGTCTTGATGGCGATGATCTTGGAACTCGACATGGCCTCCATGAAACTGATGATCGCGATGACGAAAGCCGCCGGCAGCATGTGCATGCTGGCGACCGGATCGAAGGGCGGCATGCTGAGGCTCGGCAGGCCCTGCGGGATCACCCCGACCACGACGCCGCCGCTGGCCTCGAAACCGACTTCATAACTGATGAAGGTCGTGATGATGACCACCAGCAGCACACCCGGGAGTCGGGGCGTGTATTTCTTGAACAGGATCAGAAGCAGCAGGGAGCCCACCCCGAACACCACCGAAGGCAGGTGGCTGTGCGCGGAGTGCTCCACCACCCGGAACACGTCCATGAGAAAGTGAGGGCTGTGCTCCAGCTTGAGGCCGAGCATCGCCGGCAGTTGGGCCAGCGCAATGATGATGGCGGCCGCGTTGATGAAGCCCCTCAATACCGGGTAGGACAGGAAGTTGATCAGCACGCCCATGCGCGCGACGCCCAGTCCGATCTGGAAGATCCCGGACAGCAGGGCCATCAGGATGACATAGGCATAGAACTGCTCGGTACCGAACTTGGCCAGGGTCATGACACTGGCGGCGGTAAGCAGGGAGGTCATTGCCACCGGGCCGGTCGACAGCGCCGGCGACGAGCCATAGAGGGCGCCGATGATGACTGGCAGAAACGAGGCATAGAGGCCGTAGTATGGAGGAACGCCGGCCAGCTGGGCATAGGCGAGCGACTGCGGGATGGCCACCAGCGCCACCGTCAGGCCGGCGATCAGGTCGGCCCTGAGGGTTTCGCCGTTGATCCGGGGCAGCCAGCCGAGAAAGGGGAAAATT
>DROT01000266.1 GCA_011321775.1 Gammaproteobacteria bacterium | reverse complement strand
CGTTCGAAATCGACAGGGACCTGTTTCCCTATCAGCCCCACTACCTGAAGCTCGAAGGCGGAGGGCGTCTGCACTACGTCGACGAGGGGCAGGGACCGGTGCTGTTGCTGCTGCACGGGAATCCCACCTGGTCGTTCCTGTACCGGCATATGGTGGCGGAATTGTCCGATCGTTTCCGGGTGATCGCGCCCGATTATCCCGGCTTTGGGCTGTCGACGGCGGGAGAGGCCTATGGCTACACGCCGGCGGAACACGCCCGGGCCATCCTTCAACTGGTGACAACGCTCGACCTGCAGGCAATGGTCATCATGGTCCAGGACTGGGGTGGCCCGATCGGGTTCAAGGTGGCGCTGGACAGCCCCTCGCGCGTGGCAGGCTTCGTCATCGGCAATACCTGGGCATGGCCGCTGGAGCGCCCGGGACAGAAGGGGTTCAGTCTGCTCATGGGGGGATGGCCGGGGCGGTTTGGCGCCTGGTGCTGCAACCTGGTGGTACGCTTCTTCCTGTCAAAAGGGGTGGCCAGCGGGCTGAGTGATCGCGAGCTGGCGATGTATCTCGGTCCGTTCGTGAGCCGCGAGAGCCGTCGGCCGACCCACCTGTTTCCGGCACAGCTGCGCAGTGCCGGCGCCTTTCTCGATGAAATACACCGGAAGCTGCCGACACTGGCGGACCGTCCCGTCTTGCTGACCTGGGGCCTTGAGGATTTCGCCTTTCAGGAGCCCGAGCGTACGCGTTTCGAAAGCCTGTTTCCCCAGCACGAAACCCTGTTGTTGAAAAATGCGGCGCACTTTATCCAGGAGGATGCGCCAGGGGAGATCAGCGCCGCCATCACCGATTGGCACAGGCGAAAATTTACTGATCCGGGTGACAGGCCATGAACCCCGACCGGATCCGGAATCCGCGAACGACCCGGTTTACACGCTGGAGGGAGTGACCATGCTGAAGCCTGTCCTGTTGCTGCTCACCGGTACGCTGTTCTTGTCGCTCACGGCGACTGGCAACGAATTGCCGGATGGGGATGAAATCGCCCGCCGTATCAATGCGCGTGACGAGGGCGTGGCAGTGGCGCGCCACCTCACCATGCGCATGACCGACAGGCGGGGCAAGACCCGCACCCGGGAAACGCGCGCATTCAGGAAATACTACGGCAAGGAAAAGCGAACGGTGATCTTCTATCTCGAACCCGCCAACGTCAGGAACACCGCTTTTCTGACCTGGGACTACCCCGATGCCGACAGGGATGACGATCAATGGCTGTACCTGCCGGCAATGCGCAAGGTGCGGCGTATTTCCGCTTCCGATCGGGGTGACTATTTCCTGGGGACCGATCTCACCTATGAGGATATCAAGCTCGAGACGCGTGTCAGCATGGAAGACTATCGGCGCAGGACGATTGGAGAGGACACCGTGGATGGACACCGCTGTTACCTGCTCGAGTCCGTTCCGGTCGACAAGGCGACCGCCAGGGAACTGGGTTACGGGCGTGTCGAGCAATGCGTGGACAGCGATATCTGGATGGTGCGGCGCGCCCGTTTCTGGGACACCAGGGGCAAGCTGCTGAAGACCTCGCACTTCCGCGACATCCGCCAGGTGCAGGGCATCTGGACCCAGCATCGTATCGAGGTGGAGAATCACAAGACCGGGCACCGTACCTTGTTCCTGTTTCGTGACGTGGACTACGAACACGGTGTCCGCGATGAGCTGTTCACGCAGAACGCGCTGCGTCGTGGGTTGTAACCGGGGTGCAGGCTTCGGTGCCCTTGCGTTGGCCGCGGCACTGATGCACCCGGGGTACACATGCGGAGCCGGGCCGGACGTTGACCAGATACTGTCACTTCGCTGGGCGACCCGTATCGATGACGGCAGCACCCAGCTCCTGGATCTGGGGTGGCGACCGGAAGTCCGGTGGCGGTTCGATGACGGTGGCCGCCTCACTGCCAGACTGCGGCTGCGCATGCAGTCCGAAGCGGGAACAAGGCCCGGGGACCTGGAACGGGGCAGCTATGCGCCGGCAACCCGGCCCCGGACGATCGGGGACAGGGCGGAACTGGAACTGCGCGAGTTGTACTACGAGCGACCGATGGACGAATGGTACCTGACGATCGGAAAGCAGCAGGTCGTGTGGGGAAAATCGGATGGCCTGAAGGTGCTGGACATCGTCAATCCTCAGTCCTTTCGCGAGTTCATCCTGGAAGACTTCGAACAGTCCCGAATCCCGCTCTGGACATTCAATGCAGAGCGTTCCTTCCACGAGGCGGGGGGTGACTGGACGCTTCAGCTGCTGTGGGTGCCGGATCGAAGCTATCACGCACTGCCGACGCAAGATGCGACCTATGCCTTTACCTCACCCAGGCTGGTGCCGCAGGCGTCACCGGCGATCGACATACGCGTCGCCCCCCCGGAAAGGCCGGATCGATGGATCAAGGATTCCGATGCCGGATTGCGCCTGAGCGGTTTCGTAGCAGGATGGGATCTCTCCATCAACTATCTGTATCAGTACGACAATCGACCGGCACTGCATCAGAAGTTCCAGCCCGGCCCCGTACCGTCGGTGGAAGTGGCTCCACGCTACCATCGCACCCACGTCGTCGGGGGTTCTTTCAGCCGGGCCCTGGGGGACTGGGTGGTCCGGGGAGAACTGGGCTATTTTACCAACCACTACTTCCTCACCGATGATCCGGAAGACAAGGACCGCGTGGCGAACAGTCCGGAGCTGAGCTATGTGGTCGGGCTGGACTGGTCCGGAATCCAGGATACTTTTGTCAGCGTGCAGCTGTTTCAGAGCTGGCTGTCCAGCTACCAGCAGGGATTCACGCGCCCCGAACTGGACACCAGCGCCACATTCCTTGTGCGACGCCGGTTCTGGAATGACACGCTGGAAGCGCGGTCATTATGGATCGCCAGTATCAATGACGGTGATGGCCTGCTGCGTCCCAGGCTGAGTTATGAGCTGGAGGACAACCTCGAACTATGGGCGGGCCTCGATCTGTTTTACGGCAGCCGTACCGGTCTGTTCGGGGAGTTTGACAACAATGATCGGCTTCTCGTGGGTGTAGAGTATGGCCTGTGAGGGCGGACAGCGGAATCATGGGAGAAGGATACGGGGATTTCAGCGGTACCGTTGCCGGTGCTCAATGTTTTTTGGATTCGTTCTGTATACAAGACAAAGGCTCCACCGCACTGGGCCTTTGAGCGCGATGCAACGCAGCTGGCGTTTCCGGGGCTGGCGTCGTCGTCACGGCTCCAAGCGGCTTGCGGATGCCTGTTGCAGGTCCCTGACCGGAAGCCGCCATTCGTGTGCCTCCGGAGATTTGATGACGAGTTCGCATTCCCGGTTGCCGACCCGGAAGAAGGCGCGGGCGTGTTCCCAGTGGTGTGCCAATGCCGTCTCGTCGGCCCGGACCAGCAGTTCCTGGAGGCACAGGCCGATAGCCGTTCTGCGGGCGTAATCAAGCCCGAAGCTTCGCCAGCGTGCCTTTGCCGAGCGCGTGCCTTCTTCTCCGATCGCCTGAAAGTGGGCGAGCAGCAGGGTCCGCAGTCGCTCCCTTCCCAGCCGGCGGGACAGCTGGGACATCGTTTCCTCGTCGCTCAAGCGGGCGTCGGGAAGATGTGCCTTGAGCGTCTCCGGCAGGAAGCTCCGGATCGGTTCTCCCAGGATCCTGCCATGGAGGACTTCCTCGACCATGGGACGGAAACTGGTTTCCGTATCCGCGCCGGTGCGCGAGGCAAGCTGGATTACGGCCATGGCCTCGTTTCTGTGACCGCTGAACCCGAATCCGCAGAGGAGATGATCCAGGATGTCGTGGACCAGCACCGAAGTAGGTACCTTTTCCCCCGTATAGGCGGTGCTGGCGATGACGGCAGTGTCTTGCAGGGCAGCATCCAGTTTCCAGCCTCGGGCCCCGAAGCCATCCTGCCATTCATCGCGATAGGTCACGGGTATGCGTGTTCGTTCACTTTCGCTAGCGTTTGCGTTCATGTCCCACCAGGGTTGCACAAACAAAGGAATGGACAAGTATCCTATGGCTGTTCCAGCGTGTTTCTCGCCGCCCTCAGCGCGGTGACGAGTTCCCTGAACGCCTTGTCACCGAGTTGGGTACGCATGGCCTGGAACAGGCCCTCGCTGGTCTTCTCCAGCGTTTTCTGCAGCCGTTTTCCTCCCGCGGTCGGAAACACGGCGGAAGAACGACGGTCCGCGTGGTTGCTGTCACGACGTACCAGCTGACGTTCCGCCAGCGCGTTGACGAAGCGGGTAACCGTCGACGGGTCCAGATGAAGTTCCTCGGCGAGCTGCTTCT
>DROT01000265.1 GCA_011321775.1 Gammaproteobacteria bacterium | reverse complement strand
TCCTGCGCCGGCAGGTCGCCGCCGGAAACCACTACCCGTTTCAGCCGCAGTACCGGCGACAGGCCGTGCCAGGCGGCATCGAGGGAACCGATCCTCACCTGGCGGTGAAGATAGTCGGCTGCCAGGGATTCGATCTGGCTGCGGTACTCGGACATCTCCGGCAGCAGCAGGCGCGCCGCACTCAGGGTGACGGCCAGGGTCACCACCAGCGCGGCGACACTCCACCACAGGAACCTCAGGAGACGCTGCAACACGGAAACGGCGGCCGTTCTACAACAGCACCACGTCGAACTGTTCCTGGGTGTAGAGGGCCTCCACCTGGAACTTGATCGGCTTGCCGATGAAGGCTTCGAGTTCGGCCAGGCTGGTCGATTCCTCGTCCAGCAGCAGGTCGACGACCTCCTGTGAGGCCAGCACCAGCAGTTGTTCGGCGTCGAACTGGCGCGCCTCGCGCAGGATCTCGCGGAAGATCTCGTAACACACCGTCTCGGCGGTCTTGATGGAGGCGCGGCCGTCACAGGTCGGGCAGGTCTCGCACAGCACGTGCTCGAGACTCTCGCGGGTGCGCTTGCGCGTCATCTCCACCAGCCCGAGGCTGGAGATCTCGCTGATGTGGCAGTTGGCCTGGTCGCGTTCGATGTGTTTCTCCAGCGCCCGCAGCACCTGGCGCTTGTGCTCCTCGGTCTGCATGTCGATGAAGTCGACGATGATGATGCCACCGAGGTTGCGCAACCGCAGCTGGCGCACGATCGCCTGCGCCGCCTCGAGGTTGGTCTTGAAGATGGTCTCCTCGAGGTTGCGGTGACCGACGTAGGCGCCGGTATTGACGTCGATGGTGGTCATGGCCTCGGTCTGGTCGATGATCAGGTAGCCGCCGGACTTGAGCTGCACCTTGCGCCCGAGCGCCTTCTGGATCTCGTCATCGACGTTGTAGAGATCGAAGATCGGCCGTTCGCCGGGATAGTATTCCAGCTTGCCCAGCAGTTCCGGCGTGAAGCGGCGCACAAATTGCTCGATACGCCGGAAGGTCTCGCGCGAGTCGATGCGCAGCTTCTCCACGTCGGCGTCGGTGATGTCCCGGAGCACCCGCAGCGCCAGTGGCAGGTCCTCGTGGACCACCTCGCGCGGCGCCGCCGACTCGATACGCTCGCACACCGACTCCCACAGGCGCTGCAGGAAATACAGGTCGGAGACGATGGACTCCTCGTCCACGCCCTCGGCGGCGGTGCGCACGATGTAGCCGCCGCGGCTGTCCTCGGCGCGTGCGTGCTGGATGATCTCGCGCAGCCGCTGGCGCTCGCTCTCGTCCTCGATGCGCTGCGACACGCCCACGTTGTTCACTTCCGGCATGAACACCAGGTAGCGGGAAGGGATGGTGATGTGGGTGGTGAGCCGCGCACCCTTGGTACCCAGCGGGTCCTTGATGACCTGCACCAGCACCGTCTCCCCCTCGCGCAACAGCTGCGAGATGCTGTTGTCCTCACCCTGCTCCGGACGCTCCTCGGCGGCTGTCTGGGCGATATCCGAGGCGTGCAGGAAGGCGGCCCGCTCGAGACCGATGTCCACGAAGGCGGCCTGCATGCCCGGCAACACCCGGCTCACCACGCCCTTGTAGATGTTGCCGACCAAGCCGCGGCGGCGCGCCCGCTCGATGAACACCTCCTGCAACATGCCGTTCTCGACCACGGCCACGCGGGTCTCCTGCGGCGTCACGTTTACCAGTAGTTCTACCGTCATCGATACCGATCCAATAGCTGAATACCCGAATCCTGCAACAGTCGGGCAGTTTCATAAAGCGGCAACCCCATCACGCCGGAATAGCTGCCCTCCAGCCGTTCCACGAACACCGCACCCAGACCCTGTATGGCATAGGCACCGGCCTTGTCGCGGGGTTCCCCGCTGCGCCAGTAGTCCTCGATCTCCTGCTCCGTCAACGGCCGGAACCACACCCGGCTGACGCTGAGTGCCAGCGCCTCGCCGGACCCGGCGAGTGCCACCGCCGTCATCACCTCGTGGCTGCGCCCGGACAGGGCCGACAGCATCTCCCGTGCCTGCTCCGGGCCGGCCGGCTTGCCCAGGGCACGATCGCCGAGGGCCACGATGGTATCGGCCCCGAGCACCGGCAGGGCGCCGGCATCACCCAGGCGCGCGACCGCACGCGCCTTCTCCAGTGCCAGCCGCGTGACGTAGTCGCGCAGGCCCTCGTTGCGCCGTCGCGACTCGTCGATTTCCGCGACCTGCTGACGAAAACGCACGCCGATCTGCCGCAGCAACTCGCGCCGCCGCGGCGAAGCCGATGCCAGGACGATCTGCGCGTCCTCGTTCATGCGCGATGGTAGGGATGGCCGCTGAGCAGGGTCCAGGCGCGGTACAGCTGTTCCGCCAGCAGCACCCGCACCAGCGGATGCGGCAGCGTCAATGGCGACAGGGACCAGCGCTGTTCGGCACGTTGCAGGCAGGCCGCGTCGAGGCCGTCCGGCCCGCCCACCAGCAGGCTGAGGTCGCGACCGTCCTGCAACCATCCCTGCAGCTGCTGCGACAGCTCTGGCGTCGACCAGCTGCGACCAGTCACGTCGAGGGCGATCACCCGCCGCCCGGCCGGCACCGCCGCCAGCATGCGCCGCCCCTCGTCGGCCACGGCGCGCTCCAGCGGAACCGATCTGGTGCGCGCTGCCAGCGGAACCTCGACCAGCTTCAGGCGGCACTGGTGCGGCAGACGGCGCGCGTACTCGCGATAGCCCTGGTCCACCCACGCCGGCATGCGCGTGCCGACCGCAACCAGCGCTATCTCCACCGGCGCCGCCCCCTAGGAGCCTGTCCGAGTAATGGGGGCCGTAGCGAGAGCGTGGCACAGCGAGGCGATTTTTGCGATCGTTTGAGGCGCATAGTGGGGACTATGCGACGAAAAGGATCGCAAAAAGCGGCCGCTGTGCTGCGCTCGCAGTAGGTCCATCATTACTCGGACAGGCTCCTAG
>DROT01000264.1 GCA_011321775.1 Gammaproteobacteria bacterium | reverse complement strand
CGCCCAGCATGGGGTGTTCGATCAAGTGGAAGCAAGGGGAAGCCTAGGAGCCTGTCCGAGTAATGATGGACCTACTGCGAGCGCAGCACGGCGGCCGCTTTTCGCGATCCTTTCCGTCGCATAGTCCCCACTATGCGCCTCAAACGATCGCAAGAATCGCCTCGCTGTGCCACGCTCTCGCTACGGCCCCCAGTACTCGGACAGGCTCCTAGCGCTGTTTATGCCTGCATAGACAGAACTTTTTGCTGCGCCGTCAGGCCGTCAAGTATTCGTCGCTGCGGCAAATCAACGGTTGCTCCCTGTCCCTATCTGTTGGAGAATGGCGCGCTCGCGATCCGGTCCCCTCTCCAGGTGGCGGCCCTCCGACAGGGCAATTCGTGACATCACCGGATCTCGCTGGGCAGGTCAGGCAGGTTGGTATGGCGGTATCTGCAAGGCACTGAAGAATACATGAGCAGTCGCGCTCCCCCGGCGGGAGCGGGGCTGTTTTGCTGCCTTGCGGCGGCAAAAGACCGGTTTCGAGACACAAACAGGAGACAGCAATGGCCTCGCGTAAAGAACTTGCGAATGCGATCCGTGCACTGAGTATGGATGCGGTACAGAAAGCCAAGTCCGGCCACCCGGGCGCGCCCATGGGCATGGCGGACATCGCCGAAGTGCTGTGGAACGACCACCTCAAGCACAATCCCGACAACCCTCACTGGCCCGATCGTGACCGCTTCATCCTCTCGAACGGCCACGGTTCCATGCTGATCTACTCGCTGCTGCACCTCACCGGCTACGACCTGTCGATCGAGGATCTGAAGAACTTCCGCCAGCTGCATTCCAAGACGCCCGGTCACCCCGAGTACGGCTACACGCCCGGCGTCGAGACCACCACCGGTCCGCTCGGACAGGGCATCACCAACGGTGTCGGCATGGCCATTGCCGAAAAGGTGCTCGCCGGCCAGTTCAACCGCGAGGGTCATCACATCGTCGATCACTACACCTATGTATTCATGGGTGATGGTTGCATGATGGAAGGTATCTCCCACGAGGCCTGTTCGCTGGCGGGTACCCTGGGTCTGGGCAAGCTGATCGCCTTCTGGGACGACAACGGTATCTCCATCGACGGCCACGTCGAGGGCTGGTTCAGCGACGACACGCCCAAGCGTTTCGAAGCCTATGGCTGGCACGTGGTACGCGACGTCGACGGCCACGACCCGGAGGCCATCGACCGGGCCATCCACGAGGCCCGTTCCGTCAACGACAGGCCGAGCCTCATCTGCTGCAAGACGGTAATCGGTTACGGTGCGCCCAACCTGTGCGGCAGTCACGACTGTCACGGCGCTCCGCTGGGCGAGGACGAGATCAAGGCGACGCGTGAGAACCTGGGGTGGAATCACCCCCCCTTCGAGATCCCGGACGAGATCTACCAGGGTTGGGATGCAAAGGAGAAGGGCGCCGCTGCCGAGCAGGCCTGGAAGGACAAGTTCGCGGCCTACAAGGAGGCCTACCCCGAGCTGGCGGCCGAGTTCGAGCGTCGCATCAACGGCGAACTGCCGGCCGACTGGGCCGAAGGTGCGGCGAAGTTTATCGCTTCGGTGAACGAGAAGGCGGAGACCATCGCCTCGCGCAAGGCTTCGCAGAACGCCCTCAATGGTTTTGGGCCCCTGCTCCCCGAGTTCCTCGGCGGCTCCGCCGATCTGGCCGGATCCAACCTCACCATCTGGTCGGGCTCCAAGGGCATCAGCAAGACCGTCTCCGATGGCAACTACATCTATTACGGTGTACGCGAGTTCGGCATGTCGGCGATCATGAATGGCATTGCCCTGCACGGCGGCTTCATTCCCTACGGTGCCACCTTCCTGATGTTCTCGGAATATGCCCGCAATGCCCTGCGCATGGCGGCACTGATGAAGATACAGAGCATCTTCGTCTATACCCACGATTCCATCGGTCTCGGCGAGGACGGCCCCACGCATCAGCCGATCGAGCAGACGGCCACGCTGCGCATGATTCCCAACATGGAAGTCTGGCGTCCCTGTGATGCGGTCGAGTCGGCGGTGTGCTGGAAGGCGGCGGTCGAGCGTACCGGCGGCCCCTCGTCGCTGATCTTCTCGCGCCAGAACCTGGCTCACCAGAACCGCAGCGCCGAGCAGATCGCCAACATCGAGCGTGGCGGCTATATCCTCCGCGACTGCGAGGGTACGCCGGAGGCCATCATCATCGCCACCGGCTCCGAGGTCGACCTGGCCATGCAGGCTGCCGAGCAGCTGAGCGGCAGGAAGATTCGCGTGGTCTCCATGCCCTCCACCAATGTCTTCGACGCCCAGGACGAATCCTATCGCGAGTCGGTACTGCCGTCGGCGGTGACTGCGCGTGTGGCCGTCGAGGCCGGCGTCACCGACGGCTGGATCAAGTACGTTGGTCTGGATGGCAAGGTGATCGGCATCAACCGCTTCGGCGAGTCGGCGCCCGCGGGCGAACTGTTCAAGGAATTTGGCTTCACGGTTGAGAACGTCGTCAAGGCCGTGGAGTCCGTGCTCTGATCCGGGGCGCGATCCGATCCTGTTCACGAGTTCACATCAAGAGTATTACGGAGAGACAACATGACAATCAAAGTCGGTATCAACGGTTTCGGTCGTATCGGCCGCATGGCATTCCGCGCCATTTCCAAGGACTTCGATGACATCGAGGTCGTCGGTATCAACGATCTGCTGGAGCCGGACTACCTGGCCTACATGCTGAAATACGATTCGGTGCATGGCAACTTCGACGGCGATATCGCCGTGGAAGGCAGCAACCTGGTGGTCAACGGAAAGAAGATCCGCCTGACCGCCGAGCGCGATCCGGCCAACCTCAAATGGAACGAGGTCGGTGCCGACCTGGTGATCGAATGTACCGGTTTCTTCCTGACCGAAGAGACCTGCCAGAAGCACATCGATGCCGGCGCGAAGAAGGTCGTCCAGAGTGCGCCTTCCAAGGACGGTACGCCGATGTTCGTCTATGGCGTCAACCACGAGAGCTATGCCGGTCAGGCGATCGTCTCGGCCGCCTCCTGTACCACCAACTGCCTGGCGCCGGTCGCCAAGGTGCTGAACGACAACTGGGGGATCAAGCGTGGCCTGATGACCACCGTGCACGCGGCGACAGCCACCCAGAAGACTGTCGACGGGCCTTCGATGAAGGACTGGCGCGGTGGTCGCGGTATCCTGGAGAACATCATTCCCTCCTCGACGGGTGCGGCCAAGGCCGTGGGTGTGGTGCTGCCGGAACTCAACGGCAAGCTGACCGGTATGGCCTTCCGCGTTCCGACCTCGGATGTATCGGTCGTCGATCTGACCTGCGAACTGCAGAAAGATGCCAGCTACGATGACATCTGTGCCGCCATGAAGGCTGCTTCGCAGAGTGGCGATATCAGCAAGACGCTGGCCTACACCGACGAGAAGGTGGTCTCCACCGACTTCCGCGGTTGCGGTTATTCCTCGGTCTTCGACGCCGGAGCCGGAATTGCGCTGGACAGCACCTTCGTGAAGATCGTTGCCTGGTATGACAACGAGTACGGTTATACCTGCAACATGCTGCGCTTCGTGCAGCACGTCGCCGCCAACTGAGCGGTTCGTGAGGCAGGGCAGGCTGCGCCGCGGGCGCAGCCTGCCGGTCTCCGTTTTCCCCGCAGAAACTTTTGCCAAGCGCGACGCTTGGCAAAAGTTTTTGAATACAGCCGTACTGAATTCACAAGGAGTCGCCCATGTCCATACTCAAGATGACTGACCTCGATCTCGCCGGCAAGCGGGTACTGATTCGCGAGGACCTGAACGTCCCGGTCAAGGACGGCAAGGTAAGCTCCGACAAGCGTATCCGCGCATCCCTGCCGACCATCGAGCATGCCATGAATGCGGGTGCCAGGGTCATGTTGATGTCCCACCTGGGGCGTCCGGTCGAGGGCGAGCCGGCCGAGGAGTTTTCCATGCAGCCGGTGGCCGATCACCTGTCCGGCCTGCTCGGCAAGCCGGTGCGGCTGATCAAGGACTACCTGGAACATGCACCCGAACTGGCCGACGGTGAGGTGGTGCTGCTGGAAAACGTGCGTTTCAACAAGGGTGAGAAGAAGAACGACGAGGAACTGTCGAAGAAATATGCCGCCCTGTGCGACATCTATGTCATGGATGCCTTTGGAACCGCGCACCGCGCGCAGGCGTCCACACATGGCGTGGGCAAGTATGCCCCCGTCGCCTGTGCCGGGCCGCTGCTGGCGGGCGAACTCGAGGCGCTGGGCAAGGCGCTGGACAATCCGGCGCGTCCGATGGCGGCGATTGTCGGTGGTTCCAAGGTGTCTACCAAGCTGACCGTACTCGAGTCGCTCAGCAAGGTGGTCGACCAGCTCATACCCGGTGGCGGCATTGCCAACACCTTCATCGCCGCCAGCGGTTACAACGTTGGCAAGTCGCTGTGCGAGGAAGACCTCATCCCGGAGGCAAAGCGTCTCATGGAGGCGGCCCGCGCCAAGGGTGGCGAGATCCCGGTACCCACGGACGTGGTCGTCGGCAAGGAGTTTTCCGAGAACGCCGAGGCCACGGTGAAGAAGGTCGAGGACGTTGCCGACGACGACATGATCTTCGACATCGGGCCGGAGACCGCGGCTCGTTTTGCCGAGATGATGAAGTCCGCGGGCACCATCGTCTGGAACGGACCGGTCGGCGTGTTCGAGTTCGACCAGTTCGGCGAAGGCACCAGGACGCTGGGCATGGCCATTGCCGAGTCCAGCGCCTTTTCCATCGCCGGTGGCGGCGATACCCTGGCGGCGGTGGACAAGTACGGTATCGCCGACAGGATTTCCTATATCTCGACCGGTGGCGGCGCCTTCCTCGAATTCCTGGAAGGCAAGAAGCTGCCGGCAGTGGCCATGCTGGAAGAGCGCGCCAGGGGCTAGGGTCCCGGCGCCAGCCTTTCCCGGAAAGCGCGGAACATGCAGCGAAGAACCAAGATCGTGGCTACCCTCGGGCCGTCTACCGACGACCCCAAGGTGCTGGATGACATGATCCAGGCGGGGGTGGACGTGGTCCGCGTCAACTTTTCGCACGGTACGCACGAGGAGCATCTGCGCCGCGCCGAGCAGGTGCGTAACCGTGCCCGGGCACACGGGCGTCAGGTCGGCGTGTTTGCCGACCTGCAGGGCCCGAAGATCCGCATCGACCGTTTCCGCGAGGGCAAGGTCGAACTCAGGGAGGGTGAGCGCTTCATCCTCGATGCCGCGCTGGATCCCGATGCAGGTACCCATGAGCGCGTCGGTATTGCCTACAAGGCACTGGTCGACGACGTCAACCGCGGTGATACCCTGCTGCTCGACGACGGTGCCGTGGTGCTGTGGGTCGAGGAGGTCACCGGTTCAGAGATCGAGACCCGCGTGGTGGTCGGCGGCGTGCTGTCCAACAACAAGGGCATCAATCGACAGGGCGGGGGCCTGTCGGCGCAGGCGATCACCGAGAAGGACCGGGCCGACATCAAGGTGGCAGCAGAAATGGGCGCCGACTACGTGGCCGTGTCCTTCCCGCGCAGTGCCGAAGACATCAACGAGGCGCGCGAACTGCTCTACCGCGCCGGTGGCCACGGTGGCATCGTCGCCAAGATCGAGCGGGCCGAAGCCATGGAGTCGCTGGAAGAGATCATCAAGGCCGCCGATGTGGTGATGATAGCGCGCGGCGATCTGGGGGTGGAGATCGGTGACGCCGAGTTGCCCGCGGTCCAGAAACGCATCATTCATATCGCCCGTAACCTGGACCGCGTGGTCATCACCGCCACCCAGATGATGCAGTCGATGATCGAGAACCCGATCCCCACGCGCGCCGAGGTATTCGACGTCGCCAATGCCGTGATCGACGGCACCGACGCGGTCATGCTGTCGGCGGAGACGGCAACCGGCAAGCACGTGGCCAAGGTAATCGAGGCCATGGATCGCATCTGCCGCGGCGCCGAGCGCCAGCGCCTGGAGATGGCGCACGAACGGCGCAGCGCGATGCAGTTCAAGCAGGTCGACGAGGCTATCGCGAAGGCCGCGATGTACACGGCAAATCATACCGGCGTCAAGGCCATCGCGGCACTGACCGAGTCCGGATCCACGCCGCTGTGGATGTCACGCATCAGCTCCGGGATCCCGATCTATGCCTTGACGCGTCATGTGGAGACGCGTAGAAAGGTAACCCTTTATCGTGGTGTGTACCCGGTGAGTTTCGACGTCACCACGACCAGCCATCCCCAGCTGAACCGCGAGGCCATCGATGAACTGATGCGGCGCGGAGCCGTCCGCGACGGTGACCTGGTGATCATCACCAAGGGTGACCTGATGGGGGTGCACGGGGGTACCAACGCCATGAAGATCATTCGCGTGGGCGAGCACATCATCGAGGTCGAGTGAGTCTTGCCGCGCAGCGACGTGACATAACATCCATCTACTGAGAACTCCGAGGAGACCATCATGGCCCTGATATCCATGCGTCAATTGCTCGATTACGCCGCCGAACACGATTTCGGCATGCCTGCCTTCAACGTCAACAACATGGAACAGGTGCACGCGATCATGCAGGCTGCATCGGAGACCGACAGCCCGGTCATCATGCAGGGTTCTGCCGGGGCCCGTGCCTATGCCGGCGAGCCCTTCCTGCGACACCTGATCACGGCGGCTACCGAGATGTATCCCGACATCCCGATCGTCATGCACCAGGATCATGGTTCGGAGCCCGCCGTATGCCTGCGTTCCATCCAGTCCGGTTTCACCTCGGTGATGATGGACGGCTCGCTGATGGCCGACATGAAGACCCCCTCGACCTTCGAATACAACGTCGATGTCACCCGCCGGGTGGTCGAGATGGCGCACGCCGGTGGCGTGTCCGTCGAAGGCGAGCTGGGTTGCCTGGGTTCGCTCGAGACCGGCGAGATGGGCGAAGAGGACGGCCACGGTGCCGAGGGCAAGCTGTCCATGGACCAGCTGCTGACCGATCCGGAAGAGGCGGCCAGTTTCGTCAAGGAGACCGGCGTCGACGCGCTCGCCATTGCCATCGGTACCAGCCACGGTGCCTACAAGTTCACCCGCCCGCCCACCGGTGACATCCTGGCGATCGGGCGCATCAAGGAGATCCACGCGCGCCTGCCCAACACCCACCTGGTGATGCACGGTTCCTCCTCGGTGCCGCAGGAGTGGCTCAAGATCATCAATGAGTATGGCGGCGACATGGGCGAGACCTATGGTGTGCCGGTCGAGGAGATCTGCGAGGGCATCAAGCACGGGGTGCGCAAGGTCAATATCGATACCGACCTGCGCATGGCCTCCACCGGTGCCATCCGCAAGTTCCTCGCCGAGAATCCTTCGAACTTCGATCCGCGCAAGTTCCTCAAGGCCTCGACGGCCGCGATGAAGGACATCTGCAAGGCCCGCTATGAAGCCTTCGGTTGCGCCGGTCATGCGTCGAAGATCAAGCCGATCCGCCTGGAAGACATGGTGGCGCGCTACGAGTCCGGCGAGCTTGACGCCAAGGTCAGCTGAGAAATTTCACGACCGCAAAAAAGGCGGCCGAATGGCCGCCTTTTTTGTACCCCTTGCAAAGGCGCTCGCGTCAGTCCCCAAGCTCGGTAAAGAATGCTGTAGAACGGGACAGGTCGATGAACTCGCTCTGGTATTTGCCGAGCTGTTCCGCAAGCTTTTTCGCGTCTTCGGTCTCGTACAGCGATGCCAGCCGGCTGGCACTCGTCCAGTAGAATTCGACGGTGCCGTCGAACGGCTCGGCCAGGCCGCGTTCGCTGATCAGTCGCTCGCCCATCTCCACCTGCAGTGTGAGGCTGCGGAAGTGGCGTTCTGCCTGGTAGAACCCGGCGACCCGTTCCAGTAGCTCCCCGTACTCCGCGCTCAGCCAGTATTCACGGAATTCCCCGGCCGAAATGTCGGCGCGCTTGCGTATGCAGTTGATATATCGAATCACGTGCCGGATCCTTTGCTGTTGGGTTGCGGCATAGTGTACGGTGGTCGCCGGTGCAAAAAAAGCCGGACATCTATAGCAGTGGCGGATTGTCCAGCGCGGCCGCCTGTTCGCGCAGAGCGAGAATGTGCTCTTCCCAGTAACGTGGAGAATCGAACCAGGGGAAAGCGAGGGGGAAGGCGGGATCGTCCCAGCGGCGCGCGATCCAGGCAGCATAGTGCATGATCCGCAGGGTGCGCAGCGCCTCGATCAGCACTATGGAGGAATACTCGAACTCGAAGAAGGTCTGGTAGCCTTCCAGCAGGTCATCGAGCTGGACGCGCATATCCTCCGCTTCACCGGACAGCAGCATCCAGATATCCTGAACCGGGGGACCGTTGCAGCTGTCGTCCAGGTCGACGAAGTTCGGCCCCTGTTCGTTCCACAGGATATTGCCCTTGTGGCAGTCGCCGTGCAGGCGGATTTTCCGGAGCGGGCCGACTGCCTCGAACAGTTGTCGTATCCGTGTCAGCAGGTCGGCTGTCAACGAGGCGTAGGCTTCGACCAGATAGTCGGGGATGAGGTTGTGCTCGAGGACGAAGTCTCGGGTCTTTTCACCCAGGCTTTCGATGCTGAGGGTGTTGCGGTGTTCGAAGTCGCGGGTGGCGCCGACGGCGTGCATGCGCCCGAGAAAACGTCCCATCTGCAGGCGCTGTTCGCGGGTATCGAGGTCGGGCCAGCGTCCACCACGGCGCGGGTAGACGGCGAACAGGAAGCCTTCCGCCTCGCTCAGGGTATGTGCCTTGCTATCGGCCAGTGGCGCGACGACGGGGATCTCGTGTTCCAGCAGTTCGCGGGAGTAGGCGTGTTCTTCCAGGATGGCCGCGCGCGTCCAGCGACCGGGCCGGTAGAACTTGGCGATCACCGGTGTCTCGCCCTCGATGCCCACCTGGTAGACGCGGTTCTCGTAACTGTTCAGTGCCAGCAGGCGTCCGTCGCAGTGCCAGCCGCGATCCTCGAGGGCCGAGAGGATGACATCGGGGGTGAGGCGTTCGTAGGGATGGCTGCTGCTCTCCTGTTCCATGGACGGATCATACCGTCTGAGCCTCCTTTGTGCGCGTTGTCGAGAACGCTCGCTCGGGGGGCTCGTGGCAGGGGCGGGAGCCGGCATGCATGGACGTTGTCAGCCACGCAAGCACACGGAAGTACACGGAAAATCTATTTTTCCTTCCGTGTGTTTCCGTGGCCGGTTCTGATTGACCAGGTATTGCCCCCCAATGAAAAGGCCCCTCCGGAGAGGGGCCTTTTCAGGAGCCTTGTGAGACCGTCGTTCACTTCCCGGCGATTTCTTCCAGCTGTTTGGCGGGAATCACCTGGCCGTCCAGTGCAGCCTCCTTGGCCGACTTGCCGTAGGCGACGCTCAGCAGCTGCGAGTAGTAGACCACCGGCATCTTGAACTTGGTGCCGTACTTGGCGTTGATCTGGTCCTGGTAGACTTCGGTGTTCATCTGGCACACCGGGCACGGGGTCACGATCATGTCGGCGCCGTTGTCGTAGGCGGACTCGATGATCTCCTTGATCAGTGCCTGGCTCTTTTCCGGCTCCGAGAAGGCCAGCGCGCCGCCGCAGCAGGACACCTTCTTCTCGTAGTTGTCACAGGCTTCGGCGCCCACCGTCTCGATCATCTTGTCGAGATACTTCGGGTTCTCGAAGGACTCGCCGGCGATACCGAAGGGGCGGTTGGTCTGGCAGCCGACATAGCCGGCGATCTTGAGACCTTCCAGCGGTTTCTTGACGTGGCTTCCGAGTTCCTCGTAGCCGATGTCCTCGATCAGGACCTCCACCATGTGGCGGATGTTCTTGTCGTTCTTCAGCTTGAGGCCGGCCTCGGCCAGCGCCGTGTTGGTCTCCGCCATCAGCTCCTCGTCCTCGTTGAGACGCTGCTGGGTCTCCTTGGTCGCCAGCCAGCAGGCGGCGCAGGTGGCGACGATATCCTGCTCGGGGTGTGCTTCCTCGGACAGGGCGATATTGCGTGCCGACAGTGCCAGCCGCGGCAGCTCGCCACCACCGGCATAGCCGATGGAGGCCGAACAGCAGTTCCAGTCCGGGATCTCGTTCAGCTCGATGTCCAGCTCCTGGCACATGGTGTCGACCGAGACCTGGTAGTTGGACGCAGATGCGGCTTTCTGTGAAGAACAGCCGGGGTAAAAAGAATAGGATTTCTTGGCCATTACAGTTCTCCTCAGCTTCCGCTCTTGCCAATGCGGGCTTCTTCGATCTCTTCCGCTTTTTTCAGCATCGCATGCAGCCCCTTGACGTCCTTGCACTTGTGTCCACCGAGCATTTCCATGGGCGTCATGCGCTTGGTCTTGAGCATGCCCAGTCCGATGTCCTTCATCTTCAGGGCGGTCTTGATGCCTTCACCGAAGCCGTTCATGAAGTACAGGGCCAGGCCCAGCTTCAGCTCGTTGACGCGGCCGGTCGTGGTCAGGTTGTCCCAGAACAGCTGCGCGAACTTGGCGGTCGGTTGCTCCTTGGGTACCAGCCCGAGGCGCTTGGAGTAGGTCGCCAGCCCGTGCATGATGTGGGTGATGGGCAGACCGCGCGGGCAGCGGGCGATGCAGTTGTAGCAGGAAGTGCACATCCACATGGAGGTGGACTCCAGGACTTCCTCGCGCTTGCCGGCGCGGATCATCATGAAGATCTCCTGAGGCGGGTGTTCCCAGTGCGGTCCCAGCGGGCAGGAACCCGAGCACACGCCGCACTGCATGCACATCTTCACCCAGTCACCTTCCTCGACATTGTCCTGGACTTCCTTGAGGAAGTTGCCACGGTATTTTTCGATCATTTCCTGGTTGTAACTCATGACTCGCTCCTAGAACTTGAAGGGGCTCAGGCCGATCTTTTCGATGGTTTCCGCCATGTCATTGATCAGCTGCGGCGCGCGGTCGATATCGGTGATGGCGACCTCGTAGGTCTCGACACGCTCTTTCTCGAGGTTCAGGGTCTCCAGCGTATCGTCGACCTTGCTCATGCGTACGGAAGCCATTTCCGATCCCTTGACGAAGTGACACTGGTAGTTCTCACCCTTCTGGCATCCCATGAGGATGACGCCGTCGTAGCCGGAGTTCAGTGCGTCCGTAATCCAGATGGTGTTGACCGAGCCGAGGCAGCGAACCGGAATGACGCGGGCCCACTGGCTGTAGCTGTTGCCCTGCTGGGCACCCATGTCGAGCGCCGGGTAGGCGTCGTTTTCGCAGGCCAGAACCAGGATGCGCGGCTTCTCGT
>DROT01000263.1 GCA_011321775.1 Gammaproteobacteria bacterium | reverse complement strand
ACGGGCCTGGAAATACCGTAGCCCTGCGCAAAATCGACGCCGATCTCCCGCAGCTGTGCAAGGATACGATCGTTCTCGACGAATTCCGCGATGGTCTGTATCCCCATGACACGACCCAGCTGGTGGATCGATTTGACCATCTCGCGGTCGATCGGGTCGTCGACGATATCCCGTACGAAACTGCCATCGATCTTGAGGTAGTCGACCGGGAGGTTTTTCAGATAGGCGAAGGAACTCAGACCGCTGCCGAAGTCATCGAGCGCGATCTTCACACCATAGGTGCGCAAACGATTGATGAACCCCGTCGCGGTCTCGAAATTCGATATCGCCGCCGTCTCGGTGATCTCGAAACAGAGCGTATGCGCCACTTCGCTGAACTCATCGATGACAGCCAGCAATTGATCGTGGAAGGACTCGCTGCCGACCGAATTGCCCGACAGGTTGATCGCCACCAGACCGTTTCTTTCCGCCCCGCCCGTCGGACAGTATTCCGCCCACCACCGCAGGGTGGAACGCACCACCCACAGGTCCACGGTAGGCATCAGGTTATAGCGTTCCGCCGCCGGGAGAAACAGTCCCGGCGTGACCAGTTCACCCTCGTCATCCAGCATGCGTACCAGAATCTCGCCGTGCAGGCCCGCCGTCTCGTCCGCCTCCACCGGCGCGATTTTCTGAAAATAGAGCACCAGCCTGTCCTCCTCGACCGCACGGGTGATGTCGCTCACCAGCTGGATCTCACTGTGCCGACGTCCCGATTCGCTGTCGGCCGTCTGGTAGACGTGCACCCGGTTCCGACCGAGTTCCTTGGCGGCGTAACAGGCAATGTCGGCCGCACTGAGGATGCCGGCCACGTCATGGCTGTCGCGGGTCACCTCGACGAGGCCGATGCTGACGCCCACCTCGAACACCTTGCCGTCCCACATGAAGCGGTGCTCCCGGATATAGGAGCGGATACGCTCGGCCGTCTCCTGCGCTTCGATTGCAGTGCAACCTTCCAGCAACACGCCGAACTCGTCACCGCCCAGGCGGGCAAACACGTCGGTATCGCGCAGCAGCCCGGGCAGGCCGGTAGAAAGGCGGCGCAGCAGTTCATCACCGGCGATATGACCGCTGGTATCGTTGACGATCTTGAACTGGTCGAGGTCCAGGTAACAGACGCAGTGGATCTCTCCGTCTCGTTTCGCCGACTGCAGCGCGAGCTCCACATAGCGCTCGAACTCGCGCCGGTTGATCAGCCCGGTCAGGGCATCGTGGGTCGCCTGGTAACTGAGCCGCTCGGCCATCTTGCGCTGCTCGGTTACGTCGTGGAACACGATGACCGATCCCAGGGCGTGCCCGTCCCGGCTACGTATGGGAGCACGGGAACTATTGATGTAGAAGTGGGCTCCATCCCGCCGCCGCAAGTGTTGCCGCCCAATGACCTCGTGCAAGTCGCTGCCCCTGCGTTCCAGCAGGGGACGCCGCTCCGCGGGATCGTCCTCCAGCGACAGTACCTCGCCAACCGGCCGCCCCCTGGCGGCATCGCTGCTCCAACCGGTCAACTGTTCGGCCACGGCGTTCAGGTAGAGGACCCGGTCCCGCGGATCCGTGGTAATGACGCCGTCACCGATCGAGTGCAGGGTCACCTGCATTCGTTCCTTCTGCTCCGCGAGGATCTCCATGGCGCGCTGCCGGTCGCGCACTTCCTGCTCCAGCTGCCGGTTGCTCGCCCGCAGCTGGTGGACCAGTTGCTGATTGTCGACGCCCAGCTGCAGGGAACGACGTACCGCATGGTGGTGGGTACGCCCGATGATCGACATGCCCACCGCATAGATGAGGATCATGACCCCCAGGGAGCGGTACGTGGGGTCAGGCTGCGCCAGGAACCAGACGATGAAGGGCAGCAGTGCCGGGATCTGGATCGCCATGAGCGCCCGGTAGATCACGGCATAGGCAGAGATCGCGCCTGCGGTCACGCCGGTCAGTGCCAGCACCGTGGTCACCTGCGGCTGCATGGGCCAGTCCGGCTGGAACAGCAGCACGCTGCTGCCCCAGAGGATACCACTGAGGAGATTGCCGAGAACGACCAGCGACACCCAGGTTTCCAGCTTGCGCCGGTCGCCCTGGAACCGCTGGTAGGCGCCGATGATACCCAGCCGCAACAGGGTCACCGCCACCATGCTTCCGATCCACCACAGCAGCCGGTTGCGCTCGGCTACCTCCCACAGGATCCCCGTTTGCAACAGGGCCACGAACAGGGCGGCTGCGATGCCGACCAGAGAGTGTCGGAACAGCAAACGTGCCTGGCCAGCCAGCACATCCAGTGAAACGGCACCGGACGGGGCATAATCCGCTTGTTTGTCGCCAGCGTGCATCAGTCAGGTGGTAGCCGGGCGCAACCGTATCTCCGTATCAGGGCATCGTTCAGTCCTGTAGCGGTTGGCTTACATATAAGTTAACCCTGAATTACGACGGTTTCAGGGGCGAAAACGGTTCAGCCCCACAAAAGAACCACCGTTATCTTCGGCCAACTTGCGCATAAGTGCAGCGAAACGCACCGTATTGTCAGGAATTCCACCTTGGGAAAATATTACCGGAAAACCGACAGCGTGTATGCGCACCCGTTTTTTCCCCTTTTTCCCGACCCCGTTGAGGCGGGCAACGGTGTCCACCACGGCCTGGATGGAGCCGCGGGCAAAATCGTCGCCGAACACATAGAGGCTGATGCGCCTGTCACCGCGGGCAAACTGGCGGATGGCCGCCTCGATGCCCTCCACCGGGCTGGAGTTGGAGAACGGCTGCCAGCCGGCCAGGCGTTTGAGAATCGCCTTGCGCCGCGCCGGGGTATCGCTGATCCAGCGGCCCCGGTATTGCGAGAACAGGTAATCACCCATGTCGTTCATCACCTGTATCCCCTTGACGTGCGGATAGATATCCAGGATCTCGCGCACCTTCTCCAGCACCAGCGGCCAGGCGTTCTGGTTCATGGAACCGGAGGTGTCGATAATGAAGATGACATATTCGCTGTCCACCGGCACCCCGCCGATGAGGTTGTCGCGGCGGTGATAACCGGCGCCCAGCAGACGGCGCATCTCCTCGGACAGCGTCTGCCTCGCCGCCGCCAGTCGTCCCTCGATCAGGGTCTGCGCGCGGGACTCGTTGCGGGTGGCCTCGTACTCACCGCGCACGGAAGACCATTCGCCTTGCAGGCGCGCGAGTTTTTCGCGCTGCCGGGACAGCTGTTCCTGCACCTCCGTGAGACGACGATCGAGCACCGTCGTCTCGCCGCGAATGTCGAACAGCTCCGCCTCCAGGCGATGGACCAGACCACTGAGGTCCACGGCCAGCAGTTCGATGACGTGCGGCTCGGCCACCTTGACGATGACCAGCAGCAGGATGATGGCGCCGAAACCGCAGGACACCACGTCCAGGAAGGACAGGTTGAAGATCTCCACGGTGCGGCGCCGCGGTTGCCGGCTCATGGCCAGTCCCGCGCCGGGGTGAGGAAGGCACCGCGGGTATCGATGGCGAGCCGCCAGTAGGCGGCCGCCGCCCAGGCGTCCCCTTCCATGGGCAGCAGCAGGGTATTCACCGGCACCCCCTTGGGCAACACCTTCAGCGCCGCGCGAAAGTGGGCCAGCCGCTTCTCCGGCGTCACCGTGGTCGCGCCCGGCCGCTTCCTGCCCTGGGTGGGCAGACCGTCGGTGATCAGCAGGATATTGTCCGGGCGCGGCGACAGGGTCTTTGCCACCTCGAAGGCCCGGTAGAGGCTGGTGCCACCCGCCGGGACCCTTTTGCCGAGTGCTGCGAGCGCGCCATCCAGCTGCTCGACCTTGTCGGTGTCGAGCCACCGGCCCTGACTGCCGGGCAACAGCGCCTCGGCGCGGGTGTTGAAGGCGTAGAGCTGGAAGCGGGCACCCGGCGGCAGGTTGCTGACCAGCCAGGCGCTGATGGCCAGCGCCCGCTTCCACTTGGGGGCGTTGCGTTTGACACTGTCGTCCAGGTTGCGTCGCCGGATGACGTCGACGAGGGTCTCGTCCAGCATGCTGGCGGAGGCATCCACCAGGATGAGCACCCGCCGGCCGCCCACCTTGAGACCGGTGAGATACTGGCGGTCGCCCTCACCGACGCGGCGGCGCACCTGCTCACCCTGGCCGCTGCGCCCCGGAGCCTGTGCCCCGAGGCGCTTTTTCTTCTCGTCCAGGCTCCTGAGGTCGGACTGCAGGGAACGGATGTGTTCCCGACGCGCCAGCGTCTGCTCTTGCAGGCGCGCCATCTCGACCTTCGCCTTGCGGATCGCCTCGATCACCCGTTCCGCCTCCCCGCGGGTCTGCACCAGCTCGCGCTCGCTGGCCTCGAGACTGTTGCGCCGCTCGACCAGCTCCCTGCGCCCGCTGAGGACTTCGCGCTTGAGCTTCACCACTTCCGAGCGCAGGTCGGAAAAGGTCTCCTGGCGCACCTTGACGGTATCGTGGTTGAGGATCAGTACCAGCAACACGACCGCCCCGAACCCACAGAACATGATGTCCAGGAAGGACAGCGAAAAGGGTGTGAGGGGGCGACGCTTCATCGCGGCGGAGACGGATCAGACCTTCAGGCGCCGCACCAGGGAGCGGTCCACGCAGCGCTCGCTGTCCAGCACCAGTCGCTCCTGCATGAGCTGCAGCTGGTGGATGAAGAACATCAGCACGATACTGATGACCAGGGCGATGAAGGTGGAGTTGAACGCCACCCCAAGGCTGGCCGTCACCCCGGTGATATCACCCTCGACCGCGCGGTGCGCCTGCCCCAGGGCGTCGCCGATGCCGCGCACGGTACCGATGAAGCCCACCGAGGGAATGGCCCAGGCGATGTAGCGGATGATGGACAGCTCGGACTCCAGCCGTTCACCCTCCGATTCGCAGACGTCGCGCGCGGCCACCGAGGCATCCTGCACGTTGCGGGTGGCAGCAAAACGCTCGATGGCCGTCAGCAGCGCGCGCGGCAGCAGCGCCTCGCGCTGGGCGTGCGGCAGGGACAGCAGTCGCGACACGAGTTCGCGCGTATCCTCCGGCCCCACCGGCAGATCGTCCGGCAGGCCCAGCAGGTCGTGATCCAGCAGGCGCTGCTGACGGTACACCGCACGCCCCTTGTAGGCGAGGATGGCCAGCGCCCACAGCATGAGCACGAAACAGGCCTCCTGTTCGTAGTCCTTTACCACCACATAGAAGGAGCGCTGCGGTGCGTAGTCGGGGTTGGCCTGCATGGCGGCCGCCTCCCTTTCCATGAAGCGCTCCGCCTGCGGACGGATGAGGGCGACATACAGGGCATGCACGAGGATGAAGGCAATCATCAGCGCAAACACCTGGTAGACGAATTCTGCGGGAAAGCTCTTCTTCATGGACGCTACTCTCAGATATCGACCGGGAAGGAGACCGCACTGTCGGCCTTGATCTTCTCGGTGGGTTTGAACGGACGCAACGGGCGGGTCGGCGCCGTCTTCCCTGCAGCCGCTTTCTTCGGCCTGGACGCCGCGTCCGTCGCCGGCCGCGAGGGCTGCGCACTGGCCGCCGGGTCGGCGTGTACGCCCGGCGGCAGGAGCAGAAACGGAACGAGGAACACGAGGGGCCAGCCTTTCACGAATCACCTTCCCTTCCAGTCACATGGCATAACGGGCAATGCGGAAACCGAGATCGGGGCGCGGCTTGCGACTGTAGTCGCGGTAGCTCAGGCGCAACTCGGTGATGCTGCCGTGGCGCCAGCCGGAACCACGCACCACGTGGTGCTCGCCCCTTGCCGGACCGACGGGATCCCTGACCAGCCGTTCGGCCTCTCCCGGGTACACGGCATAGAAATCATGCATCCATTCTGCCACGTTACCACCGAGATCGTGGAAGCCGGGCGGGAATGCCGGGAACTGACCCACCGGGGCGGTCGCGCGATAGCCGTCATCGTAGCCGGGCACCACCTCGGCCAGGGTATCGCCGATGCGGGCATCGGCAAAGTTGCCGACCGGGGACTGTGGCGGGTAGCTGCCCTGCCAGGGATAGCGCGAAGCCGTCTTGCGCCTGAGCCAGCGCGCCACGTAGGCCCATTCGGCCTCGGTGGGCAGCCGGTAGCCCGTCGTCAGGGGCTGCACCGCCACCATGTGTCCCTGCTTCTCCACATAGGCGGGCGGCAGGCCGGCCTTGCCACTCAGCCAGTTGCAATAGCGCGCGGCATCGTCCCAGCCGACGTTCACCACCGGCCGGTCGGGGTCGTCGAGCGACACCCCTTCGGCCGAGCCGGAGCGGTGCTTGGGATTGAAACGGCGAAACTCGGCGTTGGTAACCTCCCGCTCACCCAGGTAGAAAGGCCGCGTCAGCTGCACCAGGCGCCGGCTCTCGTTGGCCCGCCGACCGGCCTCGCGCCGCGAGGCGCCCATGCGGAAGGGCGATGACGGCTGCACCAGGTGCAGGGTCTCGCCGTCCGGCGCCGTGATGGTCTTCTTCAGCGCCTGCCGCCTGGCCTCCTCGAGCGTCTGCAGTACCACCTCGATGGTGCGACTGTGGCCGGCCTGCGGCGTCACCGTCATGGTGCGTGTCCGGTAGCCGGACTTGCGGAACTCGAGCCGGTGCGGCCGGGTACTCAGGCGCAGCCGCCGGGTGGCGCGGCCCACCGGTTTGCCGTCCACCACCAAGGTGGCATCGGCCGGCCGGGTGCTGAGAAACAATGTGCCGTATTCCGGTACCAGGGCCAGCTTCAGACTTTTCTCGCTAGCGGGCTCCAGAGTCACCCGCTGGCTGGCCGTACGGTAGCCCGGCGTGGCCAGTTGCAGACGGTGTTCCTCGCGGGACGAAAGGGTCAGGGTCAGCGGCGTGGTCCCCTGGTACTCGCCGTCGACGCTGACCGTGGCGCCGGGCGGCTCGCTGGCGAGAATCAACCGACCGTCCTCCGGCTGCAGCCGGATACCGTCCAGCACCAGCGCGGAACCAGCCGTGACCGACCGCCGCAGGCTCAACGGCTTGTAGCCGTCCAGGGACAGCTCGATGTCATGCTCCCCCTGCAGGATCTCTCCGTCGAACGGCGTCACGCCCAGCGCCTCGCCATCGACGCGCACCCGGGCGCCGGCCGGCTGAGTGACGACACGGAACCCGGCCCAGGCCGGTTCGAGCTCGAAGCTCAGCTGCTGCGTCCGACCCAGCCCTTCGACCTCCAGCTCCCTGCTGGCCGGTAGGTAGCGCTCGGCCAGCACCGTCAGGCGGTGGCGGCCGCGCGCAATCCGCGCCCGCCCCTCGTTGTCGACATCGACCTCGCTGCCGTCCACCTGCAGACGAAAGGGACGTTGCGGACGGGTGCGGAGTTCGATCACGCCCGGCAGCTCCTCCAGTTCCAGCCGGTAGGACTGCAGTCCCCCGCCGGGAACCTCGATCGTCTGTCGCAGCGGGCGATAGCCCTCGCGGGTTGCCCGAACGCGGTAGCTGCCCGGCAGCACCAGCCATCGATCCCCGAGGTGCAGCGGGGGTGGAAAACCGTCCAGCGACCAGGCCTCGGGCGGCGGCCTGATGTCCACCTCCACCGGCGTAGCCAGCAGCACGAAGGCCGCGGCGGTGAACAGCAGCACGAACAGCCCGACGAGCACTCGCCGCCAGGTCCGCGGCACCGGCGGCGGCGCCTCCACGACCGGTACCGTTTCCGCCGGACTGCCTTCCAGCGGTGGCGCGTCCGTGGGTGGAACCAGCCCGGCACCGGCAGGGCGCAGGTCGACGAACACCTGGTCACCCTTCACCGTCCACTGCAACAGTGCCTCGCCCAGTTGCACCCGGTCGCCGGATTTCAGCCAGCGGGACTCCGTCAGCCGCTCGTGGTTATGAAACAGCGGCGACCGCGTCTCGTCCGCCGGCTGGATGTAGGCGTGGCCGTCGGCGAGGGCGATGAACGCCAGGGTTGCCTGCTCATCGGCACCCGGGATCACCACGTCGGCCACCGCCGCCCCGCCCAGCGTCAGCGGCAGTTCCGTCTCGGCGACACGTCGCTCGCCGCCGGCGTCACGAATAAAATAGACGCGGCTCAAATCCTTTCCTCGCAGCGAATGACGATCGTCGGGGTTGGCTGTCCCGGCCGGACGCTGAACTCGCGGCGCACGTCGCGATAACCGGCGCGCGAACCGACGACCGTATAATCGCCGGGCAGCAGATCGATGCTGCGCCGGCGAAACCGTCCCAGCCGGCCGACGTGGTAGATGACGACCTCGGTCTCGCCGTCGGAACCCAGAGTGACGGTCTGGGGACGTTCGGCCCCGGCCACCAGTTGCTGCAGCTTCTTCACCTTCCCGGCCAGGCGCGGTTCGCCGGCGGGAACCTCCCCGATACCGGCGAGCAGCTTGCGGGCGTTGGCCAGCGGCTCGGGCGAGTAGAGACGCACGGGGGCGTCGAGATAATGATCGATCTGCTGCCACAGGGCCAGGCGCTGTCGCGCTCTCGACAGCCCTTCGCGCGCGAAGGCCGCCCGGGCGTCCACGGCCAGCGCGCGCTGGTACAGGCCGACGGCGGCGGCCCACTCCTCGACACCTTCCCGTGCCGCGGCCTGGCGGCGCAGGCGCGACAGGCGCGCATTCCGCCGCGCCGTTTCGAGACGCTGCTTCGTGGCCTGCACCGCCGGATCGTCGCCACGGACGGCCGCCGCCCTGGCGAGGGCGCGCCCGGCAGCGTCCAGTCGACCGGCGTCCAGTTCCCGCAACGCCTCGCTCATCGCGTCCCGGAAGGCGGCTTCCGCCAGCAATGCCTCGACACGAGCCAGGGCCTGCGTCGCGGGCGCATACCCGCCGTCCAGCTGCTGCGCCTGGCGGTAGGCCTCCCTGGCCGCCTCCGGCCGGCCTTGCGCTTCCGCCTGCTGTCCCTGACGCATGAACTCCAGCACCTGCGGCCGCTGGCGTGCGCGCACCAGCCCGCTGGCGGCCTCCGGCTGACCGGGCTCCAGGGCGAGGGCCCGTTCGAACCGGGCCTGCGCCGTTTCACTGTCGTTGGCCTGCAAGGCCTTCCAGCCATCCTCGAGCGCGCGCTTCAGCAGCCGGGGACGTTCGTCCCTGAGCTGCTGCAGCCCTTGTAGTGCCGCCTGGTAACGTTCTCCGGCCTCGGCAAAGCGGCGCTCGCCGAACAGGCGGTCACCCTCCGCGGCGGCCGCGACCGCCTCGCTCCAGTTCGGTTCGCCCCAGCGGGCGGCGTTCGCCAGTTCGAGCTCGGCCTGCAGATCCAGGAAGGATTGCAGCGCAGCCTCGGCCTGCGCCCTGGCAGCGACGCTCTCCTGCGCGGTCGGGCGAGCCACGGGTACTGCGCCTGACTCGCCGGCACCGCCAACGTCGCGCGCCGGCGGCAACCATTGCGGCAGCAGCACGATCCCCACGGCCAGCAGCAGCAGAAAGGCAAAGGCATACCACAGGCGATGGCCGCCCGCGGGCTTCGGCGGCAGATCGCTGCCGGCACCACTGCCGGGCGGGCGCAAGGGCGGCAGGGTTTTCCCCTCCCCGCCGGCCGTGCCAGGATCATGCTTCATGCGCAGATACTCAGTCGCCCCCCGCCGGCAGGCCGGTCTCGGCGGCATAGATCCGTTTCAGCAGCCCGCGCCACTTTTCGTACTGTGCCTCGGCGGATCCGGTCAGCTCATAGGTCTTGCCTTCCACCTCGACCACCAGCGGCTGGGCCTCCGACGCGAAGGAGGCACCCAGCTCCTCGATGACATCCTGGTGGATGGTGGCCTCCGAGGCCTTGTCCATGCCTGTCTTGATGGCATAGGCGCCGCCCAGGATCATGACATCGCGCAGGGTTCCGGTAGAGGCACGCGTGCTGTTGTTGCCGAGCGCCTCGATGGCGATGGCGCCGATGATGGCGGCCGCTCCCATCAACTTGCGCTGGCGTGCCTCGCTCTGCAGCTTGCGCATGGCGACCAGCTCGTCGATGCGCGCCTTGCGCCATTCCAGATAGGGGGCATTCATCTCCTGGTAGAGATTGTCGAAATGGCCGTTGAGCGTATCGATGAGCAGGAAGTCGCGCTCGCGGATGGCACTCACACGGTGATACATGGGGTCGTCCGCGGCGGGGAGACGAACGAGCGAATAGCGCCCTTTCTCGTCCTGTGCCAGATAGGCGGAGAAGGCATCCGCTGCAAGATCGCGGGCAAAACGCAGTGCAGCCACACGACGGATAGCGAGCGTCTGCTGTGAGTCCAGTGTCGCACGGTAGCGCGCCAGGTCGTTGGCGATGGCGTTGTAGAGGAACTGGAAGGCCTCGCGGCCCGACTGCTGCGCCTGCTGGTAGGCCTCGGGGGTAACCTCGCCTTCATAGGTGGTATCGAACCACTGGCGGCCGGTCGCATCCAGCGCCGTGATCCGCAGGCGCAGAACCTCGCCGTCCGACGCCAGAATCAGCCCCCGAACCAGGACTTCCGCACCCTCGGTGGCACGCGGCACCACCCGCACCGCCCCCCAGTAACCGGTCTTCTCCAGGGTATCGCGCAACTGCACCGGGATATAGCGTGCCTCCGCCTTGCGAATCTCCGGCGACAGCCCCCTGGCGTCGTCCTCGTCCTTCGGCAGCTTGCCGGGGTCGAAAAGCTCGATCCACACGTCGAGCAGCTGATCCTCCGGCACCTCCGCCGCGGCGTGCTCGGCCCGCACGCCCTCTTTCACGTGGCGCCGGGGACCCATGGTGCTGCAGGCCGCGAGCACCAGCACGAGGAATGAAAGCGTGGCCAGCCTCGACATGTTCGCTGCCCGGCCGCCCACTCAGCGGGTACCCCGTTTGTACTTGCGGTACTCGTCCCAGAGCTTCTTCCTCAGCTCCGGGTCGGTCTCGTTCTCCGCCGCTTCGCGTAACTGACGGGCGACGACGTCGTCGTCGCTGCCGTCGGGAACGTCCGGCGGCGGCGCGTTGCCTGTTCCGCGGCCGGCCGAGCGTGCGCCCGTACCCGGCGCGGTCTGGCCGCCACCGCCCTCCTTCGAGGTACCATCACCCTGCTCCCTGCCTTCCTTTCCCTGCTGTCCCTGCCCGGCGGT
>DROT01000262.1 GCA_011321775.1 Gammaproteobacteria bacterium | reverse complement strand
GTGGGAGTCGCCGTTGCCGTCCTGGCGGTCGTGCAGCCACACGCCCTGCGGGATGATCTGGCGCAGGAAGTTCACCACGTCCGTCTGCACGCTCTCGTCCCAGTTCTCCTGGATCATGATCGCTGCCGTGGCGCCCTGGGCGTAGACGCTCACGATGCCGTCGCGCACGCCGCTGGCGGCAACCACCTGCTTCACCTCGCCGGTGATATCGACCAGCATTTCGCGTCGCTGCGTGGCTATGGTTATGGTTTCGCGCATGCCTGTACCTGTCTCTGTGGAATCAGTAGCGGATCGCGTCCAGGCTGACCACCGGCTCGTCCCCGACCACCTCCGCACTGTGCACCACCCCGCGCGGTACCGCCAGCATATCGCCCGCCTCGAGAATGACCTCCCCGCCCTGCATGCGCATCCGGAAGCGCCCGGACAGCACCGCATCGATCTTGTCCACCTCGTGGCTATGCTCCGGGAAGCGGGTGCCGGGCGGATAGACATAACGGGTGACGCTGTAACCCCGTTGTTCCAGCTCGCGGCGCATGGACGCCTCGGTTGCTTCACCCGCGGACGCGCTATCCCAGTGTTCCAGCTGCAAGGCCATGATCTGCACCCGATTTCGGCTCAAACGCCTATTGTGAGGGCGGGCCAAATTCCCCGCAATCCCTGTTATTGAAAACCGGCCGGGCAGAACCAATATTTTTCGCGCCGGCAACCTGCCGGAAACGGTTGTTTTCTGTTCATGACGAGGAGGAAGACATCATGTCCGGAGAATCCATTACCCTCAACCCCAGGCAGCACGACAAGCTCGGCGTCGTCCACTGCGGTGTCACCCGCGACGGTTTCATCGCCGTCGGCGGCCAGCCGAAAAATATCGCCGATGGTGAGGAAATCCTGTTCGAGCACGTCGGCATCAAGGCCACCCGCAAGGGCAGCGAATACACCTTCAGCAAGGTCGCCTGACCCTCAAAACGTAGCTTGGCGCCGAGCGCAGCGAAGCCCATACGACCCCTGGCACGAGGGTAATCCCGTCGGGCCCGCTGCGCTCCGCCCGTCCGGGTTCTTACAGTGCTTGCATTACGTCATTCCGGCGAAAGCCGGAATCCAGAAAGCCAGAGACACAATGCCTCCATCCCCTGCACGACAACCTGCCAACCCGCCCTGACTAACAAGTCAGGTGAAAAGCCGCCACCACATCCGCCGACTCCCGCGCCAGGCGGTTGAATTCCTCCACCGCCTCAGTGGTCCTGTGGACATGAAGCCGGATGCCCCGCGACTGCAGCGCCGCTTTCGTCTCCTCGGGCACCTTCATGCGCCCGAAGTAGCCGGTGCCTATGACCAGATCGTGCGGAGGCCTGGCGAGCACGTCCGTGAGATCGTCCACGGCCAGCACGTGGCCCTTCGCCCGCCACCAGGGGGATTTCACGTGGTCGGGCCAGATGATGACGTCGGAGGTGTAGGGATTGCCGTCGATCTCGATCTTGCCGAAAGAATAGGAATCAATCATATGTTCCCGCCGTCATATGTGCGGCGCCAACGGACGCTCAATCCGCTTTCCATCCTGAAGCAAACCCCATCTGCCGGGCCAGCGTGAAGAGTGGGTCTAGCGTATTCTTGTATGCTCGCTGTAGTTTTCCGACATCCTGCAAAGCGCCTTCCGACAAATGCAAATCCGTAATATAGGGTTCCAGAAATTGTCGCCAGGCCTGCTGCCCAACCAGACCTTGACCTACCCGCAACGCTTGGGCGTGACTTTTGACGAAAATGGGGATGTACTTTCGATGAGGCAACATGTTTCCTTTTGAAGCATTTGCTTGAGGGGAAACGGGAATCAAGTTCCACGGCCTGTCATGACACACAAAGGACCAGGGAACAAAGTGATCGAGCGCGAAATTCGAGGGGTCAAGAGGGACTTTCGAGTAAAGGCAGAGCAAACGCTGCTGTTGGATAAAACCGGCCCAGAACTTACGGTGCCCCTCTAGCGCTTCCCGTTTGGCTGGCGGCGATAGTTTTTCGGCAATAGCCGGCACGCTTGGATTCTTCTTTTGTAGGTAACGCAGCCAGTGCCAACGCGCCCATCCTTCAACTATTTTGTAATTGGCATTCAGATAGTGAGCCCAGCCGGGATGGATCGTCAAATGGATTGCATCCTTCTCCAAACGGTATAACGGTTTTCGCCGTTCAAAGCGCTTTCGCGAAAGATCGGCCATGAGGACATTGCGCTTGGCATCCGAAACTCCACGCAGGTCTTCGCTGAAGAACGGCGTCAACAACCGGCACGGGACATAACGCAACAGCGATCCGCCACCGAGTTGTTGCCATTGCCTATCGATAGCGTTGCGCAACCTCTTCTGGGTGTTGGCATTGCCTGCCCTGGCCTGGCTTCCGACCTGAAAAACAAGCCCGTCCAACAGCTTGGAGATCTGATCCTGAAGACCGAAGGAGAGGCGGAAGTAGACATATGGGTACCAAGCCCGGGCCAGCATTTCGATACCAATCTCGCGCAGGCTGATCCGAACATCACCATCAGACCCGCTATTACTTTGAACTTGGTTCAGCAGCGCCTGAAAGAACAATAGCTTGTAGGAATTGGTTACCTTGTCGAATACCCTCGATAGAGCACCAACATCAAGGTCAGCAGCTACCGGTAACTCAGTCATCCCAATATTTCGCCTTTGCCGGAATCACCCACCGCACTCCACCCCGAGGGTCCTGACAATCTCCAGAGTACCGCGGAATAAGATGGATATGCAGGTGGGGAACCGTCTGCCCTGCGGCCACACCGTCATTGATCCCGATATTGTAACCCGCGGGATCGAGGTCATCATCAAGCCCTTCACGGGCTTGTGCCAACAGATTCAGAAGAGATGTCTGCTCCTCCTCCGTCACCTCGAAAAAAGACGAGATATGCCTGCGCGGTAGAATGAGAGTGTGCCCACGGGACACCGGGAACGCGTCCCTGACCGCCACCGCCAGAGGATCGCTCAGAATGACCCGGTCTGTCGGTAGTGAGCAGAACGGGCAATCGGCTGCCTTAGACCAGGACAAGGCGTAATATCCCGAGACGTGCCCCATGCTTAGGACCGGTCGAATGTCCAAATCGAGCGTCTATAGCGTATCCCTCCCACCCTCGAAAACGTGTTCGCGATGGTATTCCAGAAAATCGGGACTGGGCTCGAACTTCTCCGGCAACGTGATCGTTTTCCCGTCGTAGTCCAATAGCGCCGAGACAAAGAAATCATCGCCTTCGTGCATTTTTTTCCGGGATACCCGGACGGTCATGTCCTCGCTGATCGTGACAATCCCGATATCGAATGCCTTGTCATGCAGCATGGACAGGGACAAGCCGTTGCGTGGATTCAGCCGGTTTGCGGCATCATTCTTCCACGGAACGATGTGGCTGGCCACCAGTAACTGGGGTACGGCCAGGCCGGTGATGCAGCATCTGTAGTCGTAGGCGCTCAGGACAGCCCTGCGAAAGAAATCCTGGCCAATACGGCTTTTCGCGGCCACGACTCTCTCGGCACCGGTATAGTCGTCGACATCATCCATCCAGTCTTTTTCGCCTGGTGGCTGCCTTTCCCCAGCCTGTTCCTCGAAAGCCTTCATGGCATGCCAGGAGGCCATCGCAAACCGCTCCCAGTTGCTCTGCATTTCCTCCCACATTGCCTTGTCGGCAGCAGAAGTCCCCTTGAGTCCCCTGCGCCCTGTCGAAGTAATCGCTGGATCAAGGCTGGCGATATTGGACAGTTTCATCGCCAGAGCGGAAGGCGTCCTGCCGATAAGCTGGGAGTACTTGATGATATCCGGGTTGCGCGAATGCAGCTTTCCAAAAGGCAACAGACAATAGAGATTGAATGCCACCAGCAACTCTTCTCTGGTCCACCCTCTTCTGGCCGTCATCCGCTTTCCCCGGCATCTGCGTAATCGATATCGCAGGCGCCAACGCCACCTGCAATCAGGTGCTTTTCGACGACATTACCGCAAAAACCTCCGCACATACCAGCAACTCGCCTCGATCTCGTACCCCTGCTCTCTGGCCCAGGCCAGGCCGGTGCGTACCAGTTTTTCGGCGATGCCGCGGCCGCGCAGGGATTCGGGGACGTAGGTGTAGCTGAAGTCGATGCCGTTGCGGGGCATGAGGTGGTATTCCAGGACGGCTTCCTGGCCGTCGACGAGGGATACGAAACGGGAGCGGTCGGGCTGGTGGTCGATGTTCATGGAGGCTCAGTATCTGCGCAACAGGCCTTTGAGTACACCCTGTATCCGGACCTCGTCCGGGGAATAGCGCATCGGTTCCATGGCCGCGTTGGCCGGGTGCAGGATCACCTGGCCCGGGTGCTGCTCGATGCGTTTCAGCGTCACCTCCTCGTTGCCGATCAGCGCCACCACGATCTCGCCGTTGCGGGCGCTGTCGCGCTGTTCGATGACCACGTAGTCGCCGTCGAGGATGCCTTCGTCGATCATGGAATCGCCGCTCACCTTGAGCACGTAGCAGGCGCCCTTGCCCAGCAATACCTCGGGTACCTGCATGGTCTCGGCTTGCGGCACCGCTTCGATGGGGCGGCCGGCGGCGATGGTCCCGAGCAGCGGGATACCGGGCTCGTCGGGTCCCTGCGGCACCAGGCGGATGCCGCGGTGGCTGCGGTCCATGGGTTCGACCAGGCCGGCCTCGACGAGGGCCTGGATGTGCTTGTGCAGCGAACCGCGTGAGCGCAGGCCGAGCGCCCGGCAGAGTTCGTCGAGTGTCGGCGGGTGCTCGAAATGTTCCGCGTTTTGCGCGAGATAGTCGTAGATCTGCTGCTGGCGTCGGGTCAGTTTCATCTCGGGGCTTGATTTGTTCTCTACAGGTTCTCTATTCTACCCTAAAGAGAACCGATGGAGAACAACAGATGGGCGCAGCAGCCAGGGAGCAGGGTTCGGAAGCGGAGACGGCGGCGATCGATCCGGTCGCGGTGCTGGCGGCACGCCTGCGGGACCGCTACGGCGCCCGCATCACCGGCGAGCTGGTAGTCCCGGCAACGCCCGGCCGTTACGCCGAACTGCCCGCCGATCTGGACGGACGCCTGGTCGCGGCGCTGCGGGCGCGCGGCATCGGGCGTCTCTACAGCCACCAGGCGGCGGCCTGGGACTCGGTGCACGCCGGACGCCACACGGTGATCGTGACGCCCACCGCGTCCGGCAAGACGCTGTGCTACAACCTGCCGGTGCTGCAGGCCGCCCTGGGCGAGCAGGCGAAAGCACTGTACCTGTTCCCCACCAAGGCGCTGGCGCAGGACCAGGTCGCCGAGCTGAGCGAGCTGAACCAGGGCGGGCAGCTGGGGGTACGCGCCTTCACCTTCGACGGCGACACGCCCGGCGACGCCCGCAAGGCGGTGCGCACCCGCGGCGACATCGTGGTCAGCAACCCGGACATGCTGCACCAGGGCATCCTGCCGCACCACACCAAGTGGGCGCAGTTCTTCGAGGGCCTGCGCTACGTGGTGATCGACGAGATGCACAGCTACCGCGGCGTGTTCGGCTCGCACGTGGCCAACGTGCTGCGGCGGCTGCGGCGCATCTGCCGCTTCTACGGTTCCGATCCCCGCTTCATCCTGTGCTCGGCCACCATCGCCAACCCGGCGGAGCTGGCCGGCGAACTGATCGGTGACGCCGTGCACGCCATCACCGACAGCGGCGCGCCGCAGGGGGCAAAACACCTGCTGCTATGGAACCCGCCGGTGGTCAACCCGGAACTGGGCATCCGCGCCTCGGCGCGCTCGCAGACCACGCGCATCGCGAAGATGGCGCTGAAGAACGGCCTCAAGAGCATTGTGTTCGCGCAGTCGCGGCTGATGGTCGAAGTGCTGACCAAGTACATGAAGGACACCTTCGACCGGGATCCGCGCCACCCCGCGCGGGTGGCGGCCTACCGCGGCGGCTACCTGCCGGGCGAGCGCCGCGCCATGGAGAAGAAGCTGCGCGAGGGCCGCATCGACTGCGTCGTATCGACCTCGGCGCTGGAGCTGGGCGTGGACATCGGCGCCCTGGACGTATGCGTACTCAACGGCTACCCCGGCACCATCGCCGCCACCTGGCAACGCCTCGGCCGCGCCGGCCGGCGCCAGCGCACCGCCCTCGGCGTGCTGGTGGCCAGCAGCCTGCCGCTCGACCAGTACATCATCCGCAACCCGGAGTTCTTCCTCGGCGCCTCGCCGGAACAGGCGCGTATCGACCCCGACCAGTTGCTCATCCTGCTGGACCACATCCGCTGCGCCGCCTTCGAACTGCCCTTCCGCGACGGCGAGCGTTTCGGCGGCGAGGACCTGGACGAGATGCTGGCCTACCTGCAGGAGAACGGCGTGCTGCACCGCGAGGACGGGCAGTGGCACTGGATGGACGACAGCTACCCGGCCAGCAGCGTCAGCCTGCGCTCGGTGGCGGAAGGCAACTTCGTGGTGATCGACACCACCGGCGGCGCACAGACGGTGATCGCCGAGGTCGACTACAGCTCGGCCGCCGAGACCATCCACGAGGGCGCCATCTACATGCTGCAGTCCGCGCCCTACCAGGTGGAGCGGCTCGACTGGGAGGGACGCAAGGCCTTCGTCACCCGCACCCGCGCCGACTACTACACCGACGCCATCGACTACACCCGCCTGAAGATCCTCGAAGGCTTCGAGCGCAGCGGCGGCGTGGCCCGGGGCGAGGTGCACCTGGTACGGCGCATCGCCGGCTTCAAGAAGATCCGCTACTACACCCACGAGAACGTCGGCTACGGCAACATCGACCTGCCGGACCAGGAGATGCACACCACCGCGGTGTGGTGGCAGGTGAATCCAGAGGCCCTGGACGAGGCCTTCGAGTCGCGCCAGCAGGCGCTGGACGGGTTCCTCGGCGCCGGCTACGCGCTGCACATCGTCGCCGCCATGCGCCTTCTGTCGGAAGCGCGCGACCTCGGGCGCGCCGTGGGCGACGGCAACGCCGAGTGGTTCGCCACCGTCGGCGCCAGCGGTCGCGGCCAGCTGCGTGACCGCGACGGCCAGACACTCGACCCCGCCGGCCTGCAACGCTTCACGCCGACGCTGTTCCTGTACGACAACTACCCCGGCGGCATCGGCCTGTCGACGCCGCTGTTCGAACAACGCACTGAAGTGGTCGAAGGCGCGCAGGCGCTGGTGCAGGACTGCGACTGCGCCCACGGCTGCCCGAGCTGTATCGGCCCGATCCTGGCAAGCGACGAGGTACGCGGCTATTCGCCGAAAGCGGCGGCGCTGCGGGTGCTGGGCTTGTTGAATTGATCTCTGGCCAGGAGCGCAACGATCGACAACGATGTGATTAGCCACGGAAACACACGGAAGAACACGGAAACACCCCTTGTTTTACTTCCGTGTTTTCCGTGTTTTCCGTGGCTGACAACATCGGTAGTCGTGTTGCCACCTGTTCGCGGGCAAGCCCGCTCCTTCATCGAAGAATACCTGTAGGAGCGGCCTTGGCCGCGAACAGGGCACAGGGAACAAAAATGGAACTCAAGTCCAGACTTTCGCGACTGAAGACCCAGGCAGGTACGACAACCCCCTCCCCGGCGGCCAGACCGTCCCTGTCGGCACTGCGCCAGCGCATCGCCGAGATGGAAGCGCGCGGGCGTGTCATTCCACGCCGCCAGGGCGGGACGCCACGCGGCATGGCGGTCGGGGAACTGGCCGACAGGGTCGGCGGTGAATTGCTGGATGGGCGACTGATCCGCATCAGCCAATGCCTGCCGCTCGGCGAACACGGTCCCGGCAGTCCGTCATCCCGGCGCAGGCCGGGATCCGGAAGACTTGCCACACCGGATCCCGGCCTGCGCCGGGATGAGCTGCAGGGAGACCTCCGCCGGTATGACGCGCAGGAAAACCGCGAGCCAGTGATCCCCCTGCCGGGCGAGGCCGACGATGGCCGGCGCAACGTCTATATCGACACCGAGACCACGGGACTGGCCGGTGGCAGCGGTACCCTCGCCTTTCTCGTCGGGCTGGCGGTGGTCGAGGACGACGTCCTCCGCCTGACGCAGTTTCTGATACCGCGCTTTGGCGGCGAAGCCGCGGCGCTGGCGGCCTTTGCGGAGATGCTGACTGGCGACGACCGCCTGGTCAGCTACAACGGCAAGAGCTACGACCTGCCGCTATTGATCACCCGCTACCGCATGCAGGCGCTGCGCCACCCCTTCGACGGCCTGCCGCACCTCGACCTGCTGCACCCGGTGCGCCGCCTGTTCGGCCACTGCTGGCCGGACTGCCGGCTGACGACTATGGAGCGCCGGCTGCTGGACATCCGGCGCGTCGACGATCTGCCCGGCAGCGAGGCGCCGGAGGCCTGGTTCGACTACGTGCGTCGCGGCCGCGGCGAGCGCCTGGTCAGGGTGGTCGACCACAACCGCCAGGACATCGTCTCGCTGGCGCTCGCTCACCGCGCGCTGGGACAGGTGCTGCAACAACCCGGCGAGTTCGACGTCGACTTCCACGCCCTCGCCCGCTGGCACATGGAGAGCGACGAGCTTGCCGCCCGCAAACTGCTGCGCGCCCACCTCGAGCGGCTGTGCGACGACGGCCTGCGCCTGCTGGCCCTGCTGGAACGGCGTGCCGGCCACTGGCGGGCCGCCGTCGCCCTGTGGGAACAGCTGGCCGCCCGGGGTTGCAGCGATTCGCTGGAACGACTCGCCAAGTACCACGAACACGTCAGCCACGACCTGGCCGCGGCGCGGCGCTACTGCGAGCGTCTGCCCGTCGATGCCGCCCGCGAACACCGCCGCCGGCGGCTCGAGCGCAAGCTCACCCGGTAGGACGGCGCTGAGCGCAGCGAGGCCTTGAGATCAGGTGGCTGTTGTCGGCCTCATGGTCGTTAGCCACGGAAAACACGGACGAACACGGAAATGTTTTCTGCTTTCTTCCGTGTCTTCCGTGTTTTCCGTGGCCATCTTTGCCATGCCCTGTAGCAACCGCGACGCTATCAATGTTTCCCCGGCGCCAGTGCCACCCCGCGCCGTTCCTGGGTGATGTAGGCCTCCAGCGCGTTCATGCGCGGATCGTCGGCCGCCAGCGGTTCGCTTTCCAGCGGGTTCCGGATACACCAGTTGATCATGTCGCGCAGCGCCGCCACCCGTCCCAGCTGCTGCTGGAACTTGGGGTAGGTCTCCGGGTGGGTGTTGGCGGCGTTGGGGTGGCACTGGTCGCAGGACACGGTATTGCGGCTCGGCAGGCCGCCGTGAAAGAGCTTTTCGCCACGGTCCACGACCGTCCGGTATTCCTGTTGCCAGCGCTGCAGGTCTTCCTGGGTGAACTCGTCGGCCAGGGCCGGCGCGGCGAGACCGGCGCAGGCCATGATCATGAGGCCGGTGAACCTGTTCGTCCGGTTTCTGTTGCCCATGCTATCGTCCTCCCTTCTCAGTAGTGGGTCTGCGGCGGGATGCGATCGGCCTCGGCCTGGTAGCGGGTGTCGACCGGATGACCGGCCTTGCCGTCCCAGGCGACCACGCGGTTGCGGTTGCCCGGCAACAGGTAGTGCACGTCCACCTTGCCGCTGTCGAGGTCGATGAACTGCCAGCCGGTGGCGTCGCGTTCGAAGAAGGGATCGGCGCGATTCATGTTCACCGTCAGCTTTGGCAGGTACGCGGCCTGCTGGCGGTAGCTGGAGGGATAGGGCCAGGGCCAAGCCGTCGCCATGGCGGCGTGGAAACTGATGTTGCCGATCTGGTTGTACTGGATCTGGTGCACGTGGCCATAGAGCACCGTGACCTTGTCGAAGGGCTGCAGCAGTGCCTGTACCTGCTCGGCATCGTCGGTCCAGAAGTTCCAGCCCTTGTAGATCTTCTGCAGCGGCGAGTGCGAGAACACCACCACCGGCGTGTCGTGGCTGACCGTGTCCAGATCCTTCTTCAGCCAGGCGCGCTGCGACTCGCCGACCATGAAGGGCGATCCCTGGGGGTTGTCCAGGCGCGCCATCTGGTGCATGCGTTCGGCAGCGCTGGACCAGCGGTGGTAGGTCCAGTCGTCGAAGGTGAGGATGCTGTTCAGCACCACGAAGTGCACGCCCTTGTGGTCGAAGCTGTAGTGATCCGGTCCGAGGCGCTTGCGCCAGTGTTCGCCCAGGTCCAGGTAGTAGTCGTGCTCGCCCATGACATGGTGCACCTCCCCGCGCAGGGCGGAGAGGATCTCCAGGCCGTGATCGATCTCCTCCGGCTTGCCCAGCTGGGCGATGTCACCGCCGTAGAAAATGAAGTCCGGCCGCGGGTCGAGCAGGTTGCTCTCGGCCACGGCGCGGATCAGGCCGCGGTCCCAGTTGCGAACGAACTCGCGGCCGCGGACATGGGTGATGTGGGAGTCGGAAAGATAGGCGAAGCTGAAGTGCTCGCGACGGTCCTTGCCGAAGGCGAGTTCCACCAGGCTGAGCGGCAGACTGCCGGCCGCCAGCAGGGCCCCGCCGGCTTTCAACAGACGACGACGTTTTGGATCAGTCATGATTGCGGCCTCCTCGGGTGGCCAGGCGGTCCAGACCGGGGCTGGTGAGTGCCTTCATGAACGCGACCAGGTCGCGTTTTTCCTGCGCGTCCAGACCGAGCGGACGGATACCGCCGCTGAGAAAGGGCGACAGCGGGTCGCTTTCGCGCACACGGCCGCCGTTGTTGTAGAAGTCGACGACCTCCTCGAGCGTGGCCAGGCTGCCGTCGTGCATGTAGGGCGCGGTCCGGGCGACGTTGCGCAATGTGGGTGTCTTGAAGGCGCCTACCCGGGTCAGGTTTCCGCTCACCGCCAGGCGCCCGAGTTCGGAGACCTTCTCGCGGGTGAGCACGGCGACGTCCACCTTCGCGCCCGCGCGCTTCGCCTGCAGGAACTGCCGCGCGGTCTCCTGTTCCCGGCCGCGGATCTTCCTGAAGCCCACGCCGATGTTGTGGAAGCGGTTGTCGGTGAACAGCGCCTGGGTCTGCTCGATGCGGTGACAGGAGACGCAGCGCCCCTTGCCGGTAAACACACGCAGACCTCGCTGTTGGGCCGCGTTCAGGGCACCGCTGTCACCCCCGAAGTAGTAGCGATCGAAGGGTGAATCGCCGCTCACCAGGGTCCGTTCGAAGCTGGCGATGGCCTTGGCGACCTGATCCATGTCGATGTCTTCGGGCTCGACCGAGAACACCGTCCTGAAGTCCTTCACGTAGCCCGGGTCCTTGCGGATCACCTCGAGCAACGGGGCGTGATCGGGCAGCCCGCCCTCGACCGGGTTGACCGGCGGCTGTTTCGACTGGCCTTCCAGGTCGGGCTCCCTGCCGTCCCAGAACAGGGTCTTCATGTAGGCGGCGTTGATCACCGTGGGCGCGTTGCGGGTCCCGGTCAGGCCCCTGAAGCCCTTCGACACCGGCAGGTCGTCGGTAAAGGCCTTGGCCGGGACGTGACAGGTGGCGCAGCTGACCTTGCCGTCGGCGCTGAAACGCGCGTCGTTGAACAGGCGCTCGCCGAGACGGATCTTTGCAGGCGACTGCGGGTTGTCGGCCGGTACCGGGACCGGTGGCAGACCCAGCGGGGCAGCGGACGCAGCGGCCGTGAAAACGGCCAGCAGGCCCGCCGTGCAGAATCTTCCGTTCATGGGTGCTCCCTCCTCTGGTTGCGGCACGAGTGACCACCGCCTCCGCCAGACCGATCGCCGTCACCGCGACGCGGAAAGGCAGGGGCTGTTTAAAAGCTAGACCGGAGGAGCCGGCCTTACCAATAGATCTCTACAAGTGTTCTAATAGCGGAGGACTATCGATGCAGCGGTCGCTGTGTCACACCCGGCGGAGAGCGGAATCCGCGGATCCGGCTTCCAGGGAGGATTTCACATGAATCTGTCCGAACTTCGTTATGTCGTCGCCCTCGCCCGCGAACGCCACTTCGGTCGTGCGG
>DROT01000261.1 GCA_011321775.1 Gammaproteobacteria bacterium | reverse complement strand
TTCTTCATGTCCTGCTGCACCAGCGCCACGAAGCCGATGTAGACCACTGCCGTCAGCGACATGAAGATGATCAGCCAGTCCAGCTCGTGGCTGGCGTCCGGGGTGATCGGCAGGCTGAAGCGCAGGAAGCCGTAGCCGCCGATCTTCAGCATGATGGCCGCCAAGATCACCGAGCCGCCCGTGGGCGCCTCCACGTGGGCGTCCGGCAGCCAGGTGTGCACCGGCCACATGGGCACCTTGACGGCGAAGGCCAGCAGGAAGGCGAGGAAGATGAGGATCTGCTCCGTCAGTCCGAGCCTGAGCGCATGGAAGTCCAGGATGGCGAAGCTGTCGGCCTGGTTGTACATGTAGATCAGCGCCACCAGCATGAACACCGAGCCGAGGAAGGTGTAGAGGAAGAACTTGATGGTGGCATAGACGCGCCGCGGGCCGCCCCAGATGCCGATGATCAGGAACATGGGGATCAACATGCCTTCCCAGAAGACATAGAACAGCATGGCGTCGAGGGCCGCGAATACGCCGTTCATCAGCCCTTCCATGATGAGGAAGGCGGCCAGGTACTGCGCCGGGCGCTTCTGGATGACCTCCCAGCCGGCCAGCACCACCAGCACCGTGGTGAAGGTGGTGAGGATGATCAGCGGCATGGAGATGCCGTCCACACCGAGGTGATAGAAGACCTTGAAGGCGGCGATCCAGGAGGCGTTCTCCTGGAACTGCATCTGCGCCGTAGTGCTGTCGAAGCCGGTATACAGCAGCAGCGACAGCAGGAACGTGAGCACGGCGATCACCAGGGCGAAAGGCCGCGGGTTGATCCAGTCCTTGACGGCCAGCAACAGCAGGCCGCCGAGGATGGGCAGCCAGATGACGAAACTGAGGATCGGCATTTCGCTCATGGTGTTCTCTTGTTCTCAGTTGGCCGGCGCAAACCAGATGAACCAGCCCAGCAGTGCCAGCAGGCCGATGATCATGCTGAAGGCGTAGGTATACAGGTAGCCGGTCTGCAGCTGGCGCACAACGCCCGCCAGCCAGCCCACCGCCCGGGCACTGCCGTTGACCAGCAGCCCATCGATCAGCAGCACGTCACCCAGTTTCCACAGGGTCCAGCCGGTACCGCGCGCGCCGCCGGCGAAGAAGATCTCGTTGAAGCGGTCGAAACCGTACTTGTCGACCAGCACCCGGTAGAGCGGGCGGAAACGCTCGGCGGCCAGGTCGGCGATGGCCGGATTGCGGGTGTAGACGTACCAGGCGGTCGCCAGGCCGGCCATGGCCAGCCAGAAGGCGGGCCCGGTGATGCCCTCGAGGATCAGGGGACCGACACCGTGGAACTCCTCGGCCAGGTGCCCCACCACGTCGTGCGCGTGGCTGACGAAGATGGCATTGCCGAAATAGTCGCCGAACACCACCGGATCGATCAGGTAGCCCGCCAGCACCGAGGGAATCGCCAGCAGGATCAGCGGCACGGTGACCACCGCCGGGGTCTCGTGCAGGTGCGAGCGCGTGTGTTCGTCGAAGCGCTCCTCGGTGTGGAACACCAGGAAGAACAGGCGGAAGGTGTAGAGGGCGGTGACGAACACGCCCGAGAGCACGGCGAAATAGGCGAAGCCGGACCCGGCGATGTGCGAGCCGTGCACCGCCTCGATGATGGTGTCCTTGGAGAAGAAGCCGGCAAAGCCCGGGAAGCCGATCAGCGCCAGCGAGCCCACCAGCGAGGTCCAGTAGGTGATGGGCATGTACTTGCGCAGGCCGCCCATCTTGCGGATGTCCTGCTCGTGGTGCATGGCGATGATGACCGAGCCGGCGGCCAGGAACAGCAGCGCCTTGAAGAAGGCGTGGGTCATGAGGTGGAAGATGCCCACCGAGTAGGCCGACACGCCCAGCGCCACGGTCATGTAACCCAGCTGCGACAGCGTCGAGTAGGCGATGACGCGCTTGATGTCGTTCTGCACGATGCCGAGGAAGCCCATGAACAGGGCGGTGATGGAACCGATCACCAGCACGAAGCTGAGCGCGGTCTCGCTGAGCTCGAACAGCGGCGACATGCGCGCCACCATGAAGATACCGGCGGTGACCATGGTGGCGGCATGGATCAACGCCGAGATCGGCGTCGGGCCTTCCATGGAGTCCGGCAGCCACACGTGCAGGGGTACCTGCGCCGACTTGCCCATGGCGCCGATGAACAGCAGGATGCAGATCACCGTCATCAGCGACCAGTCGCTGCCCGGGAACAGCTGGATGCTGGCGTCGGCCATGGATGGCGCGGCGGCGAACACCTGGGCGTAGTCGAGGGTGTTGAAGTACATCACCACCGCGGCGATGCCCAGCAGGAAGCCGAAATCACCGACGCGGTTCACCAGGAAGGCCTTGAGGTTAGCGTAGATCGCCGTCGGCCGCTTGTACCAGAAGCCGATCAGCAGGTAGGACACCAGGCCCACCGCCTCCCAGCCGAAGAACAGCTGCAGGAAGTTGTTGGCCATCACCAGCATCAGCATGGAGAAGGTGAACAGCGCGATGTAGCTGAAGAAGCGCTGGTACCCCGGGTCGTCGTGCATGTAGCCGATGGTGTAGATGTGCACCATCAGCGACACGAAGCTGACCACCACCAGCATCAGCGTGGTGAGGCGGTCGACGAGGAAGCCGATCTGCATGTGGATGCCGTCGGCCACCATCCAGGTGTAGACCGGTCCGTTGAAGGGCTCGGCGCCGTCGAGGACCATGTGCTTGAACACCACCAGCGACAGCACGAAGGAGGTCGCCACCCCGAGGATGGCGGCCCAGTGCGAGGCCCGGCGGCCGATCAGGTGCCCGAACAGGCCGGCCACGATCGCGCCCAGCAGCGGCGCGATGACGATAGCGAGATAGACAGTCTCCACGTCCCTACCCCTTCAGGCTGTCGAGATCGTCGACGTTGATGGAACGGCGGTTGCGGAACAGCACCACCAGGATCGCCAGGCCGATGGCCGCCTCGGCGGCCGCCACCGTCAGGATGAAGAACACGAACACCTGCCCGGCGATGTCGCCCAGGAAATGCGAGAAGGCGATGAAGTTCATGTTCACCGCCAGCAGCATCAGCTCGATGGCCATCAGCAGGATGATGACGTTCTTGCGGTTGAGGAAGATCCCCGCCACGCTCAGCGCGAACAGCACCGCACCCAGAATCAGAAAGTCGGATAGCACCATGTTCGTATCCCGGTTCGCCGGACTCAGTCCTTCGGCTCCGCCTCCATCTTGATGACGCGCAGCCGGTCGGCGGCGCGGACCTTGACCTGCTCGGCCGGATCCTGCCTCTTGCTCCCCGGGCGCTTGCGCAGCGCCAGCACGATGGCGGCGATGATGGCCACCACCAGGATCACCGAGGCGATCTCGAAGGCGTATACGTAGTCGGTGTACAGCACCGCGCCGAGCTCGCGGGTGTTGCTGTAGTCGGCCGCGTGGGGCGTGGGTGCCGGCATGGCCTCGGCGCTGAAATACTTGCTGCGCAGTACCAGCGCCATCTCGATGAACATCAGCACGGCCACCGTCAGGCCCACCGGCAGGTTGCGCACGAAGCCCTCGCGCAACGGGTCCAGGTTGATGTCCAGCATCATCACCACGAACAGGAACAGCACCATGACGGCGCCGACATACACCAGCACCAGCGTGATGGCCAGGAACTCGGCCTCCAGCAGCAGCCACAGGCCGGCGCAGGTGAAGAAGGCCAGCACCAGGTGCAGCGCCGCGTGCACCGGATTGCGCACCGTGATGACGCGGGTGGCGGCGAATACCAGGATCGCCGCCAGGATGTAGAACACGAGTTTCTCGAAAGTCATGGCCGGTTCCTACCTGTATGGCGCATCCGCCGCGCGGTCGGCGGCGATCTGTTGTTCGTGCCGGTCGCCCACGGCCAGGAGCTTGTCCTTGGTCATGATGTTCTCGCCCCGGTTCTCGAAGTGGTACTCGTACACCCGCGTCTCGACGATGGAATCGACGGGGCAGGATTCCTCGCAGAAGCCGCAGTAGATACACTTGAACAGGTCGATCTCGTAACGCGTGGTGCGGCGGGTGCCGTCGTCGGGGCGCGGCCCGGCCTCGATGGTGATGGCCAGCGCCGGGCACACCGCCTCGCACAGCTTGCAGGCGATGCAGCGTTCCTCGCCGTTGGGATAGCGGCGCAGCGCGTGCAGGCCGCGGAAACGGTGCGACTGCGGCGTCTTCTCCTCCGGGTACTGCACCGTGATCTTCTTCGCGAACAGGTAACGCCCGGTGAGCCGCATGCCCTTGAGCAGTTCCCACAGCAGCAGGCTCTTTATGTAGTGTCTCAGTACTTGCATCGTTGCGCGCTCAGTCGAACCAGGGACCCAGGCCGCCGACCACCGCGGCGCCCTCCACCACCAGCCACACGATGGTCAGCGGAATGAATACCTTCCACCCCAGACGCATGATCTGGTCGTAGCGGTAGCGCGGGAAGGTGGCGCGGAACCACAGGTACAGCAACAGAAAGAAGGCCGCCTTGAGCAACAGCCACACCAGCCCCGGCACCCAGGCGAAGGCCGGCTCCAGCAGCGGGATGCCCTCGAAGGGTGACAGCCAGCCGCCCATGAACATGAGCGCCGCCAGGGTGGCGACCAGGATCATGTTGGCGTATTCGGCCAGGAAGAACACGGCAAAGGCCATGCCCGAGTATTCCACGTGGAACCCGGCGACGATCTCCGACTCGCCCTCGGCGACGTCGAAGGGCGCGCGGTTGGTCTCGGCCACGCCGGAGATGAAGTAGATCACGAACAGCGGCAACAGCGGCAGCCAGTACCAGTGCAGGATACCGCCCTGCTGGGCACGCACGATATCGCCCAGGTTGAGGCTGCCGGCGGCCATCAGCACGCCCACCAGCGCGAAGCCCATGGCGATCTCGTAGGAGACGATCTGCGCGGCGCTGCGCATGGTACTGAGGAAGGCATACTTGGAGTTGGAGGCCCAGCCGGCGATGAGGATGCCGTATACGCCGATGGAGGTCAGCGCCAGGATATACAGCAGGCTGGCGTCGACGTCGGCCAGCACCAGGCCGTCGCTGAAGGGGATCACCGCCCAGGCCGCCAGCGCCGGCGCGATCACCAGCGTCGGCGCGATCACGAACAGGTAGTGGTTGGATTTCTCCGGGATGATGATTTCCTTCATCATCAACTTGAGGGCGTCGGCGATGGGCTGCAGCCAGCCGCGCGGGCCGACGCGGTTGGGGCCGATGCGCACCTGCATGTAGCCGATGATCTTGCGCTCGGCATAGGTCAGGTAGGCCACCGACAGCATCAGCGGCAGGATGATGATGACGATCTTGATCAGGATGATCCCGCCGGTGATGATCCAGTCGAGCAGGCTGGTTTCGTTCATGGGCCGCTCCTATGCCTTCCGTACCTGCACCGAACCATGCGGTGCGCCCAGTGGCAGCGTGGCCTCGGTGGCCGCCGCGATCAGCGCCGCGCCTTCGGCCACGCCCTCGTCCAGCACCACCTCCAGTTCCGCGCGCCGTTCGTCCTGGCGCACCAGCGCCCGGTCGCCCGCCTCCAGCCCCAGACGCCCGGCATCGGCGGGATGCAGGCGCAGCGCGCTCACGTCGGCATCGGCGGTCTGCTGCAGGGCCGCCGCGCGCCGCACCGTGGCATCGACCGCGTAGGGCGGCAGGAAGGGAATGCGCTCCAGCTCCCCGGCTGCGCCGGGTGCGGCGGCCGCCTCGCCGCAGTTCAGGTTGTCGACCGAGACCTCGCCCAGCGAGGCGCTGAGGGTGTCGCGAACCTCTTCCGAGCTGGTGAAGCCGAAGCCCTCGAGTTCCAGCAGCTCGGCCAGTACGCGCAGCACTTTCCATGCCGGTCGGCTTTCACCGGGTGCGCGCGCGGCCGCGGCGAAACTCTGCCAGCGGCCCTCGCAGTTGACGAAGGTGCCGGAGGTCTCCGCCCACACGTTGACCGGCAGCAGCACGTCGGCATAGTCGAGCATGCGCGGGCCGGCATAGGAGCTCAGCGCCACCACGAACTCGGCCTGCTTCATGGCGTCCAGCGCGGCCGCGCCGTCGGCACAGTCCAGCTCGGGTTCCACGCCGAGCAACAGGTAGTTCTTGCGCGGCTGGGCGATCATCTGGGCGGCATTCAGCCCGGCGGCCTTGCGCGCCGCGCCGCCGGCACCGCGGTGCGGCAGCGCACCGGCGAGACAGGCGCCGGCACTGTTGGCTCCCTCGGACAGGAAACCGAGGCGCACGCCGCTGAGTTCCGCCACCAGTGCCGCCAGCGCGCGCAAGGTCGAGAACTGCGGATGCATGGACGCCGAGATGCCCAGCAAGATCGCGCCCCGTTCGGCATCCGCCAGCACCTCCGCCATGGCCTGCTCGCCGGCGTTGGGCAGCGTCTGGTCAAGGATGTCGCGAAGCGCCTCGGGCGCCCTCGCCTTGCGGCTCTGCAGCAGCGCGGCCGCCACTCCGGCCAGCGACTGCAGCATGCGCGCCGGGGTGACGATCGCCTTGTGCGCCGGCTCGAAGGTATAGCGGTGATCGACGGCGTTGATGAACATGAGGCGCGCGCCGGCCTTCGCGGCCTTGCGCAGGCGGTGACCGACGATGGGCTGGTCCTTGCGCGGGTGGGCGCCGACCAGCAGCGCCGCGTCCAGCTGTTCCAGTTCCTCGATGCTCTGCCCGAGCCAGGGGAACAGCGGTTGCTCGTTCTGGCCGGTGAAATCGCTCTGGCGCAGGCGGTGGTCGATGTTGACCACGCCCAGCCCTTCGGCCAGGCGGCTGATCAGCAGCTGCTCCTCGAGGGTGGCGCTCGGCGATACCAGCACGCCCAGCTGGCCGATGCCCTGGCTGTCGACGCGCTCGCGCAGGGCCTGGGCGGTGACGTGCAGCGCCTCCTCCCACTCGACCTCGTGCCAGCCGTCGGCCTTCTTCACCATCGGCTGCCGCAGGCGCTCCTCGCTGTTCACGCCGTCGCAGGCGAACCGGTCGCGGTCCGACAGCCACACCTCGTTGACGGCCTCGTGCTCGCGCGGCGCGACACGCAACAGCTGGCCGCGCCGGGTATGCAGCTCGGTGGCCGAACCGACGCAGTCGTGCGGCGCCACCGAGGCCGCCCGGAGCATCTCCCAGGCGCGCGCGCGGAAGCGGAAGGGGCGCGAGGTGAGCGCGCCCACCGGGCACACGTCGATGATGTTGCCGGACAGTTCGGATTCGAGCTTGTGCTGGATGTAGGTACCGATCTCGACGTTCTCGCCGCGTCCCATGCCGCCCATTTCCTTGTAGCCGGCGACGTGCTCAAGGAAACGCACGCAACGGGTGCAGTGGATGCAGCGCGTCATGTCGGAGGCGATCAGGGGGCCGAAGTCCTTGGCCGGAACCGCGCGCTTGCTCTCGGAGAAACGCGACACCCCGCGACCGTATTCCAGCGAGATGTCCTGCAGTTCGCACTCGCCGCCCTGGTCGCAGATGGGGCAGTCCAGCGGGTGGTTGATGAGCAGGAATTCCATCACTGCCTGCTGCGCCTTGCGGGCATACTCGGAACGGGTGCTGATCTTCATGCCATCCATCACCGGCGTGGCGCAGGCAGGCAGGGGCTTGGGCGCCTTCTCCACCTCCACCATGCACATGCGGCAGTTGGCCGCCACCGGCAGTTTCTTGTGGTAGCAGAAGCGCGGCACGCTGATCCCGTGCTCGTCGGTCACCTCGATGATCATGGCACCCTTGCGCGCGGGATACTCGCGACCGTCGATCTCGACGGTGAGCATGTCTTCGGCGACGCTCTCGGGGCTGGCGCTCATGCCGCCTCTCCTTCGCTGCCGGCCGGGCGGTGGCTGCTGGTGCCGGGCATGCAGTTCCTGTGGGTGACGTGGTACTCGAACTCCTCGCGGAAGTGCTTGATGAAGCTCTGCACCGGCCAGGCGGCGGCGTCACCGAAGGCGCAGATGGTGTGCCCCTCGATCTGCCCGGCAGCGCTCGCCAGCAGGTCGATGTCCTCCATGGTGCCCTCGCCTTCCTCGATGCGCTTGATGACGCGGTACATCCAGCCGCAGCCCTCGCGGCAGGGGGTACACTGGCCGCAGGACTCGGCGTAGTAGAAGCGCGAGATGCGCATCAACGCCTTCACCATGCAGGTGGAGTCGTCCATCACGATCATGCCGGCCGAACCCAGTGCCGAACCGGCCTTGGTGAGCGAGTCGTAGTCGAGGTCGGTCTCCATGATGACGTCGGCGGGCATCACCGGCATCGAGCAGCCGCCGGGGATGACGGCCTTGAGCCGGTGGCCGTCGCGCACGCCGCCGGCCAGTTCCAGCAGCTCACGGAAGGGGGCGCCCAGCGGTATCTCGTAGTTGCCCGGCCGGTTGACGTGCCCGGAGACGCACCAGATCTTCTCGCCACCGTTGTTCGGACGCCCGAGGTTCAGGAACCACTCGCCGCCATTGCGCAGGATGGCCGGCACCGAGGCCAGGCTCTCGGTGTTGTTGATGGTGGTGGGCTTGCCGTAGAGGCCGAAGTTGGCGGGGAACGGCGGCTTGAAGCGCGGCTGGCCTTTCTTGCCCTCCAGCGAATTCAGCAGCGCGGTCTCCTCGCCACAGATGTAGGCGCCGGCGCCCAGGTGGCTGTAGAGATCGAAGTCGATACCCGAGCCCTGCAGGTCGCGCCCCAGCAGTCCGGCCTCGTAGGCCTCCTTGAGCGCCTGCTCGAAACGCTCGTAGGGCTCGTGGTGAAACTCGCCGCGCATGTAGTTGTAGCCGACGGTGGCACCCATGGCATAGCCGGCGATGGCCATGCCCTCGATGAGCGCGTGCGGGTTGTAGCGGAGGATGTCGCGGTCCTTGCAGGTGCCGGGTTCGGACTCGTCGGAGTTGCAGACGATGTACTTCTGCACCGGCGCCGTGCGCGGCATGAAGCTCCACTTGAGACCGGTGGGGAAGCCGGCGCCGCCGCGGCCGCGCAGCCCGGACTTCTTCACTTCCTCGATGATGTCCTCGGGCGGCGTCTTCTCCGCCAGGATCTTCTTCCAGGCGTCGTAGCCGCCGATGCGGAGATAGTTCTCCAGCGTCCAGGGCTCGTCGAACTCCATGGTGGTGAAACAGACCTGGTTCACCATGCGCTACTCCAGACCGTCCAGGATCTCGTCCACCTTCTCGATGGTGAGATGCTCGTGGTAGTGACCGTTGACCGTCATCATCGGCGCCCCGACACAGGCGGCCAGGCACTCCTCCTCGTTCTTGAGGTAGATGCGGCCGTCGGGGGTGCTCTCGCCGAGGCGGATGCCCAGTTTCTTCTGCACGTGTTCGATGAGTTCGTCGGCACCGCACAGCATGCAGGAGATGTTGTTGCAGAAGGCCACCGTATTGCGCGCCACCGGCTCGGTCTCGATCATGGAGTAGAACGAGGACACCTCGTAGACCGACACCGGCGGCATGTCGAGGTAGGCCGCCACCGCGTCCATCGCCGGCACCGAGACATAGCCGTCCTGGTGCTGGACCGCGTGCAACGCCGCCAGCACGGCGGAACGCTTCTGCTCCGGGGGGTACTTGGTCAGCCAGTGGTCGATCTCGGCGCGAACCTGCTCGCTCAGCTGGTAACCGTCTTTTTGCTGTTGTGCTGTCATTTCAAACGACTCTGTTGTTCGGTAACCGCGGTTCAGCGGTCCACCTCGCCGAAGACGATGTCCAGGGTGCCGATGATGGCCACCACGTCGGCGAGCATGTGGCCACGCGCCAGCTCGTCCATGGCCGACATGTGGGCGAAACCGGGGGCGCGGATCTTTACCCGGTAGGGCTTGTTGGCGCCGTCGGAGATGAGGTACACGCCGAACTCGCCCTTGGGGTGTTCGATGGCGGCATAGGCCTCCCCTTCCGGCACGCAATAGCCCTCGCTGAACAGCTTGAAGTGATGAATCAGCGCTTCCATGTCCTGCTTCATCTCCTCGCGCGGCGGCGGCGCGACCTTGTAGTCACCGACCATGACCGGGCCGGGGTTGGCGCGCAGCCAGTCGACACACTGGCGGATGATGCGGTTGGACTGGCGCATCTCCTCGATACGCACCAGGTAACGGTCGTAGCAGTCGCCGTTGGAGCCCACCGGGATGTCGAAGTCCATGCGGTCATAGACTTCGTAGGGCTGTTTCTTGCGCAGGTCCCAGGCGACGCCCGAACCACGGATCATGGGGCCGGTGAGGCCCAGCTGTCTGGCGCGCTCCGGCGACACCACACCGATGCCGACGGTGCGCTGCTTCCAGATGCGGTTGTCGGTCAGCAGGGTCTCGTACTCGTCGACGCAGGCGGGGAAGCGCTCGGTGAAATCCTCGATGAAGTCGAGCACCGAGCCCTGGCGGTTGCGGTTGAGACGTTCGACGTCCTTCTGCCCGTGCCACTTGGAAACCTGGTACTGCGGCATGCGGTCCGGCAGGTCGCGGTAGACGCCACCGGGGCGGTAGTAGGTTGCGTGCAGGCGCGCGCCCGAGACCGCCTCGTAGACGTCCATCAGGTCCTCGCGCTCGCGGAAGGTGTAGAGGAACACCGTCATGGCGCCGATGTCGAGGCCGTGCGCGCCCAGCCACAGCAGGTGGTTGAGGATGCGGGTGATCTCGTCGAACATCACGCGGATGTACTGCGCCCGTTCCGGTACCTCGATGCCCAGCAGTTTCTCGATGGCCAGCACGTAGCCGTGTTCGTTGCACATCATGGACACGTAGTCGAGCCGGTCCATGTAGCCGATGCTCTGGTTGTAGGGCTTGCTCTCGGCCAGCTTCTCGGTGGCGCGGTGCAGCAGACCGATGTGCGGGTCGGCGCGCTGCACCGTCTCGCCGTCCAGCTCCAGCACCATGCGCAGCACGCCGTGGGCCGCGGGGTGCTGCGGGCCGAAGTTCAGGGTGTAGTTGCGTATCTCGGGCATGCTCAGGCTTCCGCTTCCGCTTCATCGCCGGCGTCGTCCACGGCTTCCGGCTGCGACGCTTCGGCGGCCTTTTCCAGCGCCGCGGCACGGATGACACGCGGCACCAGCACCCGCGGCTCGATGCTCACCGGCTGGTAGACCACGCGCTTCTTCTCGGGATCGTAGCGCACCTCGACGTTGCCGCTCAGGGGGAAGTCCTTGCGGAACGGGTGACCGATGAAACCGTAGTCGGTGAGAATGCGGCGCAGGTCGGGATGCCCCTCGAACACGATGCCGAAGAGATCGAAGGCTTCGCGCTCGAACCAGTTGGCACCGTTCCAGATGCCGACCACCGAAGGGATTACCGGCAACTGCTCGTCGGCGGCGAACACCCGCAGGCGCAGCCGCTGGTTGTGGCTCAGCGACAGCAGGTGATAGACGGCCGCAAAGCGCGTGCCGGCGTCCTTCACCGTGTCCGTGGACAGCTCTTCGGCGAGCACGCCCATGCGCGCCGCGGTGACCGGCTCGACGGCGCGACTGAAGCCGCGACTGCTGGCCTCCTCGGTGAGCCACTCGTCCTCGCCATAGGCCAGGTAGTCCACCCCGCACAGGTCGATCAACTGCTCGAAACGGAAATCGGGCTCGTCGTGCAGCGCCCGGCAGGTCTCCAGCAGCTCCTGCGGCGCCACTTCGATGGTCACCTCGCCCAGCGCCAGGCGCGCGTCCAGCAGGGTGTCGCCGAAGCGCTCCTGCAGTCGTTCGATCAGATCGGTCGGGTTCATGCTCAGGCTACCGGGCGATGGTGTTGGTACGGTGGATCTTGTTCTGCAACTGCAGGATACCGTACAGCAGTGCCTCGGCGGTCGGCGGACACCCCGGAACGTAGATGTCGACCGGCACCACGCGGTCGCAGCCGCGCACCACTGAATAGGAATAGTGATAGTAGCCGCCGCCGTTGGCGCACGATCCCATGGAGATCACCCAGCGCGGTTCGGCCATCTGGTCGTAGACCTTGCGCAGCGCCGGCGCCATCTTGTTGCACAGGGTACCGGCAACGATCATCACGTCCGACTGGCGCGGGCTGGGACGGAACACCACGCCGAAGCGGTCCAGGTCATAGCGCGAGGCGCCCGCCTGCATCATCTCCACCGCGCAGCAGGCCAGGCCGAAGGTCATCGGCCACATGGAACCGGTGCGCGCCCAGTTGATCAGCTTGTCGGCCGAGGTGGTGATGAAGCCTTCTTCGAGGAGACCTTCGATGCCCATCGATCAAATGCCTCCGGATAGCGGCAACGTGAAAAAGGCCGATTGGCCGAGCACTGGCACTATTCCCATTCGAGAGCCCCCTTGAACCACTCGTAGATGAATCCGATGACGAGGATGCCGAGGAAGATCATCATGGCGATGTAGCCGAACCAGCCGAGATCCTCGAGGACCACGGCCCAGGGAAACAGGAAGGCGATCTCCAGGTCGAAGATGATGAACAGGATGGCGACCAGGTAGTAGCGCACGTCGAAGCGCATGCGCGTGTCCTCGAAGGCCTCGAAGCCGCATTCGTAGGGGGAGGTCTTCTCACTGTCGGGTTTGCGGGTACCGAGCATGAAACCCATCAGCGTCATCACCAGGCCGACGCCGATACCGATGGCAATGAAGATCAAAACCGGCAGATAGTTTTCCAGCATGCCACCCTCATCCGACGTTCCTGGTCGCGGCCAGGCTGTTTTGACGCGTGCGCGCGAGGCGCCCCGCAGTCTAGGCAGTTGCCTGCCGGGTGTCAAGCCGGATGCAGCGATGCTTCTGCCGAAAAATCAACGGCTTAATTTATGTTTCTGACCCTATAAAAAAAGCCATGGACAGAGGGGACGGATGGCCATGAACGGGACACGCATAACCACCCGGAAACAGCGCACCCGGACCTGGCACCCACGCCGGTCAACACGCCCCTTCCGGGAGCGCCGGGCTCCAGCCCGGCAAAGCCGGATGTCAATGCCGGGCTGGAGCCCGGCGCTCCCGGGACGGAGGATGGTATTCTGCCGCGGGGAATTCACGCTTTCCCCCGCCTGAATCCCGCACTCGACCATGGCCAGTCCTCGGCCCTCCGGCAAAGCCCGGCCTTCACGGGATTCCGGTCAATGTAGGTCCGCACGGCATCCAGGTGGCGCTGATCCCGGATATAGCGATCCCAGTAGTCGCGCATCCACAGGCGTTTCCCGGGAATACCCAGGCCCAGCACGACGTCGTGCGCCAACGCCCAGCGACCGGTGTAGGACTTCCACGATCCGACGATCCTCGGCAATGCGTCAAGCTGCTCGATGAGCACATGGACATGGTTGGGCATGACGCACCAGGCAAGCAGGCGGTAACGCTCGCCGTCGAAGTGCCAGAGCGCCCGTTGCATCCGCATGGCCAGGCACGGATGGCGTAACGCGCAGCAGCCCATGCCGGCATCCAGCCAGCGGTCGATGGTGCGTACTCGCGCCCGCGTGCGCCGGTGGCGCGGACGAGCTCGCAGCGCGCTCTCCAGCTCGAGCAATTTCTCCCGCGGCAGGGAGTCGGCGAGACGGAAGGTGATGCACTGCAGGGCCGAAGGCGCGTCAAGGTGTGGCAGGTAGCCACGACTGTACCACCCCTTGGCCACGACGGAGCGCGACCCCGCGCGGGAGGTTTTCTTCTCCATGGTCACCCCTCCATGGGTGGCATGTCTGTTCCTGGTACGCACCCGGGAGCGCCGGGCTCCAGCCCGGCATTGACATCCGCCTTTGCCGGGCTGGAGCCCGGCGCTCCCGGGTGTTTTGAAGATGGTGCCGACGGCCGGAGTCGAACCGGCACGGCTTTCGCCACTACCCCCTCAAGATAGCGTGTCTACCAATTCCACCACGTCGGCAAAAAAATGGATCAGTTGGTCTTTTCCTGCTTGTCGGGGCCCTTGTCCTTACCTGCCGCCGGCGTCGATGCCTTGTCCGCGGCCGTCGGCTGCCCGGCTTCGCTCTTGGCGGGAGCATTCGCCTTCTCTTCGGCCGGCGCCGCCTTCGGTTCCTCGGCCGGTGGCAGATCCGACTCTTCTCCTTCGGCCTTCGGGACCTCGGGCAGATCCACCGGCGGCAGGTCGCTCTCCGCCTCGCCGCTCTCCTTCTCGGCAGCCGGTGCCTCTTCAGGCGCCTGTTCGCCGGTCTCCACCCGATCGACCACGCTGGCGGTGGGCTGGCGTACCTCGCGCACCAGCGGCGAGGACAGCAGGATGCTGTTGGCGAAGAAGGCGGCGGCCAGTATCGCCGTGGTACGCGTCAGGAAGGAACCGCCGCCCTTGGCGCCGAAGACGGTACCCGAGGCACCGGCACCGAAGGCCGCCCCCATGTCCGCGCCCTTGCCCTGCTGCAGCAGGACCAGGCCGATGATGGCCACGCCCAGCAACACCTGGAGTATCAACAATGCTACAAACATTCAGTCAGTCTACTCTGTTTGGGGAAACGCCGGTCGATCCGGAACGATTTCGTCGTTGCCGGCGGGCATCAGACCACCGGATCGATCGCTGTCTCCCTGGATTTCACACCCGCCGCGGAGCGGGAAGGTTGTCGTCTAGCCGGCGCGACAGATCGCCAGGAAATCATCGGCCACCAGCGAGGCACCGCCGATGAGCCCGCCGTCGATGTCTTCCATGGCGAACAGCTCGGCCGCATTGCTGCCCTTGACGCTGCCGCCATACAGGATCTGCACCTTCTCCGCGACGCCACCATCGAGGCCGGCGAGCTTGCCGCGGATGAAGGCGTGCACGTCCTGCGCCTGTTGCGGGCTGGCGGTCTTGCCGGTGCCGATGGCCCATACCGGCTCGTAGGCGATGACCGCATCGCCGATGGCACCGATGCCTTCCAGCTCGATGACCGCATCCAGCTGCCGCGCGACCACGTCCTCGGTGATGCCCTGTTCGCGTTCCTCCAGGGTCTCACCGACGCACAGGATGGGCGTCAGGCCAGCCCGGCGGGCCGCGGCAAACTTGCGTGCCGTGAACTCGTCGTCCTCGGCGTACAGCGCCCGGCGTTCGGAATGGCCGACGATGGCATAGCGGCAGCCGAACTCCTTCAGCATCGGACCCGACACCTCACCGGTGAAGGCACCGGAGTCCTGGTCGCTCACATCCTGACTGCCGAGCGCCACCTTGCTGCCCTGCAGGAGTTCGGACACCAGCGGGATGTAGACGAAGGGCGGACAGACCGCGACGGCGGTATCGCCGGTGTCACCGATACCCGCGAGTATCCCGGAAACCAGTTGTTTGATGCTGTCCAGCGAACCGTTGAGTTTCCAGTTCCCGGCGACCAGAGTCTGACGCATGCCCTTCTCCTGCAAGCCCTTGAAAATAGCCGGCTATCGTAGCGGGGCGGCGAGCAAAAATCAAATGCCCCGCAGCGCGGCAGAAGCCGCGGAAAAGCGGGAAGAACACGGGGAACGCGTCCCGGCGACCACGGGCCGCATCACCGCAATGCGGTCATTCCGCCGCGCGACGGCAGTCCCTGTCGATGTGGATCACCAGCTCGCCGTTCTCGTAGTGCGCCGGTGCCAGCGGTTCCTTGCGTACCAGCAGGCCGGACTGGCCGCGGTACACGGTATAGCGATAGGCGGGATCGATGTCTTCGTAGACCGAGCTGCCGAAATAGGTGTCGACGGGCGACCAGTATTTCCAGTCACGGTTCACGTAGTCGAGCAGGTCGACCCGCGGCTTGAGGCCAATGTCCCAGGCCTGGTGAGGTTCGCGGTTCTCGGCAGCGGTGTCGCGGTAGCGCCCGCTGAGGCGCTCGAGGCGGTACATGGCGTCCAGTCCGAGCAAATTGGCCAGCGGCTTCCACTTGAGAAAACGCGCATCGATGCGCCACTGGTCACCGTAGAGGGTGAAACGCTGCGGCTTGCAGAAATCGCCGGTCAGCAGTTCGACCGCATACTGCCGCGGCGCCATGGGTTCGAACTGCAGGCGCGCAATCGGCGCCTCGTCGGTGAGACGATGGTAGGTATAGAGGTTGGAGACGATCAGACCGGCCACCAGCCCGACCAGGACAAGCAGAACAAAGGAAGTAGAAAACAGAAACCTGCGCACTTTAGCTCAGACGGTTTCCTGCTTCTGAACGACCGCCTGACGCACCACCTCGGCCAGTTGCTGCGCCTGCTGGCAAACCAGTTCCTCGTCCTCTCCCTCGACCATGACACGAATCAGCGGCTCGGTGCCGGAAGGCCGCAACAATACCCGCCCGCGCCCGTTCAGTACCGCCTCCGAAGCCTTCACCGCCGCCTGAATCGGGTCACTGGCATCGACATCGATCGGCCGCGTCAGCGGCACGTTGATCATCCGCTGGGGATACTTTTTCATGCCCTGCTTCAGTTCGTGGAGACTGACACCTCGCTCCACCATGGCGGCCAGCACCTGCAGTGCCGAGACCATGCCGTCACCGGTGGTGGTGCGATCGAGGCAGATGATGTGTCCCGAGGACTCGCCGCCGAGCATGCCGCCATGGTGGCGCAGCAGCTCCATGACATAGCGGTCACCGACCCGCGCGCGCAGGAACTCGACCGATTGCTGCTGCAGCGCGTGCTCCAGACCGAGGTTGCTCATGAGGGTGCCGACCACTGGCCCGTCGAGACATCCGGCTTCGCGCCGCGAGTTGGCAATGATGAACAGCAGTTCGTCACCATCGACCTCCTCACCCTGGTGATCGACCATGATGAGGCGGTCACCGTCACCGTCCAGGGCGATGCCGAGATCGGCTCCCTGCTTCAGCACTTCCTCGCGCAGGCGCGCCGGGTGGGTGGAACCACAGCCTTCGTTGATGTTGAGGCCGTCGGGCTCCACGCCGATGGCAATCACCTCGGCGTTCAGTTCGTCGAGCACGCTGGGCGCCACGTGGTAGGTGGCACCGTTGGCGCAGTCGACCACGATCTTCATGCCCCGCAGCGACAGCGAGGACGGCACGGTGCTCTTGCAGAATTCGATGTAGCGGCCGCGCGCATCCTCCATCCGTTCGGCCTTGCCCAGCCGGTCGGAGGGTACGGTGACCATGGGTTTTTCCAGTTCCGCCTCGATGGCGGCCTCGACCTCGTCGTCCAGCTTGCTGCCTTCCGCCGAGAAGAACTTGATGCCGTTATCGTGGTAGGGATTGTGCGAAGCGCTGATGACGATGCCGGCACAGGCGTGCAGCGTGCGCGTCAGGTAGGCGATGGCCGGCGTAGGCATCGGCCCCAGCAGGCGGATGTCCACGCCCGCCGCCGACAGGCCGGCCTCCAGTGCCGACTCGAACATGTAACCGGAGATGCGCGTGTCCTTGCCGATGACCACACGGGTCGAGTCGCCGTTACCGAGCACCCGGCCGGTGGCCCAGCCGAGCTTGAGCATGAACTCCGCATCGATGGGTGGTTCCCCCACGCGCCCGCGGATGCCGTCGGTCCCGAAATACTTTCTTGTCATCGTGCCCCCCTTCTACTCCATCCCGTGCAGCGCTGCCTGCATCTGCAGCGCCTGCCAGGTCTCTTTGACGTCGTGCGCGCGTACCAGTCGCGCCCCGCGCTCCACCGCCAGCATGGCCAGGGCGATACTCGCGGCCAGGCGTTCCCCGGTCTCGAGCCCCAGCAGTTTTCCGATCATCGACTTGCGCGACAGCCCCACCAGCACGGGATACCCGAGCGCGACGATTTCGTCAAGTCGCGCCAGCAGTTGCAGGTTGTGCTGCACGGTCTTGCCGAAACCGAATCCGGGGTCGAGCAGGATGTGCTCGCGCGCGATACCCGCCTCCTCGCACGCCCGTGCGCGCCGCTGCAGGAAGGCCTTCACCCCGGCGACCACGTCCTCGTACACGGGATCGTCCTGCATGGTCCGGGGTTCGCCCTGCATGTGCATCAGGCACACCGCCACCCCGCACTCCCGCGCTGCCTGCAAGGCCCCCGGTTCGCGCAGCGCGGCCACGTCATTGATCAGACCGGCGCCCGCACCGACCGCGGCTCGCATCACCTCCGGCTTGCGGGTATCGATGGAGATCGGCACAGAGAGGCGCGACCGTAGCGCCTCGATCACCGGCACCACGCGCGCGATTTCCTCGTCCACCGGCACCGGCTCCGCTCCCGGGCGCGTCGATTCACCGCCGACATCGATGACGGCGGCACCCTCGGCCTGCATCTGCAGGGCGCGCTCGACGGCTCTTTCGGGCGCAAAAAAATCACCCCCGTCCGAGAAGGAATCGGGGGTGATGTTGAGTACACCCATCACCTGCGGGTGCGACAGGTCCAGCGTCTTGCCCCCGCAGTCGAGCAGCAAGGCTCAGTGCTGTCCGGCAGGCCCGCCGATGGTGCCGCCGCCGGGACCCTTGGCGGTCTTGCCGTCACTCTCGGTCACCGCACTCCCTCCCTTCGGCTCGCTGTCGTCCCAGTCCTTGGGCGGACGCGGTGCCTTGCCGTTCATGATGTCGTCGATCTGGTCGGAATCGATGGTCTCGTACTTGATCAGCGCCTGCGCCATCAGTTCCAGCTTGTCGCGGTTCTCTTCCAGCAGCTGCTTGGCGCGCGCATAGTTGCGATCGACGATGGCGCGGATCTCCGCGTCGATGGCGTGCGCGGTCTCGTCGGAAACGTTCTTGTGCTGGGTGACCGAATGGCCCAGGAACACCTCGCCCTCTTCCTCGGTATAGGTGAGTGGACCGAGCCGTTCCGACAGACCCCACTTGGTGACCATGTTGCGCGCCAGTTCGGTGGCCCGCTGGATATCGTTGGAGGCGCCGGTGGTGACCATGTCCTTGCCGAAGATCATCTCTTCGGCGATACGCCCGCCGAACAGGCTGGAGATCTGGCTCTCCAGGCGCTGCTTGGTGAAGCTGTAGCGATCTTCCTCGGGGAGGAACATGGTGACACCCAGGGCGCGGCCGCGCGGGATGATGGAGACCTTGTAGACCGGATCATGCGACGGCACCAGGCGGCCGACGATGGCGTGGCCGGCCTCGTGGTAGGCGGTGAGCTTCTTCTCTTCCTCGCTCATCACCATGGAGCGACGCTCCGTGCCCATCATGATCTTGTCCTTGGCCTTCTCCAGGTCTTCCATGTCGACCAGGCGCTTGTTGGCGCGCGCCGCGAACAGGGCCGCCTCGTTGACCAGGTTGGCAAGATCGGCACCGGAGAAACCCGGCGTGCCGCGGGCGATCACGGCCGGATTGACGTCGTCGGCGGCCGGCACCTTGCGCAGGTGTACCTTGAGGATCTGCTCGCGACCGCGGATGTCGGGCAGCGGCACCACCACCTGACGGTCGAAACGACCCGGGCGCAGCAGCGCGGGGTCGAGCACGTCGGGACGGTTGGTGGCGGCGATGACGATCACGCCCTCGTTGCCCTCGAAGCCGTCCATCTCCACCAGCAACTGGTTGAGGGTCTGCTCGCGCTCGTCGTGACCGCCGCCCAGACCGGCGCCGCGGTGACGGCCGACGGCGTCGATTTCGTCGATGAAGATGATGCAGGGCGCGTGTTTCTTGGCCTGCTCGAACATGTCGCGTACCCGCGAGGCGCCGACGCCGACGAACATCTCCACGAAGTCGGAACCGGAGATGGTGAAGAACGGCACCTTGGCCTCGCCGGCGATGGCCTTGGCCAGCAGGGTCTTGCCGGTACCGGGCGAGCCGACCATCAGCACGCCCTGGGGAATCTTGCCGCCCAGTTTCTGGAACTTGGAGGGATCACGCAGGAACTCGACCAGCTCGGCGACTTCTTCCTTGGCCTCCTCCACACCCGCGACGTCGTTGAAGGTCACCTTGACCTGGTCCTCGCCGAGCATGCGCGCCCGGCTCTTGCCGAAGGACATGGCACCGCGACCGCCACCACCGCCCTGCATCTGGCGCATGAAGAAGATCCATACGCCGATCAGCAACAGCATCGGGAACCAGGAGATGAAGATCTGCATCAACAGCGAATCCTGCTCCGGTGGTTGCGCCTTGACCTGCACGCCGTTGGACAGCAGGTCGTTGATCATCTCGGGATCGTTGGGGGTATAGGTGGAAAACTTCTCGCCACTGTCGAGCACGCCGCGGACGGTGCGGCCGTCGATGACCACGCTCTGTACCCGCCCCGCCTTGACGTCGGCGATGAAGTCGGAATAGGCCAGCGACTGGGCGCGCGGCGTCGGCGGTCCAAAGTTGTTGAACACCGACATCAGGACGATCGCAATGATCACCCACAGAAGAATATTTTTCGCCATGTCGTTCAAGATCGGTTACCTCTGCAAATCAGCGGGCGAGCTATGGCACAAGAATGGGAAACGGTGGAAAGGCGTTGTCCTGTAAGGCGTTTCGGCCCGGCCGGCGGTTTCCTGAAACATACTATACTTTATGCCCCCTGGCCACCGCGTACACCTCGCGGCTGCGCGGCCGGGAGGCGCGCGGCTTGCGCATCACCACCTTGTCGTAGCGGCCGCGCAGGCCGCGCAGCAACTCGTCGAAACCCTCGCCCTGGAACAGCTTCATCACCAGATCACCGCCCGGACGAAGCACGCGCTCGGCAAAATCCACTGCCAATTCCGCCAGATACATGGCCCGCGGCAGATCGACCGCCTCCACGCCACTCATATTGGGTGCGATGTCGGAAAGCACAAGGTCCACTTCCTGACCCTCGAGCACCTGCAGGAGTTCCGCCAGCACCTCATCTTCGCGGAAATCCCCCTGGATAAATTCCACACCAGACAGAGGGTCCATCGGCAGGATGTCCATGGCCACGATGCGGCCCTTGCGCCCCAGCAGGCCGAGCGCATACTGGCTCCAGCCGCCGGGTGCCGCCCCCAGGTCCACCACCGCCATGCCGGGCTTGATGATGCGATCCTTGCGCTGGATCTCCTCCAGCTTGTAGACCGCGCGCGAACGCCAGCCCTCGCGCTGCGCGCGCTTGACGAACTCGTCGTTGAAATGTTCTTTCAGCCAGCGATGGCTGCTCTTGCTGCGTGCCATGATTCGATTCCGGTATACTTCGCCGCCTCCCTGACTTGACCCGCGGGCGCGGACGACTTGCCATGACGCTGACGGAACAACAGAAGAAAAGACTACGCGGACTCGGCCACAAGTTGAAGCCCGTCATCCTGGTGGGTGCCGGCGGCCTGTCGGACTCCCTGCTGGAGGAATTCGACCGCTCGCTGGAACACCACGAGTTGATGAAGGTGCGGGTAAATACCGGCGACCGCAATGAACGCGACGCCATGCTGCAGGCCCTGTGCCGGCGCAGCGGCGCCGAACTGGTACAGCGGGTCGGCAACATCGGCCTGCTGTTCCTGAGGAAGAAGAAGGATTCGAAGTTCGCCAACCTCCGATAGCACGCCTGCGTGGTGGCAGCGAAGAGCGTTGTCGTGAGGATCGGGCCGCGTCTGGACTAGCCACGGAAACACACGGAAGGACACGGAATTATCCGTGCCACTTGCTTCCGCGTTCTTCCGTGTGCTTCCGTGGCTAACGATAAATTGCTGTCGGGCTGACCCGAAACCCGTTTCAGCGCCTGGCCAGAATGACCACATCATTACCGACAAACTCCAAGCCGGCACCCCAGCATTGTGCCAGCCATTCGAAGGTCTCGTCGGAAAAGAAGCAGACGTGCGTCGGGTCACGCCGGTAGTGCCAGCCGGCGAAGGCTTCGCGGTCGATCACCCGCTTGGTCATGATGCCCAGCAGGCCGCCCGGCTCCAGCAGCCGCCACAGGCGCTGCAGTTCCTCTCCGGGGCGCCGCAGGTGCTCGACGACCTCGGTGGCGGTAATGAAGTCATAGCGCTGCCGCAGCCGCTGCGGCACGTCGGCGTAGAAGGGATCGTAGACGCTCATCGGATACCCCGCCTCGGCGAACATCAGCGCCAGCGCCGGCCCCGGCCCGCAGCCGAAGTCGAGACCGCGACTGCCGACCGGCAGGCGCCGGCGCACGGGCTCGAACAGGCGCCCGAGAAAGCGGCGGTAGCCGGGGTCGTGCGGGTCGTTGCGGTGCAGGTCGTATTCGGCTTTCTCGGTTTCCGGGGACAGATGATAGCGAGGCGGCACGAACACCAGCCGACAGTGGCGGCACTGCTGGTAGGAACGGCGCCGGTCGCGGAAAAAGTCATCGCTGTCAGTGGCGGCGCAGAGGGGGCAGCAGCTGCGGCCGAGGTCATCTTTCACTTCGGCGTCGTCAGCCACGGAAACACACGGAAGGGCACGGAAAGGGGATTCCCTGAGCTGCATTTACAGGGAACGAAGCGACGCGGCAATCTCCAACGGATCGATTTCATTACCCGGGATTGACGTATCCGGCCTGCAGCGCACCATGTTTCAGCACGTCTTTCATTATATAAAACAATATATTGAATAATATTATTAATCTATTTCATTGAATAGCGGTCTGTCGCATCATCCGCTGGCACACCTCACCCCTCTGCCACCTTCGGCAGGTGGTGCAGGGCCTCCTCGATGGCCTCCTCCGGGTACTCGAAGTCCTCGAGCTGCTTGCTGAAATAGCGGTCGTAGGCCGCCATGTCGAAGTGGCCGTGGCCGGAGAGATTGAAGAACAGCGTCTTCGCCTCGCCACGCTCCTTGCACTGCAGCGCCTCGTCGATACAGGCGCGGATGGCATGGTTGGACTCCGGCGCCGGGATGATGCCCTCGGCGCGCGCGAACTGCACCCCGGCCTCGAAGGTCGCCAGCTGCGGCACGGCCACGGCCTCGATCAGTCCTTCGTGGTAGAGCTGCGAGACCAGCGCCGAGTCACCGTGGTAACGCAGGCCGCCGGCGTGGATGCCCGGGGGCACGAAGTCGTGACCGAGGGTGTACATCTTCAACAGCGGCGTCAGGCCGACGCTGTCGCCGAAATCGTAGGCATAGTGGCCGCGCGTCAGGGTGGGACAGGAACTGGGCTCCACCGCCACCAGCCGCACCTCGCGGCCGGCCGCCTTGTCGGCGAAGAAGGGAAAGGCCGCGCCGCCGAAGTTGGAGCCGCCGCCGCAGGGCGCGAACACCACGTCCGGGTAGTCGCCGACCTTGTCGAACTGTTTCTTCGCCTCCAGTCCGATGACGGTCTGATGCAGCAGCACATGGTTCAGCACCGAGCCCAGCGCATAGTTGGTGTCGTCGCGCGAAGCCGCCTCCTCCACCGCCTCGGAAATGGAAATGCCCAGGGAGCCGGGAGAATCCGGGTGCTCGGCCAGGATGCGCCGCCCCGCCTCGGTCTGGTCGGAGGGACTGGCCAGCACCTCCGCCCCCCAGGTGTGCATCATGGAACGGCGGAAGGGTTTCTGTTCGTAGCTCACGCGCACCATGTACACCCGCACGTCGATACCGAACATCTCCCCCACCAGCGCCAGCGAGGAACCCCACTGGCCGGCGCCGGTCTCGGTGGTCAGGCGGCGGATACCGGCCTTCTTGTTGTAGTAGGCCTGCGCCACCGCGGTGTTGGGCTTGTGGGAACCGGCCGGACTGACACCCTCGTACTTGTAGTAGATGCGGGCCGGCGTTTCCAGGGCCTGTTCCAGGCGGTGGGCGCGGTACAGGGGCGAGGGTCGCCACAGGGTGTAGATCTCGCGCACCGTATCGGGGATGTCGATCCAGCGTTCGCCACTGACCTCCTGTTCGATCAGCGCCTCGGGAAAGATCGCCGCCAGTGCATCGGGACCGATGGGCTGGCCATCCGGTCCCAGCGGCGGGGCCGGTGGATTGGGCATGTCGGCGACCACGTTGTACCACTGGGTCGGGATCTCCGATTCCTCGAGCAGGACCTTGGTTGTGCGCATGGTTTCCTCCGCTGGGGTGGTTTTGTTGTTATCCGGAAGGAACGCTAGCCGCTGCAACAGGGTGCGTCAACCGTCCGATCTCCGCACAGGGACTATTATTGCCCCCCGCCGCGTCCTACACTCAGGAAACCACGCAGTCACGACAAACGCAGGAGAGCAGTACCCTTGCAGCCGCCACCGCCCCGTCCACGGCGTCCGCTACCCAGGCCAACCGCGGCACGCTGCGGCCGCCTGCTGATGCTGCTGTTCCTGTGCACCCTTGCCGGCGTGACACAGGCCGCTACCGAGGACGAACCCGGCGATGAATTCTTCGATCAATTCGAGAACTTCGAGGATGCGCCGCTGCCGGAAGCCATCACCCACCCGGCGTGGTTCAAGCTCAGTTTCCTCGATCTCGGCGACGACCTGGCAGAAGCCGTCGCCCACGGCAAACAGGGCCTCATCGTCTACCTCGGACAGAAATACTGCGCCTACTGCCGGAAACTGCTGGAAAACGATTTTGGCAAGGCCGACATCCGGACCTACACCCGCAAGCACTTTGACGTCGTCGGCATCGACATCCACGGCCAGCGCGAGGTCACCGACCTGAACGGTTCCATCTGGACCGAGCGCAGCTTCGCGGTGAAGCAGAAGGTCAACTTCACCCCCACGCTGATCTTCTACGACGCCAGCGGTCGCGAGGCGCTGCGCCTCACCGGCTACTACCCGCCCTACAAGTTCCGCGCCGCGCTCGAATACGTGGCCGACGGTTACTACCGCACGGAGGACTTCCGCACCTATCTCGCACGCGCCGGCGTTCCCCTGAAATTCGAGGCCGGCGACCTCAACGAGGAGGACTTCTTCTCGCCACCCCCACACGCCCTCGATCGCAGCCGCATACCGGGCCAGCGGCCACTGGTGGTGTTCTTCGAACAGGGCGACTGCCATGCCTGTGACGTACTGCACAGCGGCCCGTTGCGGGACGCGGACATACGCAGGCGCTTCCTGAAGATGGATGCCACCCAGCTCAACATGTGGAGCGACACGCCGGTGATCACCCCTACCGGCGAACACACCACGGCGCGCAAGTGGGCCGACGAACTGGGGCTGTTCTACGCGCCGACCCTGATCTTCTTCGACGAACGCGGCCACGAGATCCTGCGCGTCGACTCGGTGGTACAGTTCTATCGCCTCAAGAATGTGCTCGACTACATCCTCAGCGGCGCCTACCGCCGCTATCCCACCTTCCAGCAGTGGCGCAGCGAACAGCATCGCTGACGGCGGTCAGCGGCGCGCAGGGAAACCGACTCAGCGACTGGTGAGTTTCAGCTCGATACGACGGTTGCGGCGATAGGCTTCGGGCGTGTCCGCCGGATCCAGCGGGTGATAGGGACCGAAGCCCGCCGCCACCAGGCGGTTGGCGGGAATACCGAGGTGGATGAGGTACTTGACGATGCTGATGGCGCGCGCCGAGGACAGTTCCCAGTTCGACTTGAAGGCCTTGCGGATCGGCCGCTTGTCCGTGTGGCCATCGACGCGCAACACCCAGTCGATGTCATCGGGAATCTTCTCCGTGATCGCCTTGAGGGTATGAGCCACGGCGGCGATCTGCTCGCGCCCCTGCTTGTCGAGGTCGGCCGATGCCGAAGAGAACAGCACCTCGGAGGGCAGCACGAAGCGGTCGCCCTCCACGTGGATATCGGGATTGTCCTTGAGCGCCTGGCGCAGCTTGCCGAAGAATTCCGACCGGTAGCGCGCCAGTTCCTCGACCTTGTTGGCCAGCGCCACGTTGAGGCGCCGTCCGAGGTCCTCGATGCGCAGGTCCTTCTCCGCGACGCTGGCCTCGGCCGCCTCCAGCGCCTGGTTGACGCGCGCCAGCTGCTCGGTCAGGGCGGCGATCCGGGCCCCCAGCTCGGCCACCTTGTCCTGCGCCTGCTGCGTGAGCTGCTGCTGTTGCGAGCGGGCCTGTTCGCTTTCGTCCAGCGAGGCGCGCAGACGATCGCGTTCGCCTTCCAGGCCGGCGATGGTCTGGCGCTGCTGCTCCAGACTCGCCTCGCCGACCTCGATCTGCTGGCGCGCCGTCGCCAGCTCGCTGCGCGTCTGTTCCAGGCTGGCGGCCGTCGAGTCGGCCTGCGCCGTCACCTCCGCCAGCCGCGCCTGCAGGCTGTCCCGGGCCGCCACGGTCGCCTGCAAGCGACCGTTCAGTTCCGTGACCTGCTGTTCGAGCTTCGCCTTCTCCTTGCGTTCAAGCGCCAGCACCTCGGCCAGGGCGCTGATCTTGCTGTGCAGCCGGTCGAGCGCCTGGTCACGGCCGACCAGGGCGTCGGTGAGCAGATACTGCCCCACCGAGAACAGCAGCAACACGAATACCACCACCATCAGCAGCGCCGACAGCGCGTCGACGAAACCGGGCCAGATATCGATACCGTGGCGGCGACGACCGGCGATGAGCATCAGTGCGCCTTGATCTGTTTGCGCTGGCGCGCCTGGCTGCGGGTCTCGGCGGTCAGGGCACGACCGATGAGTCGCAGTTCATCCCGGATCTCCTGCGACAGGTGCTCGCGGCCGGCGGCGAGTTCGTCCGCCAGGCGCCCGATGTTGATGTCCAGGTTGCGGATGTGTTCGTTGATGGCCTCGTCACTGTCGGCCCGGGTATCCGCCAGCCGGGCCACCGCCGGCGCCAGTTCGTTCTGGCCCCTGGCCAGCGAGGCCAGCAGGTGTTTCTCCTCGCGCGCCAGATCCGCCAGCACCGCCAGTTCCTTGCCCAGCCCCTGGATCTGGTCGGTGAGTGCCTGGCGCTGCGTCTCCTCGCGCGCCACGCTGCGCTGCAGCCGGTCCAGGGTCTCGGCCGTCTGTTCCAGCATGGCGTGGATATAGGCGGGCTCGCTGGGTTCGCGGTCGCCGATCAGCTGGCTGCTGAGGCGGGTCACGCCCGAGAGCCAGTCCTCGAGCTCGTTGAAGAAGCGGTTCTGGGCGTGGCCGGACTGCAGGTCGAGGAAGCCCAGCACCAGCGAACCCGCCAGTCCGAACAGCGAGGAGCTGAAAGCGGTACCCATGCCGGACAGGGGCTGCTTGAGGCCCTCGAGCAGGGTACCGAACATCAGCGTATCGCTGCCGCTGCCGCCGGCCAGGTCGCCGATGATGTCACCCACCGCGCTCACCGTGACCAGCAGGCCCCAGAAGGTGCCCAGCAGGCCCAGGAAGATCAGCAGCCCGATCATGTAGCGCGAGACATCGCGTTCCTCGTCCAGGCGCATGCGCACACTGTCCAGCAGCGAACGCAGCGACAGCGGCGACAGGCTGAGGAACTCGCGGTCGTGCTGGCGCAGCATCTTCGCCAGCGGCGCCAGCAGGCGCGGCTCGTCGGGAATCGACTGCCAGAAGTGCTTGGGCTTGCCGCGAAAGTGGTTGATCCAGGCGACCTCCGAGGACAGCATCCCGACCTGGCGGAAGTTGATGATGATGCCGATCAGGAACACCCCCAGGATGATGCCGTTGAGCACTGCATTGGACATGAAGGCTTCGGCCAGCGGGACGTACAGCAGGCCCGCCGCCAGACCGACGAGAGCGAGGAAGGGGATCATCCACACATAGACATGAGTGGGCCGGGTCATATGCATCTCTCCTTGCCATCCGGACCACGGCGACGCAGCCCTGCTGGGCGCATAGCTTAGCACAAGGGCCGGCGCTTTCCCCTTGACGGCCGTCAACCCTAGACGGTTGGCAGGGGGCGCCCCCCCGGGGTACATTGCGGAAGCTTTTCAGGGAACTGTCCGCTATGAAGGTGCTGCGCCGCCTGCTGCTCGTGTGGCTTTTCGCCGGCCTCCTGCCCGGTGGGGTGCCGGCCGCCTCCGACGACCATGAAGAGGAGTACCGCCGCGCGCGCCGGGAGATGCTGCGCGCCATCGAGCAGGACCTCCGCGAGACCAGCGCCTACCTCGAGCGGCGCGAGTTCGATGCTCGCGTGATGGATGCCATGGCCAGGGTTCCAAGACACCTGTTCGTGCCTCCGGAACGTCGCAGCCAGGCGTACGAGAACCGCCCCCTTCCCATCGGCTACGGTCAGACCATCTCGCAGCCATACATCGTCGCCCTGATGACCGACCTGCTGGGACTGAAACCCGGCGACCGGGTACTGGAGATCGGCACCGGTTCCGGCTACCAGGCCGCCCTGCTGGCGGAACTCACCGACCAGGTCTACAGCATGGAGATCATCGAACCGCTGGCGCAGCGGGCGCGCAAGGTGCTGGACCGGCTCGGCTACCACCGTGTCCGGACACGCGTGGGTGACGGCTACTACGGCTGGCCGGAACAGGCCCCCTTCGACGCCATCATCGTCACCGCGGCGGCCGACCACGTGCCGCCCCCGCTGGTGGCACAGCTGAAGCCCGGGGGACGCATGCTGATCCCGGTCGGCAGCCGTTTCATGGCACAGCAGCTGGTGGTGGTCACCAGGAACGAGGACGGCAGCATCCACACGCGCCAGATCCTGCCGGTACGCTTCGTGCCGCTGACCGGTGAACACTGAGAAACGGGCGGGGCGGCCGCCCGGACCGCCGCTGGCAGCGATCACCCTGCTGTCGGCGGCAGCACTCGCCTACGAAGTGCTGCTGATGCGGCTGTTCTCCATCATCCAGTGGCATCACTTCGCCTACATGATCATCAGCCTGGCGCTGCTCGGCTACGGCGCCAGCGGCACCTTTCTGGCGCTGCTGCAACGGCGCCTGCTGGCGCACTATCCGGCTGCGCTGCTCACCAACCTGCTGCTGTTCGCCGGCAGCGCGCTGCCGGCCTTTCTGCTGGCGCAAGACATTCCCTTCAACCCGGAACAGATGCTCTGGGAGGCGCGCGAGCTGCTGCACCTGGCCGCCATCTATCTGCTGCTGAGCCTGCCCTTCTTCTTCGCCGCCAACGCCATCGCCCTGACGCTGGCCCGCTACCGGCGCCATATCGGCCGGGTCTACGCCGTCGACCTGCTGGGCGCCGGAGCCGGCAGTATCGGCGTGGTCCTGCTGGCGGGGTTGCTGGCGCCGCTGCCGGCACTGGGCGCCATCGTCACCGCGGCGCTGCTGAGCGTGGCGCTCGCGGCGCGGAAACTGCGACTGCCGCGGCGCGGCCAGCTCTTCATCGTGCTGCTGCTACTGGCCGCTACGCAGCTGTGGGTGGCGCGGACGGCGGTGCTGCACCCTTCGCCCTACAAGGACATCAGCCAGGCGCTGCGCGTCAGCGGGGCGCGCCTGCTGGACACGCGCGCCGGGCCGCTGGCGCTGCTGCAGGTGGTCGCCAACGATCGTATCCCGCTGCGCTACGCGCCGGGGCTGAGTCTCAACGCCCGCCAGGGTCCGCCGCCGCAGCTCGGCCTGTTCGCCGATGGCAACAGCCTCGGCGCCATTACCCGCGATGAGGGGCATGCCGGCGAACCCGGCTTCCTGGATCAGCTGACATCGGCGTTGCCCTATCACCTGGCAACGCCGGAGCACACCCTCATCATCGGCGCCGGCGGCGGTCTGGAAGTGCTGCAGGCGCGCCGCCTCGGCAGCGGGCGCATCGATGCCGTGGAACTCGATCCCGGCATCGTCGAGCTGGTGAGCGAGCGCTTTGCCGCCTTTTCCGGGGACCTGTACCACCAGCCGGGCGTGCACGCACGCATTGCCGAGGGGCGCGGCTTCGTCGAGACCCGCGAGGCGCGCTACGACCTCATCCAGCTGACGCTGCAGGGCACGGGCGGCAGCGGTGGCCTCTTTGCCCTGAGCGAGAACTACCTCTACACCGTCGAGGCGCTGGAAAGCTTCCTCGCCCACCTGGACACCGACGGCTGGCTCGCCTTCACCCGCTGGACGCGACTGCCGCCGCGTGGAACCCTCAAGCTGTTCGCCACCGCCATCGAGGCGCTGCGCCGACGCGGCGTCGACGACCCCGGGCAGCGGCTGTTGCTGATCCGTGGCTGGCAGACCAGCACCCTGCTGATCGCCGCGCGCCCGGTGGATGACGACCTCATCACCGCCATGAAGTCCTTCTGTCGACAGCGTAGCTTCGACCTCGTCTGGTACCCCGGCATGCCGCGCAGCGAGGCCAACCGCTACAACGTCCTGCGCGCGCCCTACTTTCACGACGGCGCGCGGGCGCTGCTGGGCCCGGGGGCGGAGGCCTTCCTGACGGACTACAAGTTCGACCTGCGACCGGCAACCGACGACCGTCCCTATTTCAACAACTTCTTCAAATGGTCGACGCTGCCCGAGATTCTCGAACTGCGCGAGCGCGGCGGCCTGCCCCTGCTGGAGGCCGGCTATCCGGTCCTGATCGCAGCCCTGCTGCAGGCGCTGGCCGCCAGTGCCCTGCTCATCCTGCTGCCCCTGTTGCTGCTGCGATCACGGCCGGCCGAGGGCGCCGCGACCGCCGGCCTGCAGGCCCGCGTGGTGAGCTACTTCGCCGGCATCGGCCTCGCCTTCCTGTTCATGGAGATGGCCTTCATTCAGAAATTCATGCTGTTCCTGCACCATCCGCTGTATACCACCGCAGTCGTCCTGGCCTCCTTCCTGGTATTCGCCGGTGCCGGCAGCCGGACGGCCCAGCGTCTGGCAGCGACCACCGGACGGCGGCGCGCCACCCTGCTCGCGGTGGGCGGTATCCTGCTGACGACCCTCGCCGGGCTGCTGTGGCTGGACAGCCTGTTCGCGTGGCTGGCCCACTGGCCGGTGGCCGCGCGCGTGGCACTCAGTGTGGCGCTGATTGCACCGTTGGCCTGGTGCATGGGCATGCCCTTCCCGCTGGCGCTCGGCGCCCTCGGCCAGGGCGGCGTACGACTGATCCCGCTGGCCTGGGGCGTCAACGGCTGCGCCTCGGTTGTCAGCGCGGTACTCGCCACCCTGCTGGCGATTCATTTCGGCTTCACCGTGGTCATTGTGCTGGCGTTGCTGCTGTACCTCGGCTCGGCAGCCGTCTTTCCCTCACCGCCGTCTCCCGCAACCGGGGCCCCGCATGCAAGGCGCGTAGACGCCTGTTAAACTTTCGGCTTTCGCCAGCCGGCGCCGGTGCGCGCCCGAAACACCCAGGAGAATCCCGTCATGCGCACATTCCTGTCACCGCTCGCCGCACTGTGCCTGCTGTTTGCATCGCACAGCCTGTTCGCCGAGAGCCTCAACGTGGTCCACAGCGGCAAGTGGCCCCCCTACAGTGACGTGGCACTGCCCGGCCAGGGACTCGGCGTCGACCTGGTGACCACGGCGCTCAAACGGGCCGGATACACCGTCTACCTCAACACCGATTCCTGGGAACGCAACCTCGAGGGCGGCAAGCTCGGCGTCTACGACGTGGTCGCCACCGCCTGGTACAGCGACGAGCGCAACCAGTACCTCGACTTCAGCAAGCCCTATCTGAAGACCTATGTGCGCTTCATCAAGCGCAAGGATTCCGATTTCGAGTTCAACGACCTCGGTGACCTCAAGGGCATGATGATCGGCGTACTCACCGACTACGCCTACGACGACGCCTTCAACCAGTCACGCGACATCATCAAGATCCCCGAGCGCAACCTCATCCAGAACCTGCTCAAGCTCAAGCAGGGGCGCATCGATCTCACCCTCGACGACGACCGCGTGCTGCGCTACCAGATCAACCGCTACATGCCCAACAGCATGAAGGACTTCGCCATCCTTCCCAAGCCCCTGGCCGAGCGTGGCATCTACATCGGTGTCAGCCGCGAGAATCCGCACCACGCGAAGATCGTGGCCGACTTCAACAAGGCCATCGAGGCGATGAAGAAGGATGGCACCTACGACAGGATCCTGGCGAAACACCGCGCCTACATCGACAAACCGGCTCCCTGAATGAACACCGGCACCAGCGACGACAGCCGGCAGACCATTCTGGTCGTCGACGACACCCCCGAGAACATCGACGTGCTCAGCGGTATCCTGCGACCCGACTACCGGGTCAAGGCGGCGCTCAACGGCGAGCGGGCGCTGCGTATCGCCGGGGGCGAGCCGCAACCGGACATCGTGCTGCTCGATATCATGATGCCGGGGATGGACGGTTACGAGGTCTGCCGGCGGCTCAAGGCCAACCCGGCCACGGCCCGGATCCCGGTCATCTTCATCACCGCCAAGAGCCAGGTAGAGGACGAGCAGCGCGGCTTCGAACTCGGCGCCGTCGACTACATTACCAAGCCGGTCAGCCCGCCGATCGTACGCGCCCGGGTACGTACCCAGCTGGCGCTCTACGACCAGAACCGGGAGCTCGAGCGCATCGTGCGCGAGCGCACCGAGGAACTGCGCCAGACGCGCCTCGAGATCATCCACCGCCTCGGCCGGGCGGCCGAGTACAAGGACAACGAGACCGGCCTGCACGTCATCCGCATGAGTCACTACTCGCGTCTGATCGCCGAAGCCACCGGCGCCGACGAGGAATGGGTGGAACTGCTCTACAACGCCGCACCGATGCACGACATCGGCAAGATCGGCATCCCCGATGACGTGCTGCTGAAGAAGGCGAAACTCAACGACGAGGAATGGGAGCTGATGCGCCGGCACCCCGACTACGGCGCCGAGATCATCGGCGAACATCACTCCGCCATCATGCGCATGGCGCGCGAGATCGCCCTCAGCCACCACGAGAGGTGGGACGGCAGCGGCTATCCCAACGGCCTGGCCGGCGAGGATATTCCGCTCTCGGGTCGCATCGTCGCCATCGCCGATGTCTTCGACGCCCTCACAACGGCACGCCCCTACAAGCCGGCCTGGTCGGTAGAAGACACGCTGCGGCACATCGACGACAGCGCCGGCAGCCATTTCGATCCCTCCCTGGTGCCGCTGCTGCACGAAGTCATGCCGGAACTGCTCGATATCAAGGAACGCTACGAGGAATCGCAGCCGAAGCCGGACCTGGACCTGCAGCGCTAGGAGCCTGTCCGCTGTACCGGCTCAGGCCAGTGCCGCCAGCAGGAAGAACTGCGCAATACCGATGAAGAAGGCGACGTAACTGAACAGCATGAACTTCGCGGTAAAGGCTGCGCTGTCACCGGTGCTTTCGCTGGCCGTGTACAGCTTGTAGGCAATGAGGTTGGCCAGCGAACCCAGCAGGCCGCCGAAACCACCGACGCTGGTGCCCCACAACAGCGCCCGCCACTGGTCGGTGAAATCCGCAAACAGCAGGGCCGCAGGGACGTTACTGATCAACTGGCTCGACAGCGCAGAGAACAGGAAGATATGACCGGAATGCGCCAGCGACGCCTCCAGCAGGCTCTTGAGGTTGTCCGTGATGCCGAAGAAACAGACCAGGGTGAACAGCAGGGCATAGTCGATGCGCAGGCTGCCACGGTCGAACAGCAGCGCATAGACGAGCACCACCAGTCCGGTCTCCACCGGCAACAGCCGCAGCACCGTCAGGATGACGGTCAGCAGCAGGCCACCGTAGACCAGGGCGCGACGACCGGCCAGCACGGGGGAACGACTGCTGACGGCGACGGCAGGGACCCGGATCCATAGCGCAAACAGGACAAAGAGCACCAGGAACAACAGCGAGAAGGGTGCAATGGTGGCGATGAACTCTGCGGGATCGAGACCGTAGAACCAGTAGATGAACAGGTTCTGCGGGTTGCCGAAGGGCGTCAGCGCCGACCCCGCATTGGCGGCCAGCGCCTCCAGTATCACCAGCAGATCGCGGCGCCGGACGTCCAGCGCCAGCGTCAGCGGCACCAGGGCCACCAGCGCCACGTCGTTGGTAACGAGCATCGACAGGAAGAAGGTGGTCGCCACCAGCTTGAGCGCCAGGAAGCGGCCCTTCTCGATGCGCGCCGACAGCCAGGCGAGCAGTCCGCTGCGCTCCAGTCCCTTGACGGCGATGAACAGGGTGCCGAGGACGAACACGACCTCGGCATCACCGATGGAATAGGACGGTATCCGCCCGCGGTAGATCGAAGTCAGCACCAGGCCGGCGACAGACCCCAGGAACAGCCACTCCCTGAGCAGGAAGTCGGGAAACACGCGTTGCGGCATCAATCCACCCCTTCTCCGGGAGCCTCCGATTCGTTCCTCTTCCTGGTGCAGGCCGGAATCGACTAAGTGGTATCCCCGCCCTGCGATCCCTCACCCGGGACGCCGCTGGCCGCCCCGGCCGCGAGCGCTACCGCGCTGGCGTTGTAGAGGTACAGGTCGCACTGCGGGCGCAGGTCGAGGGCGAGTTCGTCGAGTGGAATTTCCGGATTGGCGGTGGTCCTCGCCTGGCCGGTACCGGTCGTGGCGGCGGACGCCATTGCGGAAGAGAGCGCCAGGAGCAGCGGGCACAGGGCATACGGGATACACTTCATTAGAACCTCCACCGGGTGGACGGCAGGCAGCAGGAGCGGGAATTGTAGGACGCCGCGGGCGCCCTGTCTGCCTGAATGGTCGTCTGTTCGCTGCTATCCTCGGACTCCCGCAAAACCATCGAGGACGCCCGCATGAATACCCCGCTGACCCTTGCCGCCGCCCTGCTGCTGGGGTGCGGACCGGCAGCCGTCGCACCGGCTGCGGACTCCCACGCCGATCCGGCCGCCCGCCGACAGGACACCTTCGTCTACCTCTGCCCGGACCGCTCGCGCTACACCGTCCGCACCGAGGAGGACAGCGCCTGGGTGTTCCGGCCACAGGGGACACTGCGACTGCCGCGGCAGCCGGCGGCCTCGGGGGCACGCTACTCGGACGGGCGCTTCACGCTCTGGAGCGAAGGACAGGAAGCGCGCATCCGCGAACCCGGCCAGAAAACGAAGCACTGCCACAACGATCGACGTCAGGCCGTGTGGGAAAAGGCCAAGCTCGACGGCGCCGATTTCCGCGCGGTCGGCAACGAACCGGGCTGGAACCTGGAGATCCGCAACGGCAACCGGCTGCGGCTGGTGACCGACTACGGTGCCTCGCGCATCGAACTGACGCTGCCGAAACCGCGCGAGGATCCGCAACAGCGCCTCACCCGCTGGCACGACGAGCAACTGGACCTGTCGATACGCGCCCGCCCCTGCATCGATTCGATGAGCGGCGAACGCTTCGAGTCGGAAGTCCTCCTCAGGTGGCAGGGGCGCACCCTGCGCGGCTGCGGCCGGGCATTGCACTGATGCAACACGGACAAAAAACCCGCCCCGAAAACGGGGCGGGCTTCCTGTGCCGGATCAACGACGGATGCGCAATCAGAAACTGTAGGTCAGCGCCAGGGCACTCTTGAACTGGTTCTTGTCGCCACGGTCGCTGACGATCGGGCTGTCTTCCGCATCGCCGGTCATACGGTAGTAGTCCACCTTGGCGAGCAGTCCCCAGGTGTTGCTGAACCTGTAGTCGAAACCGATGCCCAGCCCGTAGTCCTTGATGCCGCTGCTGGCCTTGTAGTGCGGCAGACCGCTGCTGTTGGCATCGCGGTAGTCCACGCCGAAATACTCCTGCATGTATTCTTCATCCGCATAGGAGGTGCTGACGCTGTAGGTAATACCGAAATCGTCGCTCATCTTCTGCCGGTAACCGGCCTCGAGGCTGCCGATGTAGCCGCCGTAGGTATCCGAGATGTCGAACATCAGCGACAGGGTGGTGAAGAAGGAACCGGACTTGTACTTGACGAAGCCTCCGGCCTCGTAGGCGAAGTCGATGTCGTTCATGCGCTTCACCCGGTCATCGTGCGGGCTGTTGCGCTCGTAGCGCACGCCCAGAGCGGGCCCCATTTCCCACGAGGAACCGGACAGCATGTTGAACACCAGGGCGCCGGCGCGCGCCGCATCCGCGTTGCCGACGATGGCGAGGTAGCGGCCCTCGTCGAGATTGTAGCGCCCGAACGCAACCGGTGAGGCCTCGTAGTCGTCACCGCCTTCATAGTCCGGTGAATAGGTGGCGCCCAGACCGATGAAACCGCCCTCGGCCAGTACCGGGCCGGCGGCGAGGCAGACGACCGCAGCAAGTGCGCTCGAAAGCGCCGTTTTACGCAAATTTCCCATGGTTCCTTTCTCCTTGTCCAGTTGTCGCGAGCGACGTTATCGCATGATGATTCATGGAGTTATGTTTGATCAATACCCCAGGGGGGTGGAGAACCGCACCGGCCTCAGGTACCGGCCGCAGTCGGGTCGCTGTCCACCCGGCCCTGTTCCAGCCAGGCGACGAACAGTGTATAGCCGACCGCCAGTACCACCGCGCCGACGAACAGGCCGATGATCCCCGACAGGATCATGCCGCCAATGGCGCCCATCAGCACCACCAGCATGGGGATGTCCATGCCGCGACCGAGGAACAGCGGCTTGAGGAAGGCGTCACTGACACTCACCAGCGTGCTCCAGATCATGAACAGGATGGCCGGGGTGGTGTCGGCCACCGAGAACACGTAGACGATGATCGGCGCCAGGATCAGCAAGGGTGGCAGCTGCACGATCGCCAGCAGCAACACCAGCAGCGTCCAGAGGCCGGCGTAGGGGACCCCCATGACGATCAGACCGATACTGGCCAGCACCGCCTGTATCAGCGCCACACCCAACACGCCCTGGGCCACGCTGCGGATGGTGGCGCCGGCGATGTCCACCAGTTCCCTGCCGGCCTTGTCCCCCAGCAGGCGTGTCGCGATGGTCTCCATGGCCGCGCTGCTGTTGCGCGCATAGACCAGCAACGCACCGGCGATGAGGATGGATACCACGAACATGAGAATACCCTTGCCGGCACCCGCCGCCGTCCTGAGCAGGAACTTGCTGGCCGCCGCCACCTGCGGCTTGAACTGTTCCAGCGCAGCCTCGAGATTGGTGGAGGAGAGGCTCCAGGCCTCGTACAGCCGTTCGCCCACCACCGGCCACTGCCTGACCTTGGCCGGGGGCGGTGGCACGCTCAGGGTGCCCGCCTCGATTTCCGCGGCCAGGTTCTTCGACCTGTGCACCAGCGAGTCCGTGAGCATGACCGTCGGGGTGATGAGGATTGCCAGCGCGACCAGGGTGATGAGCACGGAAGCGAGCTTCTCGCGCCCGCCCAGCAGCGCGCGCAGCCTGAGGAACAGCGGGTAGATGGCCACCGCCAGGATAGCGCCCCAGAGTACCGGCAACAGGAACGGCCGCACGATGTTGAAGCACCATACCACCAGCCCCGCCAGGAGACTGATACGGATGGCCGCATCCACGGCGCGTCGCTGGAAGCGTCGCTCTTTCTCCGGATTCGAACAGTCAGCCATGCCTTCTCCCGTTGGATTCTCTGTATTGGTTCTTTGGATCACGATGACTGTCGCCGGGCCGGTGCCCGGAGCAACAACCGTATCATCATCCTGAGGGAGGAGCCGCGAAACGGTAGAACCCGGTTCCGGCCCGATAGCGATGCGGGTATCATACGCGCTCGCGCAGGCGCGTGCCAACGGCGGCCACTCGATACCGCCGGCAGCACACCACCCCATGGACAAGAGTTTAGCGTCGATGATCAAGGCCGCCCCCGACAAGTCCCGATGCCGCTGCGGCTAAAGCGCACACTTCCGGGCATCGTGACGCTGCTGGCGCTTCTGGGCAGCGCGTGCACCACGGTCGGCCCCGACTTCGAGACACCCGAAGCCCCGCTGCCGAAACAGTGGAAAAAGGGTGGCGCCGAAGCCGCGCGTGCCCCGGCCCCGGCAACAGAGCGCTGGTGGACCCTGTTCCGCGACCCGGTACTCGACCGTCTGGTCGCAATCGCCCGTGATCAGAACCTCGACCTGCAGATCGCCGGCCTGCGGGTGCTGGAAGCGCGCGCGCAACTGGGCATCGTCACCGGCAGCCTGTACCCCCAGCTGCAGACGGTGTCGGGCAACTACAGCTTCAACCGCGGGCGCAAGACGCCGCTCGCCAGCCGCCACTTCAGCCAGGCGGGCGCCGGCTTCGACGCCGCCTGGGAACTGGATTTCTGGGGCAAGTTCCGCCGCGGCATCGAATCCGCCGACGCCAACCTGGTCGCCAACATCGCCGGCTACGACGATGTGCTGATCACCCTCACCGCCGAAGTGGCACGCAACTACGTGCTCATCCGTACGCTGGAGGAACGTATCCGTCTGGCGAGGGCCAACATCGCCATCCAGCGACGTTCACTGGAACTCACCACCAACCAGTTCGAGACCGGCGCGGTGACCGAACTGGACATGCAGCAGGCCACCACCCAGCTGCGCGACACCGAGGCACTGGTGCCAAACCTGCTGATCTCGCTCGACCAGGCGCGCCACGCCCTGAGCATCCTGCTGGCCATGCCGCCGCAGGACCTGGAAGAGCTGCTGGCCGGGTCCAGCGGCATCCCCACGCCGCCGGCCGAGGTCGCCACCGGCATCCCGGCCGACCTGCTGCGCCGGCGCCCCGACATCAAGCGGGCGGAACTGCAGGCAGCGGCGCAGTCGGCACAGGTGGGCGTCGCCGAAGCGGAACTGCTGCCGAGCTTCAGCCTGTTCGGTTCCATCGGCTGGAACGTCAACGATGCCGGCGAGGACGATCTCGGCGACCTGTTCGACTCCGGCAGCCTGCACTTCTCCACCGGCCCCTCCTTCCAGTGGAAGATCCTCAACTATGGACGACTCAAGAACCAGGTACGGGTCCAGGATGCGCGCCTGCAGCAACTGCTGGCCAACTACGAGAACACGGTGCTGAATGCCGCCGCCGAAGTGAAGAACGCCATCAGCAGTTTCGAACACTCGCGGGTGGAGGCCGAGTACCGTCGCAAGAGCGCCGCGGCCGCGCGCCGCTCCGCGGACCTGGCCATGCTGCAGTACACCGAAGGGGTCACCCTCTACCAGAGTGTGCTCGACGCCACCCGCGCGCTGGCCTCGCAGGAGGACGCCTGGGCGGTCACCCGGGGAAACATTGCCACCAGCCTCATTGCCCTGTACAAGGCACTGGGTGGAGGCTGGGAGGTACACATGGGCAGGGACTTCGTGCCGCCGGCGGTACGCGAACAGATGCGCCGGCGCACCGACTGGGGCAGACTGCTGGACGAGACCCGCAACGAGGAAGGCGTGCGCACGACCGGCGGGCAGCGCCCGACCCGTCCGGACTGGTAGCGCGGGACAGAGGCACAGGAGAAGCGCATGAGCCCTGCCGACATTCCATCGGAAATCGCCATCGGTGGCATCTATTTTCCGCCGATCCTGTTCGCCATCGCGCTGGGGACGCTGCTGGCTGCCATCATCGCCCGCCTGCTGAACCGCTTTGGTCTGACCCGCTTCATCTGGCATCCGCCGCTGTTCTTCGTCGCCCTGACGGTACTGTGCACACGCCTCGTCACGCTGTTGCTGATTCCGGTCTGAACCCATGGGCAAAGCCACCACCGCCCTCTTCCGATCCCTGATCACGCTGGCCGCCCTGGCCGCCGCCGGGCTGGTGCTGGCCGACCTGTTCCGTGACTACCTGTTCCACCCCTGGACCCGCGACGGACAGGTACGCGCCCAGGTCATCAAGATCACCCCGCGGGTCAGCGGTCCGATCGTCGAACTGGCGGTGCACGACAACCAGCCGGTACACAAGGGCGAGCTGCTGTTCCGCATCGATCCGCGTACCTACCAGCTGGCCGTCGCCCAGGCGGAAGCGCGGCTCGACCAGGCACTCGCCACCGAGAAGGTACGCGAGGACCAGGCGCAACGCGCCCGGGACCTGCACCGCAAGGATCCGGGCGCGATCTCCGAACAGGCGCTGGTGCGCAAGGAGAACAGCCTGCTGGTCGCCCGCGCCAACGTCGAAGTCGCCAGGGCCGATCTGGACGCGGCGCGGCTGGACCTGCAGTTCACCGAGGTACGCGCGCCGGTGGACGGCTATGTCACCAACCTGCTGCTGCGTTACGGCAGCCAGATGGTCGCCAACCAGCCGGCGCTGGCACTCGTCGACCGCAACAGTTTCTGGGTGTACGGCTTCTTCAAGGAGACCCAGGTGCGCCATATCCACCACGGTGATGCCGCCACCGTCACCCTCATGAGTTATCCCGACCAGCCACTGGACGGCGTGGTCGACAGCATCGGCTGGGGCATCGCGCAGCAGGATGGCACCCCGGCCCCGGATCTGCTGCCGACGGTCAATCCCAGCTTCGACTGGATCCGCCTGGCGCAGCGCATTCCGGTACGCATCCGTATCACCGACGTCCCCGAAGGCGTGGCGTTGCGCGTCGGCACCACCGCCTCGGTGTTCGTCCACGGCGACTGAGGTGTCCGCCCTGCTGCAACTCCGGGAGTCCTTCAAGCTGGCGCTGGCCATGACCCTGTTCTACTGGCTGGCCCTGCGGATGAACTGGGACCAGCCGCAATACGGCGCCCTGGCCATCATCGTCGTCAGCCTCGGCACCACCGGTGCCAGCCTCAACAAGGGCGTGATGCGCGTCGCCGGCACCGGCCTCGGTGCCCTTGCCGGCTTCGTGCTGCTGTCCTGGTTCGCGCAGTCGCCGGTGGGCATGCTGCTGGGCGTCAGCCTCTACCTGGTCGTCGTGGCCTACCTCATGCAGACCAGCCGCCAGGCCGACGTGTGGTTCAACGCCGGCTTCATCGCCATTGCCGTGTGGTCCTCCAGTTATCTCCGGGTGGATACCGCCTTCCACTTCGCCACCACGCGCTTCCTCGAGACTGCCGCCGGTGTGGTGGTATTCACGCTGGTGAGTGCGCTGCTGTGGCCGCGCACGTCCCGCAATGCGCTCCATCAACAGGGACGGACGCTGTGGCAACAGTTGCGCGCCCTGTTCGGCCGCTACCGTCGACAACTGCTCCAGGGCGAGGCGACCGCGGACACGGCGAAACTGAGAACGGCCGCGGTGGGCACCTTCCAGCAGTTGCTGGCAACCCTGGATGCCGCCTACGCGGATACGCCCGCGATCGCGGCGCAGAAACCGGTATGGGAACGGCTGCGCACCAGCCTCAGAGTCTTCGGCAACGCCCAGGAACTGTGGCACGAGAGTATCGACGACTGCCGCGAGCTGGATCTCCGTGCCCTGCTGCCCGGTCTCGGTGAGGCACTGCAACGGCTGGACGCGCGTCTCGAAGCCGGCGAGGCCCTGTGGCAGGCACCGGCCGGAGAGACGACGGCGGCAGCGGACAGCGGGCCTTGGCTGGCGCCGCTGGATCTGCACATCGAAGAGACCGCCGCCGCCACCCTGTCGCACAGCCGCCGCGCCGCGCTGCTCAACTTCCTCGAGCAGCTGAAGGCACTCGATCACAGCAGCCTGCAGCTGCTGCGGGTCCTGCGGATCCTCGCCGGCCTGGAGCCGGCCGAGCAGGTCCGCACGCTACCGCTGGCGGGCCTGGACCTGCAGCCGCTGCGCTGGAACCCGGAACGGCTGCTGCGCGCAACCTTTCCGGCCCTGTGCTGGATCGCCGCCTTCGCCTTCTGGATCCATGTACAGCCTCCGGGGGGACCGGCCATTCCAATGATGGCTGCCGCCTTCGGCCTGGTCGTGGTCATGGCACCGGTCAAGCTGCTGGCCCTGTTGCTGCTGCTGTTGCTCAGCATGCTGCTGGTGGTGGCACCGGTGTACCTGCTGCTGATGCCGCAGCTGGAGTCGGGTCAGGCGTTACTGGCGCTGATCTTCCTGTATACCTTCGTGTTCGGCTACCTCGGAGGACGTTCGCCGGCGCTGAAGCTCGGTCCCCTGATGATGTTCGTGATGCTGGCCAATATCGGCAACGAGCAGAGCTACTCGTTCATGCTGCTGGTGAACGCCGGCCTGATGATGTTGCTGGGCGTCGGTATCGTGGTCCTGGTACAGCGGCTGCTGAGCCCGATGCACCCGGAGAAGGTCCTGCTGCGAACCTTGCGGCGTTTCTTCCAGGGCTGTGCCCGCATCATCGACAGCTACAGCATGGGCTCGCCACAACGCCATGCCACCAGCCGCCGCGTGCGCCGGCGACTGTTCGAGAGCCGCATCCAGCCGCTGACGGCCCAGTTGCAGATGGTGAGCACCAACCTCGACTACCGCCAGTTTCCGCACAACGACGAGCGCCGGGTGACGGCGCTGCTGCACGGCCTGTACTCCCTGCGCAACCGGCTGCAGCTGCTGGAGACCAACTGGGAGCGCACCGCCAGACGATCACCCGGGCTGCTGCAGCTCATCCAGCCACTGCAGGGGGAATGGCGCCGGCGCATGCGCGCGGTATTCCGGCGCTGGGCGCGGCTGCAGTCCGCCGACCGGCTGATCGAATCCTGGCGACATCAGCCGGGGCTGGCACGCGAACTGGAAGATCGCCTCGACGAACTGGAACGGCATGGAATCGACGAGGGCGAGGCGCAGAGCCTGTATGCCCTGATCGGAAGCATCGACAGCCTGCTCGAGGCGATGGCTGAACTGCAGCGGCGCATGCACGCCATCGACTGGAAGCAGTGGAGCGCGGAGCGCTTCTGAAACGCGGCATCAGCCGTCCCCCGTGGCGATCGAGAGGGTGACGACGTTCCTGCCGTCCTCGCGCCGGTAGCTCACTTCGTCCATGAGCCGCCGCACCAAGTGGATGCCGAGACCGCCGATGGCACGCTCCTCGAGCGACGCCGAGGTGTCCGCTTCTTCGCGGGCGAAGGGGTCGAAGGGAATGCCATCGTCGCTGAGCCTGAGTTCCAGCCGGCCGTCGGCCAGCGACAGCGCCAGTTCGACCTCGCAACCGCCGCCCTCCGGGTGCGAATAGGACAGGATGTTGGCCACCAGGTCGTCCAGCGCCATCAGCACCTTGCGTCGCACGCCCTCGTCCAGACCGTGGCTGCGGGCGAAGTCCTCGAACCAGTCGCTGAGCTCCGCGGTCGACTTCAGCCCCTCCCAGCGCCGGCGCAGGCAGACGGTCTCGCTGCCGGCGTCCGTCACCGGCCGGTAGCGGAAGGCAAGCACGGTAATGTCGTCGGCCTGCTCGGCGCCGGCCTCGAAGCGGTGGACCGCTTCGACGATGCCGTCGCTCAGCGCCTCGACCCCCTGGTCGCAGTGCGCCTCCACCAGGCCGGCGAGACGCTCCTCGCCGAACAGTTCGGCAGCGGGGTTCATCGCCTCGGAGACGCCGTCGGTATACAGCAGCAGGGTATCGCCCGCCTGCAGGCGAAGCCGGTCCTCGCGATAGGCGAAGCCCGGCATGGCGCCGGCCACCGGTCCGTGCCGCTGCGTCAGGCGGCGCAGCCCCCCGGCGCCGCACAGCAGCGGCGGGTTGTGGCCGGCGTTGGTGTATACCAGTTCGCCGCTGCCGGGCTCGCAGATGGCGAGAAACAGCGTCACGAACATGCAGCTGTCGTTGTTGTCGCTGAGGGTGGCGTTGACCTGGCTCAGGATCTCCGCGGTCGAACGGCTGGCGGCGGCGCGCGAACGGATCAGGGTGCGCGTCACCGCCATGAACAGGGCCGCCGGTACGCCCTTGCCGGAGACGTCACCGATGCACAGGCACAGGTGCCCGTCATCGAGGCGGAAGAAATCGTAGAAATCCCCGCCCAGCTCGCGCGCCGCTTCCAGGCGCGCATAGAGGGCGAAGCCCTCGCTGCCAGGATCCGACGGAAAGTTCCGCGGCATCATGCTCATCTGGATGTCGCGACCGATGTTGAGTTCCTGCTCCATGCGGTCGCGCTGTTTCTCGATGATGGTCGCGGCATCCCGGAGCTGCTCGCGCTGGCGCACCAGCGCCAGCTGGGTCTTCACCCTGGCCCTGAGAATCGGCGGCGACACCGGTTTGCGGATGTAGTCGACGGCGCCGACCTCCAGCCCGCGGGTCTCGTCCTCCACCTCCCCCATGGCGGTGATGAAGATCACCGGGATGTCGCGCGTCTCCGGGTCCGCCTTGAGCCGCCGGCAGACCTCGTAGCCGTCCATCTCCGGCATCATGACGTCCAGTAGGATGAGGTCGGGGTGGCCGCTGCGCGCCACCTTGAGCGCGCGTTCGCCGTTCTTGGCCACCATCATGCGATAGTCGGCCTTGAGCAGACCGGTAAGCACATCGATGTTGATGGGCTCGTCGTCAACGACCAGGATCTTCTGCTGCCTGGACATCATTCGCTGACCGCGGCCATGGCCTCCTTCAGGTTGCCGAAATGCCGGATCATGTCGAGGAAGCCGCTGATCTCCAGCACCTCGTGGATCTGCTCGTTGGCATTGCACAGGGCGATGGCGCCGTCCTTGTGCAGCAGCTTGGCGGCCTGCAGGATGACGCGCAGTCCGGAACTGGAGATGTAGTCGGTCTTGGAGAAGTCGAAGATGATCTTCCGTTCCCCGGCCTCTATGCTCTCGGCCACCAGCTTCTCGGCTTCCATGTAGTTGTTGGTGTCCAGGCGTCCGTTCGGCATGATCACGAAGACGCCCTCGATCTTACTGGACAAGATACTCATTGATTCTCCCGCTGTATGGTCGTGCGATATTATTAGGTTGCCGGGTTATTGAGACTTACATTAATGATTGACGTCGCGTAGGAGCGGCCTTGGCCGCGAACCCGCTTGAATCTGGCCGCGTTCGCGGCCAAGGCCGCTCCTACAAGTGTATGCTAATTATGTAATTCTAAATAATATACCGCAGCGCGGCACCGGCCATCATCCGGGCCACCTGCAACAAAGTCCAGCGCGCCAGTATCGGGAACCGGCCAGGGAGCCACGGACAAAGACCAGAATGGCTTTCCGTATCAACGACCCGGTCTTCAGGGGCAACACGCCTCAGTGACTGAACTGCATCCTCAGCTCGGCGCGACCGGCGCGCTCGGCGCTGCTCACCTTGTCCGCTAGGTTGCGGATCAGGTGGCTGGACATACGCGCCATGGCATCCTCGAAGCCGGCATCGCCCTCCTCGGTGAGCAGCGCGCTCAGGTCCATCTTCTTCACCGGCTCCAGCTGGAAGGCCCGGCCGGCATAGTCCAGGATCAGCACCAGCCGGAACTCGTCGAAGCTGGCGCGCAGTTTCACCGGCCCCTCGACCAGGCCGGCACCCTGCAACGCCTCGAGCGCCTCGCCGACGGCGGCGCCGGCGCGGGTGATGACATCGCGCCGCGCGCCCCAGCTGGCGCCCTGCGCCTCCAGGAACTCGGTGGCGTCATACGCGGCGTGCGGCCCCGCCAGCTCGATCTCGGCGCGCTCGGAGATGCCGATGCGGAACAGCAGGTTGAGACCGACGGCCGCGAGCCCGCCCATGGTCAGCGGCGAGGCCAGGATCGGTTCCAGGTCCGGCGGCACGCTGGCGCGCAGTTCCGGCATCAGCAGCAGTGCCGCGCCGATGGTGAGACTCAGCCCCACCATGAAGATGCGCCGACTGTTGAGCATGCGCGACAGGATCAGCTCCATCCCCACCACCAGCATGTAGCCGGCGGTATAGACGATGATGGCCCCCACCACCGGCAGGGGGATCTGGATGATGAAGGTCGACACCTGCGGGAAGAAGGCCAGCGCCACCAGCATGAGGCCGGCGACGCTGCCGACGCGCCGCGCCGCCACCCCGGTGACCGCGACCAGGCCGAGGCTGCCCGAGGAGACCCCGACCGGCGGCGTCCCCGTCAGTCCGTTCATCATCACGCCGATGCCGTGACAGGACACCAGCCGCCCGATCATCGGCAGGTCGGCGCGCCGCCACTTCTCGTCGTTGAGGCGGTCGATGGCCACCCCGGCGCCGAAGCTGTCCAGCGAGGCGATGATCTGGATCAGCAGCAGCGGCAGCGCCGCCGCCAGCACCAGCGTCGGCGTCGGTGGCCTGTAGCTCGACAGCGGGAAGGCGAACAGCGGCTGGTCGGCCACCCGCTCCAGCTGCGCGGCCCCGAACTTGCCGGCGAACACCGCCACCACCAGGCCGGCGGCGACACCGAACACCACGGCGAAGATGCGCATGCGCTGGTTGCCCCACACGGACACGCCCACGATCACCAGCAGCGCCGCCACCGCGGTCGCCACCGAGGCCGGATCGATGTGCCCTTCGTTCAGGCCGGTGAAGCGCTGCACGCCGCCCTCCACCAGCGTCAGGCCGAGCAGCACCAGCAGCACCCCGGCGACCTCCGGCGGAAAGAAGGTCTGCAGCCGCGGCAACAGTCGTGACAGCGCGATGACCACCAGCGCCGCCAGCAGCAGGCCGCCGGAGGCCGCGCCGATACCGAAGTGCGTGGACGCGGCGATGAAGGCGCCCATGCTCATCAGGCTGGGACTGTGCACGATCAGGTGCCCGGAGCTGACGCGCGTGGTACGGCTCTGGAGGAAGGTGGTCAGCCCCATTACCACGATCTCCAGGGCGATGAAACCGCGCAGTTCGGTGCCCGAGAGACCGATGCCGCGACCGACGATGACCGTGTAGATGACCAGCATCAGCGCACTGAGGGTATGGGTGGCGCCCACCGCCAGGGCGGTATAGAGATCGGGCCGCTCCTGCGCCACGTAGATCATGTCGCGCGGTTTCTCGCGCCGCGTCTCGACAAAGGGCGGGAACAGGGTGTCCAGCATTCTTCCGAGGCGACCCGGTTTCATCCTTGCGCACGCTCCCCTTGTTGCAGCTGCCGTTCCAGCCGTGCCAGCTGCTCCAGCGCCTGCTCGAAATCATAGTCGCCGATGGCCGCCGCCAGACGCTCCAGCAGCGGATCCAGCGGCGTGCCGGACAGCAGTCCGGCAAGCTCGTCCAGCGACTCGGCGGCCTCGGCGTCGTCCTCTTCCAGCAACTGGCGCAGGCGCGCCAGCAGTGCCTGCAGACGCTCCGGGTCCGGGCTCGCCTCCGCCGTTGCCGGCGCGCGCTCGTCTTCGAGCACGGCCAGCGCCTCCAGCACCGGGGCCAGGCGCGCGCGCACGTCCTGCAGAACCGCGGCCAGCCCTTCCCGCCCCTCACGGATGGCGCTCTCCAGGCGGAGTGCCGCCTGCTGCAGTTCATCGGCGCCGATGCTGCCGCTCACGCCCTTGAGCGTGTGCGCCAGGCGTTCGGCCGTGTCGCGCTCCCCCGCCGCCAGCGCCGCCTCGATCTGCTCCGGGACCTTCGCCTGGCTGCTGCGGAACTTGAGCAGGATGCCCCGATAGAGCTTCGCATTGCCGCCGACGCGCGCCAGCCCCCCCTCCACGTCGATGCCCGCCAGTTCGGGCAGCGCCTCCTGCGCTGCACCATCCTCCGCGGGCCGCGGCGGCTCGACGCGACGATCCTCGGGAAGCTCGATCCAGCGACCGAGGACCTCGAACAGCTGCTGCACGTCGATCGGCTTGGCGACGTGGTCGTTCATGCCCGCCTGCAGGCAGCGGTCGCGATCACCGGCCATGGCGTTGGCGGTCATGGCGATGATCGGCAGCTCGCGGTATCTTTCCTGCTTGCGGATCTCACGGGTCGCCGTGACACCGTCCATCACCGGCATCTGCATGTCCATCAGCACGCCATCGTAGTCACCGGCGGCGAGCATCTCCAGTGCCTCGACACCGTTGGCGGCCACGCTCACGCGGGCACCGGCGTTCTCGAGGATCTCGCGCGCGACCTGCTGGTTGATCTCGTTGTCCTCCACCAGCAGCAGCCGGGCACCGCGCACCTGCGGCGGCAACTCCGGCGTCTGCCGGCGCGCCTGCGCCTGCGCCCGCATCTCCTTGCCGAAGGCCTGCATGATGGCGTCGAACAGCAAGGAGTCGTTGACCGGCTTGACCAGGTAGCCGTCCAGCCCCAGCTCGCGGGCCTGGTGGACCAGGTCCTCGCGGCTGTAGGCGGAGACGATGATGATGTGCGGCTTCGGCTCCAGCGTCTCGTCCTCGAGGATGCGGCGTGCCAGTTCCAGGCCGCTCATGCCCGGCATGTTCCAGTCCACCAGCGCCAGCCGCCAGGGCTCGCCGCGCTGCTGCGCCTGCCGCAGCTCGGCCAGGGCCTCGGCCGCGGACGGCGCCTCGCCGGCCCGGAAACCGAACTGCTCCACGTCGCGCACCAGGATCTCGCGCGCCACCGGGTTGTCGTCCACCACCAGCACCGGCAGTCCCTCGAGGTCGGGGGTGGCGCTCAGGCGGCGCCGCTGCGGCAGTTTCTGCGCCAGGCCCAGCTGCACCGTGAACCAGAAGGTCGATCCCGCGCCCGGTTGCGACTCGACGCCGATCTCGCCGCCCATCATCTCCACCAGCCGCCGCGAGATCGTCAGGCCGAGACCGGTGCCGCCATACTTGCGGGTGGTGGAACCGTCCGCCTGGGTGAAGGAGCGGAACAGCCGCCCCAGTTGCGCCTCGTCCATGCCGATGCCGGTATCCTGCACCTCGAACCGCAGGGTCACGCCATCCTGTCGCCGTTCCGCCAGCGCCACGCGCAGCGTCACCGTGCCCGCGTCGGTGAACTTGACCGCATTGTTGACCAGGTTGATGAGCACCTGGCCGACGCGCAGCGGGTCGCCCACCAGTCCGGTGGGCACCTCGGGGCCGCGGTCCACCAGGAATTCCAGCCCCTTCTCCGCGGTCTTCACCGACATCATGCTGACCAGGTTGTCCAGGGTCTCCTCGAGGTCGAACTCGATGGCCTCCATCTCCAGCTTGCCGGCCTCGATCTTGGAGAAATCGAGGATGTCGTTGATGATCCCGAGCAGCGACTGGGCGGAGTTGTAGATCTTCTTCAGGTAGTCGCGCTGGCGCGGGCTGAGGTCGGTAGCCAGTGCCAGGTGCGACAGGCCGATGATGGCGTTCATCGGCGTGCGGATCTCGTGACTCATGTTGGCGAGGAACTCCGACTTGGAGCGGCTGGCCTCCTCCGCCACCTCGCGCGCCTGCTGCAGTTCCTGCTGCATCTCCATGAGATCGCTGATGTCGGTGGACACGCCGCCGACGGCGAACATCCGTCCCTCCTGGTCGAACACCGGGAACTTGAAGGAACGGTAGACGTGCACCCGGCCGTCCGCCTGCGGCAGGTGTTCCTCGCTCTGTACCGGTTTCCCCCCGGCGACCACGCGCCGGTCGTTGACGACGAATTCCTCCGCCACCTCGGGCGGCGCAAAGTCGAAATCGGTGGAACCGATGGCGCGTTCGGCCGTCACCCCGGTGACCTCGCTCCAGACGCGGTTGACCATCAGGTAGCGGCCGTCCAGATCCTTGAGGTAGATCACCGCCGGGGAATTGTCGAGCAGCGCCCGGATCAGGTTCTGGCTCTTCTCCAGCGAGCGGGTACGCTCCTCGACGCGCTTTTCCAGCGACTCGTTGAGTTCCTTGAGCGCGGCTTCCCTCTGCAGCAGCCGCGCCAGCATCTCGGCGAAACGCTCGGCGAGGTCACCGATCTCGTCACCGCCCTCGCGCTCGATACGCACCGCCAGGTTGCCGTGTGACACCTCGTCGACGGCGGCGGCGAGGTTGCGCAACGGCCGCGTGACCCAGGCCAGCAGTACCCACACCAGCCCCATGCTGAGCAGGAAACCGGCCGCCAGTACGGCGATGGCACGCCGGCGCTGCTGGTTGAGAAAGGCCAGCGCCACGCTCTGGTCCTCGATCGACACCAGCGTCCAGCCGGCGGTCTTCACCGGCACCACCGTGACCCACTGCGGTTCGGGCCGGTCCAGGCCCTCCAGTACCAGGGTGCGCGGCTCACCGGCGTCGACGGCGCGCGCCAGTTCGATGGCGAGATCGCGCCGGTCGCGCGCCTCCAGTTCCCCGAGCAGCGGCTTGCCGATCATGCTGCGGTCGCCGGCGTAGAGAAAGCGCTGGCTGGCCGACAGGAGTACGAAACGCCGTTCGATCCCTCCGCCCACGGCCAGCAGGCGATTGAGCGGCTCCAGCGGCACGTCGACGGTGGCCACACCGGCAAAACGGCCGTTGCGATAGAACGGCACCGAAAAGGTCGTCATGAGGATGTTGCCGCCGCCTTCGTCGAAGTAGGGCTCGGTCCAGATGCCGTGACCCGCCTGCTTCGCCAGCCGGTACCAGTCCCATTTCGGATCGGTGTAGTCGTAGTCCAGCTGGATGGTCTCGATGTCGCCGCCCTTCTTCGGGTTGCGGAAGGCATAGGGGGCGAAGCGGGGACGTCCCTCGAAGGCGCCCGGCTCGAAGGCCACGGCGGAACCGAACACGACGGGATTGCCGTTGACGTTGCGCCGCAACATGGCCTCCAGCGTCTTCGCATCGAGGTCCGTGCGGATACCGAGGAACTCGGCACTGCTGCGCGCCACCTGCGCCACCTCGCGCATCAGCGCGCTGATATGGGCCGCCTGCGCCTGGGCGGACTCCCGCAGTTCCCGCGAGATCTCCTTGCGGGTATTGTGCTCGAAGGCGTCGAGCCCCACCCACACCATGAGCGAAAACACCGCGAACAGCGGTGCGATGACGAACAGGGTGAACTTGAGACGCAGCTTCACGAACCGCCACCTGGCGCCGTCGCGTGGCGACGTGCAGAAACCTGGCCGGGCGGGATCATGGAGACTCCAGCAGACTCCGTACCGTCTCCAGCACCTCGGCCGCATCCACCGGCTTGTGCAGGAAACCGGCCGCACCCAGCGCCAGCCCCTTGCGGCGCTCGCTGTCGTCGGTCATGCCGGTGACGAACACCAGCGGGATGTCGCGGGTGGTGTCCTGCGCCTTGAGGCGACGACACACTTCCCAGCCGTCCATGCCGGGCATCATCACGTCCAGCAGGATCAGGTCCGGCGGCGGCGTGGCAGCGGCAATGCGGAGCGCCTTTTCACCGTCCTTTGCCATCTTCACCTTGTAGTGTCCCTTGAGAATCCCCGCCAGCAGCGTGATGTTCATCGGTTCGTCGTCGACGACCAGGATCACTTGCCTGTTGTCGCTGTCGTTCATGACCGACTGTCGCCTGCGGTCCCGCTGCCCTGTTGCTCGACCGGAATATCGTGCTCCGCGATATAGTCGGCAAACTCGCGGTCGCTGCGCGACACGTGCACCACGAACCAGGTCTTCAGCGCCTGCAGCGTGCGCTCGTCGAGATCGCAGCAACCCGCTGCCAGGCGTTCGGCGAACGCACGCTTGAGTTCCGCCAGCAGCAGCGCGTGCTCGCGGGCGTGCTCGGCATGGCCCGGGAAACGGGTCGCCTGCATCATGCGTTCCTCGAGACGGAAATGATCGCGGGTCAGGCGGTAGAGTTCATCCATCCGTTGGGCCAGAACACCTTCCCTCTCCTCCTCTCCGACCCCCGGCTCCAGTTCACCGTGACAGGCCTGTACCAGGCGATTGAGCGCATCGGTCATCTGCCGGTGCTGGCGATCGAGCGGCTCGATGCCCAGCTTCCAGTCGTCGCGCCATTTCACGAACTCACCCATGGCTCACTCCCGCTCGGAACGCGGTGACCACCCGCTCATCCCTGCCCACGGCTCTCTTCGCACGGTGCGGCCACCAGCGCCAGGCCGAGCAGGCTGGTGACCAGGTAGGCCACCGAGGCCATGCCGTGCAGACGGGCGAAGGCCGCCGTGGCGGTGGCACCGGCCGCGCGCAGATCGGCGATCATCGGCGCCAGTATGAACTGTCCCGCCAGCACCAGCAGCAGCATGGCCAGCAATACCAGCGCGCGCCAGTTGGAACGCCGCCGGGGGTGGCGGAGCTGATTCAGGATCAACAGGATAGCGCCGCAGACCAGCCCGATCCAGGCGATGATCGCGAACATCTGGCCTGCCAGGGTGCCCGCCAGGGCGCGGTCATCGAGATTCACGAACAGCGTCGGGGCGACGATATAGCCGATGGCCCACAATCCGCCAACCCACAGCGTCAGCAGGATACGCTCCCCGGCCAGCAGGCGGCGACTATCCACGCTTACTCATAACGCACCGCGACGATCTCCAGGTTGCGCTCGCCGCCCGGCGTGACCACGGTGGCGACGTCGCCCTCTTCCTTGCCGATCAGGGCGCGGGCGATGGGAGAGCTGATGGAGACCAGCCCGGCCTTGATGTCGGCCTCGTCGTCGCCGACGATCTGGTAGGTCAGCTGCTCGCCGCTGTCCTCGTCCTCCAGCTCCACCGTGGCGCCGAATACCACCTTGCCGCCGGCATCGAGGGTGGAGACGTCGATGATCTGGGCGTGCGACAGCTTGCCCTCGATCTCCTTGATACGTCCCTCGGTGAAGCTCTGCTGCTCGCGCGCGGCGTGGTACTCGGCATTCTCCTTGAGGTCGCCGTGGGCGCGCGCCTCGGCGATCGCCTGGATGATGCGCGGGCGTTCCACCGTCTTCAGATACTGCAGCTCCTCCTGCAGTTTTTCCGCGCCGCGTTTGGTCAATGGAACCTTGCTCATGCCACCTGCTCCTGATGTAGATCCTGGATGCGCTCCACCCGGGACGAGTCCAGATGGCCGAGGGCCAGACTGGTCGCGTAGGCGTGCGCGATGGTCGTGCTGTATGGCACCTTGTGCTGCAGCGCCGCACCGCGAATGGTGTAGGAATCGGCGATCGCCTGCTTGCCCTCGGTGGTGTTGACGATCAGGTCGATCTGTTCGTTCTTGATCATGTCGACGATGTGCGGCCGCCCCTCGGTGACCTTGTTGACCACTTCGCAGGGAATACCGGCGGCATCGATGGCGGCCGCGGTACCGCGGGTGGCGACCACGCTGAAGCCCTGGCGCACGAACTCGCCGGCGAGTCGCACCGCGTCCTCGCGGTCCGCGGCGCGCACGCTGATGAACACCCGTCCGGAACGCGGCAATACCTCGCCGGCGGCGATCTGCGCCTTGGCGAAGGCCTCGCCGAAACTGCGGCCGATCCCCATCACCTCGCCGGTGGATTTCATCTCCGGCCCCAGCAGCGGGTCGACACCGGGGAACTTGACGAACGGGAACACCGCCTCCTTGACCGAATAGTAGGGCGGTATGCGCTCGCCGTCGATTCCCTGCTGCGCCAGCGAGGTGCCGGCCATGCAGCGCGCGGCGATCTTGGCCAGCGGCAGGCCGGTGGCCTTGGACACGAAGGGCACGGTGCGCGAGGCACGCGGGTTCACCTCGAGGATGTAGATGTCCTCGTCCTTGATGGCGAACTGGGCGTTCATCAGGCCGACCACGTTCAGCGCCCTGGCCATGGCGCGCATCTGGGCGCGCATGCGGTCCTGTACTTCGTTCTCCAGGCTGTAGGCCGGCAGCGAGCAGGCCGAGTCGCCGGAATGCACCCCGGCCTGCTCGATGTGCTGCATGATGCCGCCGATCAACACCTGTTCGCCGTCACACACGGCGTCGACATCAACCTCGATGGCGTCGTTGAGGAAGCGGTCCAGCAACACCGGTGACTCGTTGGAGACGCTCACCGCCTCGGCCATGTAACGCCGCAGGTCCTCCTCGTTGTAGACGATCTCCATGGCGCGGCCGCCGAGCACGTAGGAAGGCCGCACCACCAGCGGATAGCCGATCTCACCCGCCAGCGCCAGCGCCGCGTCGATGCTGCGCGCGGTACGGTTGGGGGGCTGCAGCAGGTCCAGTTCGTGAACCATCTGCTGGAAACGCTCGCGGTCCTCGGCGAGGTCGATGGAGTCCGGCGTGGTGCCGATGATGGGCGCGCCCGCCTCCTCCAGCGCGCGCGCCAGTTTCAGCGGCGTCTGCCCGCCGTACTGCACGATCACGCCCTTGGGCTGCTCCTTGTGAATGACTTCCAGCACGTCCTCCAGCGTCAGCGGCTCGAAGTACAGGCGGTCGGAGGTGTCATAGTCGGTGGACACGGTCTCGGGATTGCAGTTGACCATGATGGTCTCGTAGCCGTCCTCGCGCATGGCCAGCGCGGCGTGCACGCAGCAGTAGTCGAACTCGATACCCTGGCCGATACGGTTGGGCCCGCCGCCCAGCACCATGATCTTGTCGCGCCCGTCCGGATCGGCCTCGCATTCCTCCTCGTAGGTGGAATACAGGTAGGCGGTGCTGGTGGCGAACTCGGCGGCACAGGTATCGACGCGCTTGAATACCGGCCGCACGCCGAACTCGTGCCGCAGCCGGCGAAAGGCGGCCTCGTCGATGGACAGCAGTTTCGCCAGCCGCCGGTCGGAGAAACCCTTGCGTTTCAGCTCGCGGGTGAAGGCGGCATCGATCCCTTCCACACCACGCGCGCGCACTTCCGCCTCGATCTCGACCAGTTCCCCGATCTGCACCAGGAACCAGGGATCGATGCGGGTGAGCGCATGGATCTCGTCGAGGTCCAGGCCGGCGCGGAAGGCGTCGGCGAGATACAGCATGCGGTCGGCGCCGGGCTGGCGCAGTTCGCGTCGAATACGGTCTTCGGCACCCTCCTCCGCCGGGTCGACGATCTCGTCGAAACCGTCGATACCGGTCTCCAGCCCACGCAGCGCCTTGTGCACGGATTCCTGGAAGGTGCGACCGATGGCCATCACCTCGCCCACCGATTTCATCTGCGTGGTCAGCCGGTTCTCCGCCTGCGGGAATTTCTCGAAGGTGAAGCGCGGTATCTTGGTGACCACGTAGTCGATGGCCGGCTCGAAGGACGCGGGGGTGGCGCCGCCGGTGATCTCGTTCTGCAGCTCGTCCAGCGTGTAGCCGACCGCCAGCTTGGCGGCCACCTTGGCGATGGGGAAGCCGGTGGCCTTGGAGGCCAGCGCCGAGGACCTCGACACGCGCGGGTTCATCTCGATGATGATCATGCGCCCGTTGGCGGGATCGACGGCGAACTGCACGTTGGAGCCACCGGTGTCCACGCCGATCTCGCGCAATACCGCCAGCGAGGCGTCACGCATGATCTGGTATTCCTTGTCGGTGAGGGTCTGTGCCGGCGCCACGGTGATCGAATCGCCGGTGTGCACCCCCATGGGGTCGAAGTTCTCGATGGAACAGATGATGATGCAGTTGTCCTTGTGGTCGCGCACCACCTCCATCTCGTATTCCTTCCAGCCGAGGATGGATTCCTCGATGAGCAACTCGTTGGTGGGCGACAGTTCCAGGCCGCGTTCGCAGATGTCGACGAACTCCTCCTTGTTGTAGGCGATCCCGCCGCCGCTCCCCCCCATGGTGAAGGACGGCCGGATAACGGTGGGATAGCCCACCTGCGCCTGTACCTGCAGCGCCTCCTCCATGCTGTGCGCCACCGCGGCGCGCGGCATCTCCAGGCCGATCTTCAGCATCGCCTCGCGGAACTGGTCGCGATCCTCGGCCTTGTCGATGGCCTCGCGCGAGGCGCCGATCATCTCCACGCCGTACTTCTCCAGCACGCCCTCGCGCACCAGGTCGAGGGCGCAGTTGAGCGCCGTCTGCCCGCCCATGGTCGGCAACAGCGCGTGCGGGCGCTCGCGCTCGATGATGCGCGCCAGCGTCTCCCAGTTGATGGGTTCGATGTAGGTCGCGTCCGCCATGTCCGGGTCGGTCATGATGGTGGCGGGGTTGGAGTTGACCAGGATGACGCGGTAGCCCTCCTCCTTCAGTGCCTTGCAGGCCTGGGCGCCGGAATAGTCGAACTCGCAGGCCTGACCGATCACGATCGGCCCCGCGCCTATGATGAGGATGCTCTCTATGTCGTTTCTTCGTGGCATGCGTACATTCTCTGGTCACTGCCGGGTTGCGGCATCGCCGTGCCGCTGCCGACCGGTGGAAAACCGGCGTTTCCTGGTATCGGTTTCTCTTTCGTCATTCCGGCGCAGGCCGGAATCCGTGGTGTTCAGCGCGCACCGGCTCCCGGCTCTCGCCGAAGCGACGGTGTGATCGGAGTGCCCCCTTATACTCTGTCTGTGCCGCCTCGCTCCTTCACCCCTGTGTGCCGCCGGCGGCCTCGATCAGCTCGATGAAATGGTCGAACAGCGGCGCCACGTCGTGCGGTCCGGGGCTGGCCTCGGGGTGCCCCTGGAAGCTGAACGCCGGCCGGTCGGTACGGTGGACGCCCTGCAGGGAACCGTCGAACAGCGAACGGTGGGTGGCGCGCAGGTTTTCCGGCAGCGCCTGTTCGTCGACGGCGAAGCCGTGGTTCTGGCTGGTGATCATCACCACCCCGCTGTCGAGGTCCTGCACCGGGTGGTTGGCGCCGTGGTGGCCGAACTTCATCTTCACGGTGCGCGCGCCGCTGGCCAGCGACAGCAGCTGGTGGCCGAGACAGATGCCGAACACCGGGGTGCCGCGCTCGACGATCTCGCGGATGGCGGCGATGGCATAGTCGCAGGGCTCCGGGTCACCGGGTCCGTTGGACAGGAACACGCCATCGGGCTTCAGCGCCATCACCTCGGCCGCCGGGGTCTGCGCCGGCACCACCGTCAGGTGGCAACCGCGATCCACCAGCATGCGCAGGATGTTGCGCTTGACGCCATAGTCGTAGGCGACCACGTGCCAGGGCAGTTTCTCGTCGACGGGATGCGGAGCCGAAGGCAGTCCGCCCTCGAGCGTCCAGCTGCCCTGCGCCCATTCATAGGGTACGCGGGTCGTCACTTCGCGCGCCAGATCCATGCCCTTGAGGCCCGGGAAGGCGCGCGCCGCCGCAACAGCGGCTTCTTCATCGATCTGCTCGCCCGCCACCAGGCAGCCGTTCTGGGCGCCCTTCTCGCGCAGGATGCGCGTCAGCCGGCGGGTATCGATGTCGGCGATGGCGACCACCCCCTGTTCCTGCAGAAAGTCAGAGAGACTCTGCTGGCTGCGGAAGCTGCTGTGGCGACGCGGCAGGTCGCGAATGATGAGACCGGCGCACTGGATACCGTCGGACTCCTCGTCCTCGACGTTCACCCCGACGTTACCAATGTGGGGGTAGGTCAGGGTCACCAGCTGGCGCGCGTAGGAAGGGTCGGTGAGGATTTCCTGGTAACCGGTCATGGCGGTGTTGAACACCACTTCGCCGGTGCTCTGGCCAGCCGAACCGATCGACCGGCCCCTGAACAGGCTGCCGTCTTCCAGGGCCAGCAAGGCCGATGTCTTCAAGGGAACCTCCGCCGCAGGAGTCGTGTTGTACCGTTTCTGGCAACGTGCCAGGCAGCTTCGCGTCCCGTTGGAGGCCCGGAAGCGGCGAGATTGTACTCGATGGACTCTGCCGTGCCAAGACGGCCTGTTGAAAACTGTCCGAGTTTTAAACACTTGGAGCTCCGGACCCCTGAGGCCGCAGAAGCGCACGGAAACACGCAAAAAAACGCCCTGGCGGCCATCCCCTCACGCTTCCTTCACGCACCGCCCGCAACGGCTGGTATAGAATACGCCGTCCGATGAACCCCTATAGTCCGCTCCCCATGGCCGCCTCGGCGGTCGCGCTGGCACTGTTGTCGGCGCTGCTGTCGCTGGCCGCCGGCGGGCGACCGGCGGTCGTCCGCCGGCTGGTGATGCCGTTGCTGGGCCTGTCGGGCCTGCTGGGGACGATCGCCGGCATTTCCGCCCTGACTGCCGAACAGGCCTTCACTGCACAGCTCCCGCTGGGCCTCCCGTGGCTGCCGTGGCAGGTGCGGCTCGACGGCCTGTCGGGCTTTTTCCTGGCCCTGATCGGTCTGATCACGGTCGCCGTGGCACTGTACGGGCCGGGCTACGTACGGGAACACGAACGCGGGCGCGACTCGCTCACGGCGCTGGGCGGCTTTACCGGCCTGTTCGTGGCCGGCATGCAGCTGGTGGTACTGGCGAACGACGCCTTCCTGTTCATGGTGGCCTGGGAACTGATGTCGTTGTCCTCCTATTTTCTGGTCTCCTGGCAGCACGAAAATGCCGCCAACCGCCGTGCCGCCTTCCTGTACCTGCTGATGGCCCACATCGGCGCACTCTCCATCCTGCTGGGCTACGGGGTACTGGCTGGCTTCGGCAAGGGCTTCGCCTTCGATGCCATGCGCGCCACCCACCCCGATACGGTCTGGGCCAGCGTGGCCTTCGCGCTGGCCTTCTTCGGCTTCGGCATGAAAGCCGGCCTGGTACCGCTGCACGCCTGGCTGCCGGAGGCACACCCGGTGGCGCCGTCGCACATCTCCGCGCTGATGTCCGGCGTCATGCTGAAGGTGGCGGTATACGGCTTCATGCGCTTCTGTTTCGACCTGCTCGGACCGATCCACTGGGGCTGGGGCGTGGCGGTGCTCATCGTCGGCAGCGTATCGGCGCTGATGGGCGTGCTGTACGCCTTGATGCAGCACGACCTCAAGCGCCTGCTGGCCTACCACTCGGTGGAGAACATCGGCATCATCTTCATCGGCCTGGGGCTGTCGATGGTGTTCACCGGCACCGGCCATCCACTGCTGGCCGCGCTGGGCCTGGTGGCCGCGCTGTATCACACCCTCAACCACGCCGTCTTCAAGGG
>DROT01000260.1 GCA_011321775.1 Gammaproteobacteria bacterium | reverse complement strand
GCATCGCCACCTCGGTCTTGCCGAAACCCACGTCGCCGCACACCACCCGGTCCATGGGCCGGTCGGAGGCCATGTCCTCCAGCACCGCCTCGATGGCGCGCGCCTGGTCGGGGGTCTCCTCGAAGGGGAAGGCGCTGGCGAAGGCGGCGTATTCCTCCGGGTCGACCCGGCTGGCGTGCCCCTTGCGCGCGGCGCGGCGGGCGTAGATGTCCAGCAGTTCGGCGGCCACGTCGTGGATGCGCCGGGCCGCCTTCTTGCGCGCCTTCTGCCAGGCGTCGCTGCCGAGGCGGTGCAGTGGCGCGGTCTCGGGCGAGGAGCCGGTGTAGCGGCTGATCAGGTGCAGCGAGGCGACCGGGACGTAGAGCTTGTCGTGGCCGGCGTATTCCAGCGTGAGGAACTCGGCCTCGATGCCGCCGACGCTCAGTTTCTGCAGTCCGAGGTAGCGGCCGACGCCGTGGTCCTCGTGCACCACCGGGGCGCCGACGTGCAGGTCGGTGAGGTTGCTGATGATGGCTTCGGCGTCGCGCCGCGGCCGGCGTCGCCGTCGCTGCAGGGCGCGTTCGCCGAACAGCCGCGGCTCGGTGACGATGGCCAGCGCCGGTTCGGTCTCCAGCCAGGCACCCTGTTCCAGCGGTGCCACGGTGATGGCCAGATCGCTGTCGCCCTCGAGAAACTCGCGCCAGTCCTCCACCGGGCGCGGGCGCAGCCCGAACTCGCGCAGCTGGCCGATGAGGGTCTCGCGTCGCCCCGCCGATTCGGCGCACAGCAGCACCCGTCCGGGAAAGCCGGCGAGGAAGTCCTGCAGCGCCCCGGCCGGTCGTTCCGAACGCGCCTGGATCTGCAGGGTGGGGAGGGCGCGGCTGGCGAAGCGGATGCCGTCCCGCTCGACGGATTCCGAGCGCTGCAGTTCGATGCGGGCACAGCGCTCCAGCGCCTCACGGCTCTCCTGTTCGTCGAGGTAGAGCGACTCCGGCGGCAGCAGCGGGCGCTCGATGTCGTGGCGCAGTGACTCGTAGCGTTCGGCCAGCTCGGCGCGGAAGTTCTCCACCGCGGCACGCGCATCCTCGCTCTCGACCAGGCAGCTGTCCGCGGGAAGATAGTCGAACAGGGTGGCGGTCTGTTCCAGGAAGAGCGGCAGGTAGTATTCGATCCCCCCGGGAATCAGGCCTTCGCTGACGTCGCGGTAGACCGGGGCGCGCATGGGGTCCCCCTCGAAACGGCTGCGCCAGGCGCGCCGAAAGCGGGTGATGGCGGCCTCATCGACCGGGAACTCGCGCGCCGGCAGCAGGCGAATGCGGTCGACGCGTTCCTGCGAGCGCTGGCTGTCGGGATCGAAGGTGCGGATCGACTCGATCTCCTCGTCGAACAGGTCGATGCGATAGGGCACAGTGCTGCCCATGGGAAACAGGTCCAGCAGGGATCCGCGCACCGCGAACTCGCCGTGTTCCATGACCTGGGAGACGCAGCGATAACCGGCTTTCTCGAGTCGGCTGCGCATGGCGTCCAGTTCGAGGGTATCGCCGGTGTCCAGGATGAGGCTGTGTCCCTCGACGAAGTCCGGGGTCGGCAGGCGCTGCAGCAGGGTGGCGACCGGTACCAGCAGGATGCCCTTTTTCAGCGAGGGCAGGCGGTGCAGCGTCTGCAGGCGTTCGGAGATGATGTCCTGGTGGGGCGAGAAGCTGTCGTAGGGCAGGGTCTCCCAGTCGGGGAAACAGAGCACGTCCAGGCTATCGTCACTGAAGAAGCGCAGCTGTTGTTGCAGCTGTTCGGCCTCCTGGCTGTCGGGGGTGATGATCACCATCAGCCCGCCGTACTGCAGCGCCGCACGGGCCAGCGCCAGCGGCAGGCTGTCGCCGTAGAGACGCGACCACAGCAGCCGCCCGCCGGGTGCGGGCAGCGCTGGTGTCAGCGGACTGAGGGGGGCCGGGATCTCGGGTACCGGCTTGGCGGCTTGTTCCATGATGTGGTCGAAAGTACGAAACGTTCGATTTTCGCATTTTTTCGGCCATGGAACACGCTTTTAGCGGAGCGTTTTCACGAAAGGCCTGGCATAACGATTCGGATCAGCGCAGGTGGGGGACGCCTCTTCCCTCAGGTGACCGCTTTTCTCCTTGAAATGGGCCGGATTTTCCGGGCCGGCCTAAACTCGCTGCGCTCAGACAACGGCCGGCTTTTTCCGTGCGGATTCAACTCGCTAGTGCAACAGGTGGATCGATTCCGAAAAATACCTGATTGGGTGTTTTCATACCAAGGCATTTCCGTGGTC
>DROT01000259.1 GCA_011321775.1 Gammaproteobacteria bacterium | reverse complement strand
GCCACGGCGTTGTACCGGAGCTGGGTGCGCACCACGGTGGAACGGGCAGTGACGGCGCGCCTCGCGCCGGTGGAACTGTGGACCACGCCGGCGGTCGGACATCCATATTTTGCCGAACTGATGACGGACTACGACTTGCGTGTCCGGCCCCAGGGGGACGGCGACCTGGGCCGGAGAATGGAACGGGCCCTTCGGCTCGCCCTCGAAGAGGCCTCCTTCGCCATTCTGATCGGCAGTGACTGCCCGCTGATGGATGGCGACTACCTGGAAGCGGCCTGTGCCCGCCTGCAGGACGGCATGGAGATGGTGATCGGGCCGGCCGAGGACGGCGGCTACGTGCTGCTGGGTGCACGCCGCTGCGAGACGGCGCTGTTCCGCGACATGCCCTGGGGCAGCGAACGGGTACTGGCGCACACGCGCAAACGCCTGCTGGCGCTGGGCTGCCGCTGGGCCGAGCTCGATGCCCTGTGGGACATCGATACCGCGGAGGACCTGCGGCGATGGGAGGCCCTGGCCGGACAGGCGGCCGTCAGGGAGATGTCTATGCAAGCGGCAGACAACCGCAAGTGACGATGGGGGTATCCACATGAACGCGAACAAGCTCGACGACGTCCGCCAGTCGGTACGCGAGGCCTACACCGGGGTTGCCGAGGCGAGCGACTCGTCCGCCTGCTGCGGCGAAGCGGCTTCCTGCTGTGGCGTGTCCGAAGACGCAGCCATCAACCGCCTGATCTCGACGCGCCTTGGCTACAGCCAGGACGACCTCGACAGCGTTCCTGAAGGGGCCGACATGGGGCTGGGCTGCGGCAATCCGCGCGCCATCGCGAGCCTGAAGGCCGGCGAGACCGTCCTCGATCTGGGCAGCGGCGGCGGCTTCGACGCCTTTCTCGCCGCGCGTGAGGTCGGCGCCGAGGGACGCGTCATCGGCGTCGACATGACGCCGGCCATGATCAGCAAGGCGCGCGCCAATGCCGCGCGCGGCGACTTCGACAACGTCGAGTTCCGCCTCGGCGAGATCGAGCACCTGCCGGTAGCCGACGACACCATCGACGTCATCATCTCCAACTGCGTCATCAACCTCTCTCCGGACAAGGAGCAGGTGTTCCGGGACGCCTGGCGGGTCCTCCGGGCCGGTGGCCGGCTGGCGATATCCGACGTCGTCGCTACCGCCGAACTGCCGGAATCGGTGCGCGACGACCCCTTTCTGCATTCGGCCTGCATCGCCGGCGCGGCGACGGTCGAAGCGCTGGAGGAGATGCTGGTCGGCGCAGGCTTCTGCGACATACGCATCCGGCCGCTGGACCGGTCGCGCGAGTTCATACGCGAGTGGGCGCCCGGTCGCAGCGTGGAGGACTATGTGTGTTCTGCCAGCATCGAAGCCGTGAAGCCGCGATGAGGCACGCAATCCGCTAAGGTTAGGCCCTGTCGATCCGCTACAATCCGGACGGGAAAATGAAATGCGAGCAATCTGTGAGTAACGAGCATGCCTGAGCAAACGATCGACATCCTGCTGGCCATGTCCCCCACGCTGGAACCCGCCATCCGGGCCGCATTGGGCGAATACCACCGCCGGATCGAATTCCGGCGTTGTGAGCACCGTGGACAGCTGGCTTCGGCGCTCGACGAGCGACTCCCCGACCTGGTGATCAGCGAACTGGAACTCCGCGATTTCGATGCGCTGGAACTGGCCTCGCAACTGCACGAACGGGATCCCCACATTCCCGTAATACTGGTCGCCGAACGTGGTGACGAACAAATCGCGCTTGCCTGTCTCGAGGCCGGGCTGGAGCACTGCATACTGCGCAACGATGCGCAACTGCGCCGCGTCCCGGCCCTGGTCGACGCCCTGCTGCGACGGGCCGACCGTGAGCGGGCACGGCAACGAATGAAGCAGCGCCTGATCGAAAGCGAGGAACGCTATCTCGACATCTTCGACAATACCAGCGACCTGATCCAGTGCATCGCCGCGGACGGCTCTTTCATCTATACCAACCGGGCCTGGCGTGAGACCATGGGCTACGATGAGCAGGAGGTCCGTTCCCTCAACCTGACCGACGTGCTGCATCCGGACAGCCTGGCGTGCTGCACCGATCGTTTCGAAAAGCTGAAATGCGGCGCCAGACTCAACGAGATCGACTTCAAGTACAGGACAAAGGACGGCAGGACCATCCATCTGGCCGGCGACTGCGGCGCCATCATCAAGGACGGCGAAGCCGTCTCGACACGCGGCATCTTCCGCAACATCACCGACCAGGTGAACGCCGAGAAGGCCCTGCGCGCCAGCCAGGCCCGCTACCAGGCACTGTACGAGAACGCCCCCGACATCTACACCACCATCAATGCCGAGGGGATTGTCACCTCCATCAATCGCACTGGTGCCCACCTGCTCGGTTATGAGGCCGACGAACTGGTCGGGGAGTCGGCAGCGCGCCTCATACATCCGGCGGACCAGTCGCGCGTGTTCTCCTACATCGAACACAAGTTCCGCCATCCGGAGCCGGACAGTGGCATCGAATACCGCAAGGTGCGCAAGGACGGCTCCATTCTGTGGGTCCACCAGCGGGTCAGCCTCGACCCGGACAATGCCGGCGCGCAGCTGCTGGTGGTCTGCAGGGACGTCACCGAACGGCGCGAGCTGGAGGATCAGCTGGCCTACCAGGCAACCCACGATGCCCTGACCAACCTGATCAACCGGCGCGAATTCGATCGCCGGCTGCGGCACATCCTGTCGCGTCCGCGGCAGGTGGACGACCACCACGTGCTTTGCTACCTCGATCTCGACCAGTTCAAGGTGATCAACGACACCTGCGGGCACATCGCCGGTGACGAGCTGCTGCGCCAGATCGCCAGCCTGCTCAAGGGCCAGATACGCGCCCGTGACACCCTCGCGCGACTGGGCGGCGACGAGTTCGCGGTGCTGATGGAGCACTGTCCGCTGGAGAAGGCGCGGGCCCTGGCGGAACGGATGCGCGAAGTGATCGACGAATTCTGCTTTCAGTGGCAGACCCGGCGCTTCAGCATCGGCGTCAGTATCGGCGTGGTACCGCTGCAACCCGGCAGCACCCTGGAAGACGCCATGAGCCTCGCCGACTCGGCCTGTTATGCGGCCAAGGAACAGGGCCGCAACCGCATCCACATCTGCCACGCGGACGACGACACCGTCGCCGCCCGCGTGGGCGAGATGCACTGGGCGACCGGGGTGTCGGAAGCGCTCGACGAGGACCGTTTCCTGCTGTACGCGCAGCCCATCCTGCCCTGCAACGCCGACAGCAGCGGCCGTCGTTGCGAGATTCTGCTGCGCCTGCGCGAGGGCAATCGCGTGATCCGCCCAGGCACCTTCATGCCGGCGGCGGAGCGCTATAACCTTTCCACCCGTCTGGACCGCTGGGTGCTGGAGCACGTGATACGCTGGTTCGACCAACACCGGGGCGCCCTGGAAATGCTGGAACTCTGTTCCATCAACCTCTCCGCGCTGTCGCTGTGCGACCCGGCATTCCGCGACCATGCGCTGAAGCAACTGGATGCCGCCCCCTTCCTGCACAACCGGCTGTGCTTCGAGATCACCGAAACGGCGGCGATCTCCAACCTGAGCCAGGCCGTCGAGTTCATCGAGGCCTTCCGCAAGACCGGCTGTCACTTTGCGCTCGACGATTTCGGGAGCGGCCTGTCCTCGCTCGCCTACCTCAAGAACCTGCCGGTGGACATGGTCAAGATCGACGGCATCTTCGTGCGCAATATCAGCGACAACGACATCGATCGCACCATGGTCCGGTCGGTGTGCGAAATCGCCGCCATGATGGGCAAGCAGACCACGGCGGAATACGTCGAGAATGCCCGTTCGCTGGAAATACTCACCGGCCTGGGCGTCGACTTCGTCCAGGGCTATCACCTCGGCGAACCGGTCGAGCTGGAACGACTCGCGGCCGGCTGGAGCGACGATTCCCGGGTAGTGCGCCTCCACGGTCGCTGACCGGGATGTGCTGAGCGGGCGTGGAAGCGGAGCACTTTACCCTCTATACCGAGGGCGACGTTCTCTACGACGCCATGATCGCCTCGATCGCCGGCGCCCGCCACCAGGTTCTGCTCGAGAGCTACATCTTTGCAGACGACGAGATCGGCAACCGATTTGCCGAAGCACTCGCGGAACGAGCGCGTGCCGGCGTCATCGTGCGCATGCACCTCGATGCCGCCGGTTCGTTGTTCTGGGCGTCTCACAGGCTGATCAGGAAGCTGGAAGACCACGGCGTGCTGGTACGGTGGTTTCACCGCTGGGACTGGCGCCACCCGTGGCGCTACAACCGTCGCAATCACCGCAAGCTGCTGGTGGTCGACGGTCACCTGGCCTACGTCGGCGGTTACAATATTCACCGTGAGAACTCGCTCTCGGTCTACGGTCCGAAGCGCTGGCGTGACACCCATGTCGCCTTCAGCGGCACCCTTGCCAGCGACGCGCGCGAACTGTTCGGGCGCTTCTGGATCGGCCGTCGTCGGCCGCCACGGCTCCACCCTACACCGCAGGGCAGCATCCTGGTCTCCAACTTCAGCCGCGGCGGGCGACGCTACCTCAACGGGAGCTTCGCGAGTCTGTTCTCCAACGCCCGTGACCGCATCTATGTGACCACCCCCTATTTCGTACCCGACCGCCGTACCCAGCGGCTGCTGTCGGGAGCCGCCCGGCGGGGCGTCGACGTGCGCGTGCTGGTGCCGCGCAAGCACGATGTGCGCCTTGCCCAGTGGGCGGCGCACGCGGCCTACGACAACCTGCTGCAGAACGGGGTGCGCATCTTCGAATACCTGCCGCGGCTGCTGCACGCCAAGACGGCCGTCGTCGACGGCCGCCACGCTACGGTCGGCACCGCCAACATCGACTACCGCAGCTTCTTTCTAAACTACGAACTGAACCTGTTCACCCGCCACGCCGGGCTGTGCCGGCGCCTGGAAAGAACCTTTCTCGCCGATCTGGAGGAAGCCGAGGAAGTGTTTGCGGAACAATGGAAACGACGCTTTCCCGGCCGTCGCGCGCTGGAACTGATCGGCTGGATGGCACGCCGCTGGTTGTGAAGCACGGGCGCGGATTCGTGCCATAATCAGGGCATGCACAACCACGAGGGCCGCACCATGCCAGAAAGAACCGTGACCGTCACCGACAACCACAGCGGCAAAAGCATCGAACTACCTGTGCGTGAACCCACCTTGGGTCCGGCAGCAGTCGACATCGGCCGTTTCTTCCGCGAGCTGGGCTACTTCACCTACGATCCCGGCTTTCTGTCGACGGCCAGCTGCCACAGCCGCCTCACCTACCTGGATGGTGCAGAGGGCAAACTGCTGTATCGCGGCTATCCCATCGAACAGCTGGCCGAACACAGCAATTTTCTCGAGGTCGCCTACCTCATGCTCTACGGAGAGCTGCCCGATGCCGAACAGCTCACGTCCTTTCGTAACATCATCACTCACCACACCATGCTCAACGAGGCGCTCAAGGACTTTTTCCGCGGCTTCTACCACGACGCCCATCCCATGGCGATCATGGTGGGCGTGGTCGGCTCGCTGTCGGCCTTCTACCACGACTCCACCGACATCGGCAATCCGCAACACCGCGAGATCGCCGCTCACCGCCTGATCGCCAAGATGCCCAGCATCGCCGCCGCGAGCTACAAGCATTCCATCGGCGAACCGCAGGTCTACCCCGACAACCGCCTGAGCTATACCGGCAACCTGCTGAACATGATGTTCTCGGTCCCGTGCGAGGAGTACCACGTCGATCCGGTCGCGGAGAAGGCGCTGGATCTGATCTTCATCCTGCACATCGACCACGAGCAGAATGCCAGTACCTCCACCGTGCGCCTGGCCGGCAGCTCGGGCGCCAATCCCTTTGCCTGTATCGCCTCGGGCATTGCCGCCCTGTGGGGGCCGGCGCACGGCGGCGCCAACGAGGCGGTGCTGGACATGCTCCGGGAGATCGGCGATGCGCGCAACATCCCGGCCTTCCTCGCGCGCGCCAAGGACCGGAAGGACCCTTTCCGGCTCATGGGTTTCGGCCATCGCGTGTACAAGAACTACGATCCGCGGGCACGCATCATCCGTCGCATGTGTCACGAAGTGCTGGCGAAACTGGGGGACGAGAACGACCCCCTGTTCGAACTGGCCCTGCGCCTGGAAGAGATCGCCCTCAAGGACGACTACTTCATCGAACGCAAGCTGTATCCCAACGTCGATTTCTATTCGGGCCTGATCTACCGGGCGCTGGGCATACCGGCGAACATGTTCACGGTGATGTTCGCCATCGCCCGCACCGTGGGCTGGGTCGCGCAGTGGATGGAGATGATCGGCGAGGAGAACCAGCGCATCGGGCGTCCGCGGCAGTTGTACACCGGGCCATCGACTCGGGACTACGTCACGCTGGACAGGCGTTGAGGTCGGTGGACTACCCGGGCCGGATGCCCGGGCGACCGGATCGGGCGGCCCTTCGACGGTCCGGAGCCCCGGCCGGGTCCGGTCGCAGCGAAGCCCGGAGCGCCAGTCATCCGCCGGCTGCGGTCGATCTCAATCACAGCAAGCGTGCACGCTGCAGTCGCCCGCACCACAACGCTCCTGGTCTACCCGCACCCGGTTGCGCCCCTCCTTCTTGGCCCGGTACAGCGCCGTGTCGGCGCGGGAAACCAGCTGCGAAAGCGGGAGCCGGCTGTCACTGTCGCCGCGGATACAGCTGACCCCGCAGCTGACGGTAAAGCGCACCGTGTTCCCGTCACTGGGGATCTCGAGGTTCTCGGTCCCGATACGTATCTTCTCCGCGAGACTGTCTATGCCGCTGCTCGCCCGTCCCAGGGTCAGCACCAGAAATTCCTCGCCCCCCATCCGGAACACGAAATCCGACTTGCGGGTGTTGCGTTTCAGCAGATCCGCAAACGCGGCCAGACAGCGGTCCCCCGTGAGATGCCCGTAACCATCGTTGATCTTCTTGAAATGGTCGATATCGATCAGCAAGATGGACAAGCACTGGTTCTCGCGCTCCGCCTGGGCAACGAGCTTCGGATAGAGCTCATTCAGGTAGCGCCTGTTGTAGAGGCCGGTCAACTCATCCGTGATGGCCGTCATCTTCAGCCTGGACTGCGCCTCCTCCACCTCCTTCTGCTTGTTGCGCAGCGCCTCGACCAGCTCGATGAACTGGTTGAGCAACTGGTCGATCTCGCTGTCGCCGCGCGCACGGCGTATGTCTGGCAGGCGACCATCCGCGATTTCGCGCGTAAGGGCGATGAGCTTCCGCATCGGCCCGGTGAAACTGTTGACGGTAAACAGGCCCGTTGCCAGCATGACGAACAGTACCACGAGCGCCAGCGCCGCCATGGCACGGTTGTAGCGCTCCAGCGTGCGCACCAGTTCCTCCTCCGAACGAGCCAGCCACAGATGCGTATGCTGACCTTCGGCGCCCGGCAGTGTCACGCGGGCGAGCCGGTAGTGCTCGTCGTCGATCGTCAGCCGGTCGGTCGCGGGATCGAGATTCCTGCCCCTGAATGCCGGGCTGGTCGCATCCGTGATCCTGCCATTGCGTTCGACCAGCAGCTGGATGCGGCTGTCGCGTGGCTGTGAGGCAACCCACTCACGGCTAATGTTCCGCGCCACGGCCAGCTGGCCCAGCCGCACGCCCTGATACTCCAGCGGCAGCATGACTACCAGGAACAACCCGGCGGCCTCGTCCAGGTAGAAGGTCGTTGCGCTGTCGACGCCCGGATATCGCCCGATTTCCGCTGCCAGGAGGGCGCTGTCCTTTCCCGCCTGTACCAGTCCACCGTCCCAGACCAGGAATACCGCCGTCACCGGAATCCGCGGGATGTGCGACTGGACAAGTCGCTGGAAGGAATCGGTCCCCGTGCCGATTCTGACGACGGCATAGGCATAGTCCTGCACACGCTGGTCATCACGAATACCGGCTGCGTAACGCGCCAGCTCGAGGCGCTCATGCGACAGATCACGTTCATACAGCCGGACGGTCTGCTGCAGATACAGGTCCGCATCCTCCCAGATGATCCAGCGGGCACTGAGATAGGAGACCGTCAGCACCAGCGCCATCAACAGCGAAAACAGCAGGACGAGCGCGATCAGCCAAGAACGATAGGAACCAGGCATCCTTGCCCTCCGGGCCGCACCCCTGCCGGAACGTTTACACCCGCTGCCGGCGGCTGCGGCAACCTTCGGGGCACTAGCATTCCTTCACACGCACATGAATCACCATGGTGTCACTAACGGCAAGCCAGGGTCTCCCTGAAGCCGTCCCCGGCCGGAGCATCCTCGGGGAGCGCTGCCCGAGCCCCGTGATTTCATCCATCGCGACCGACGCTCCGGTGGATGCCTGGCCATCGATTCTCCGGGAACCGGCTGGAGGGGCTACAAAATCACTTCGACCGGCCGCTATACCCGGGGACGGGAAGCGGAAAACGCCGGCACGCCGGCGTGATCCCCCCGGTCTTTTTCGGTGGAGAATTGACAATGAAACTGGAACGCAACATCGGCCGCCTGGACCAGGCCCTGCGCATCGGGATCAGCGCCGTCCTTATCTATATCAGCCTGATCGACACATCCATCATCGAGGACCCGATGAGCAGCGGCATACTGGCGTTTGTCGGCATCGGCAATCTCCTGGTCGCGCTCGTCCGCATCTGCCCCCTGTACACGGTGGCCGGCATCAACACCTGCAGGCTCAGCTAGGGCCAGGCCGGCACGCCTCGGGATGGCGACCCTGGCTACGCG
>DROT01000258.1 GCA_011321775.1 Gammaproteobacteria bacterium | reverse complement strand
TGCCGTACCAGGCCGGCAGCGTATGCCGCGACTGCGCCCAGCCGAACACCCAGGGAATGGCACGGATGGAGGCCATGGAGCGATCCTGCTGCTTGCGGTGACTGGGACGCGAACCGATGTTGAGCAGGGCGATCTCGTTCACCGGTGTGGCCTCGTAGAAATAGTCCAGCAGACCTTCGGTGCGTTCGATGAGTTCGCGATAGGCGTCCTCGCCCCGGTGCGCCAGTTCCGACATGATGGCGCTGAATTCAGTCTCGTCCTGCTGCTGGTCCTTTCCGACGACATTGAGGCTGGCCTTGAGCAGTCCGGTGATGCCCATGGACAGTTCGTACACCGCCGTTTCCTCGTTGCTGTATTTGTAGGACAGCACTTCACCCTGTTCGGTGAACTTGATCTGGCCGTGTACCGTGCCGGCCGGTTGCGACAGGATGGCGTCGTGGGTGGGGCCGCCGCCGCGCCCGAGGGTGCCGCCGCGCCCGTGGAACAGGCGGCACTCGACGCCGTGTTCGCGGGTGATGCGCACGATCTTCTGCTGTGCCTGGTAGAGGTTCCAGCCGGACGCGAGAATACCCCCGTCCTTGCAGGAGTCGGAGTAGCCCAGCATGATCTCCTGCAGGTTGCCCGAGGCCTGCAGCAGAGCGCGATAGACCGGTTCGCCGAGCAGGCGGCTGAGTACCTGCTCCACGTGCTCCAGGTCCTCGATGGTCTCGAACAGGGGGCTGATACGGATGCGGCAGTACCAGCCGTCGCGATTGCGCCCCGCCAGCCCGCACAGGGAGGCCAGCCACAGGAGTTCCAGGACATGACTGGCACTGTGGGTCATGGAGATCACGTAGGTGCCGAAGGCCTCGGCGCTGACCTCGTCACGCATCTTCGCCATGAGGTCCAGTACCGCCAGGGTCTCCTTCGTGGATTCGCTCAGCGAGTGCCGCTCGGTGCGGGCCGGCGCTTCCTCGAGCAGGCGGCACAGCTCGCGGATGCGACCGTCCTCGTCCAGCGAGCCATAGTCCGCCGGGGTTCCGGGCAACTGCGACCAGAGTTCGGTGACCGCCTCGGTGTGACGCGTGGACTCCTGGCGGATATCGAGGTGCAGCAGGAAGAAACCGAAGGTCTCCACCAGCCGGATGAGGTCGAGCAGTTCACCATGGGCCACCGAGGCATCGCCGTGGGACGCCAGCGAGGACTGGATAAGCCTCAGGTCGGCGAGGAACTCGGCCTCGTCGCGGTAGCGGCAGGGGTAGCGGTCGGCGTCCACGCTGTCCGGCTTCTCGATGCGCTCCGTCACCAGCTTCAGATTGTGGCGCAGCCGGTTGCGCATGATGTACAGCTTGCGCCGGTAGGGCTCGTGGGAATACCGTGAAGGGTGTTCCCCCAGGGCCTCGGGACAACGGTCGAGTTCCTGCTGCAGGTTTTCGCGGAAGGCCTCGCTGGTCTGAACCAGGCGGCTGGAATAGGTCAGCCGGCTGCGCAGATCTTCCACCCGGCGCAGGTACTCACACAGCACCTCGCGCATGTGCAGCCGCAGCGCGTAGCGGGTGGTCTCGGGCTTGACGAAGGGATTGCCGTCGCGGTCACCGCCGATCCAGGAGCCGAACTGCAGCAGCCCCGGCAGCTCGATTCCGGTGTCACCGTAGACGCGCTGGATCGATTTGTCGAGGAAGCGGTAGACGCGGGGTACCGCCTGGAACAGGCACTCCCGGAAGTAGAACAGGCCGTTGCGGATCTCGTCCTCGACCGAGGGCTTGTGGACGCGGACCTCGTCGGTCTTCCACAGGATCTGGATACGGTTGCGCAGTTCGTCGATGACGTCCCGGCGTTCCTCCCGCCCCAGCCGCGGGCGATCGAGTTTTTCCGCCGTCAGGAAGATGCCGCGCAGGTTGTGCATCACGGCGCGGCGCTTCGATTCCGTCGGGTGGGCGGTAAACACCGGCATGTAGAGGGTGCGGTCCAGCAGGGTACGGATCTGGTCGGCATCGATGCCGGCTTCGTGGAACTCGCGCAGCGTGTGCTGGAAGGAGCCGCGCCACAAACGCTCTCCCCGGTGTGCCTGGCGCCGCCGCTCCTTGTGCTGGAAGGCCTCCTCGGCGATATTGACCAGGCTGAAATAGAGGTTGAAGGCGCGGATGACGTGGGTCAGGGTGTCCGGCGACAGGGCATCGATCTTCTTGGCCAGGCGCGCGCGCAGCGTCGGTATCTCTTCCTTGCGCAGGCGGATATAGCCCTTGCGCAGCGTCTCCACGGCTGCCAGCACGTCGTGACCGGCCTGTTCCGCCAGCACCTCGCCCAGCAGGTTGCCGAACAGTCGCACCCGTGAGCGCAGTTCCTTGTCGCGGGGCGGAGGGGTGATGCTGGGTTGTGGTAGTGGCATGGGCCTGTTGTTGTCGTTGATCGGGGTCGGATGCCGGCGCGCAAGCGAGCGCGCATTATACCCTGAACCGGCCGCGGATCGCGCCTTCGTGTGCGCCACGGACCGGAGGGGGCGGTTGCCGTCCGGGTAGAACGGCCGCTCGTTCAGGCGGTATCGGAGAGTTCCCGCAGGATCCCGGCATCGGGTGACTGACGCTGGTCCGCGGGCAGGGCGAGCAGTCGCTGGTACAGCTCCAGGTACCGGCTGGCGCTGCGCTCCCAGGAGAAGTCCTGCTGCATGCCGGTTCTGACGATGTCGCGCCAGATACGCGGGTGCGCGTACAGATTCAGGGCGCGGTCGATGGCCGTCAGCAGCTGCTCCGGGAGTGCCTGCTCGAAGACGAAGCCGGTGGCGCTGTGGTCGTAGAGGTTCGGCCCGTTGGCGTCCACCACCGAGTCGGCCAGCCCGCCGGTGCGGCGAACCACGGGCGGGGTGCCGTAGCGCAGGCTGTAGAGCTGGTTGAGCCCGCAGGGCTCGAAGCGCGAGGGCATCAGGAAGGCGTCGCTGCCGCCCTCGACGAGGTGCGACAGGCGCTCGTCGTATTCGATGCGCACGCCCAGCCAGTCGGCGTGGCGTCCGTGGGCGGCGCGCAGGGCGCGTTCCAGCTTCGGCTGCCCGGTTCCGAGGACGACCAGCTGCAGTCGGCGTTGTTTCAGCTCTTCCACCAGCGCCAGGATGAGGTCGACGCCTTTCTGTTCCACCAGCCGTCCGACATGCCCGAACAGCGGCACGTCGGGGTCCGGCACCAGCCCGAAAGCCTGTTGCAGGGCCCGCTTGTTGTCGGCCTTGCGGTCCAGGTGTCCGAAGTCGTAGCTGCGCGGCAGCAGGAAGTCCTGTTCCGGGCTCCACACCTCGTAGTCGACGCCGTTGAGGATGCCGCTGAGGCGGTCACTGCGCTGTTGCAGCAGGCCCTCCAGGCCGCAGCCGAACTCCGGCGTGCGGATTTCGCGGGCATAGGTGGGACTGACGGTGGTGATCCAGTCGGCGAACACCAGTCCCCCCTTGATGAAGGAGAGCTGCTCGTGGAATTCCAGCAGGTGCCAGGACCACCACTCCGCCGGCAGCTTCAGTTTCTTGAAGAGCTCTTTCGGGAACAGGCCCTGGTAGGCGA
>DROT01000257.1 GCA_011321775.1 Gammaproteobacteria bacterium | reverse complement strand
CCCTGGTTGAAGATCCATCGCTTGCCGTTGCCGCAGGCGTATTCGATGCGCAGTTCGTCGCGCTGGCCGTCGATGCAGGCCTGCAGGGCGCGCCGTATGCTGCTGCGGTAACTGTTGTCGATCTGATCGAGGAAGGTCTGCAGCGGTTGCTGTCCAGCCGCTCCGGGCAGGCCGTGCTGGGTGGCGAATTCCTCGTCCCAGTCGATCCATTCCTCGCCGTCGGGCTGGCGGTGCAGCTCCCAGGTGCCGAGACGGGCGCCGCGCAGGGACAGGGCCAGGCGTCGCCGGCTTTCCTGCAGCTGGCTGTTGATGCGGGACATCTCCCAGGCGCGGAAGGCGATCAGCGCCACGATGATCAGCGCCACGGCAATCACCCAGAACACCAGTCGGTAGTCCACTTTCTGCTGGAAGCGAACATTCAGCCACTTGTGGATGAAGGCGTTCTTCTGTTCCGGCGGCAGGGCGGCGATGGCCTTGTCGAGTATCGATACCAGTTCCGGCCAGTCCTTGCGCACGCCCATCGAGAAATCGTGACCATAGGGCGTGAGCGAGGCGACCTGGATGTTGCTCAGCCCCTTTTCGGCGATCAGGTAAGCGCCGGTTGCAAGCAGGTCGATGAAGGCGTCGATGCGACCCAGGGCGAGGGCATTGAAGCCGCTTTCGTTGTCGTCGAACTCGATCAGCTTCATGCCCGGGTAATCGCGCCGCACCAGTTCGGCGATGGCATAGCCGCGTACCACGCCGACGCGCTGGTTGCGCAGGTCTCCCATGCCGCCGAGAGCGGCACTGTCGTTGCGGGTGAATACCACTACCGGGAAGGACATGTAGGGCTGGGTGAATTCGAGGAATTTCTCGCGCTCCGGCGTGCGCAGCATCAGCGGCGCGAGGTCCAGTTCCTGTTTCTTCAGGCGTTCGATCACCTGTTGCCAGCCGATGCGCGGCGGCGGTTCGAAACGGATGCCGAGCTGGCGCTCGAAGTAGCGGATGAACTCCGACGACAGCCCCTTGTAGCGGCCGTCCTTGTCGATGTATTCCATGGGTTCCCAGTTGATGTCCACGGCCAGACGAATGCGGGGGTGGGCCTGCAGCCAGGCGCGTTCATCCGGGGTCAGGGACAGGGGCGGCGGAGGCGCCTGATAGTCGGTCTGCTGACTGAACATCCACTTGCGGGCGATCTGCTGGATGCGTTGTTCGCCGATCTGTTGCAGCGCCTGGTCGAGAATGTCGCGTAACGGCGGAGCGTCGTGACGCACGCCGATGGCGAGCCTGGAGCCTCCCTTGCGGAGGCGTCCGTGCACGCGCAGGTTGGACAGGTCTTCCCGGTCGATCAGGTACAGGGCCACCACCCGGTTGCCGGCATAGGCATCGGCGTCGCCGCGAGACACGGCTTCCAGCGCGGCCAGGGTGTCCGGGTACAGCTTGAGCTGCACCGAGGGGTAGTTGCGGCGGAAGTATTCGACATTGCCGAAACCCTGTTCCAGCGCCAGGGTCTTGCCGCGCAGGGCCTCTTCGTCGGTCAGGAAATCCGTCTTGTCGCGGGCGACGATGACATGCGGCACATCCTGGTACAGCCGGGTGAACAGGAAATCCTTCTCGCGCGAAGGCTTGGGCGTCAGGTCGAGCAGGGCGTCGAGCTTGCCCTCGCGGGTCTGCGTGTAGAGATCCTTCCATTTGCCGCTGACCAGTTGCAGGCGGCCGCCGAGCAGGCGGTTGATCTCCCGCACCAGGTCGGCGCCGATGCCGGTGGGTCGGCCCTGGGCATCGACGAAATCGAAGGGCGGCCAGTCGTCCATTGCGCCGACCCGTATGCGCGGGTGTTGCTCAAGCCACTGCTGTTGCTCCGGAGTCAGTTTCAGAACCGGGCGATTGCGGCTGGCGAGCAGGGTGTCGAGATCGAAGCGGTATTGCTTCATGCCGGGGTTGTAGCGCTTGCTCAGCCGGCGGAAGTCGATCGCGCGGGGGGCGCCGAACAGGGTGATCAGCGGCTCGATGTTGCTGCGCCGCGCGATCGACATGCTGCTCGGAAACAGCAGCCCTTCCTCGGCAAAATCGAAGCCGGCCAGGTAGTCGGACAGCAAGACCAGGCCCTGGGCGCCGTCGAGCACATGGCCGCCGATATCCAGATCCAGCAGGCCGTCGCGGATGCCCTTGAGGGCGGTCGGGTTCCAGTCGATGCCGCCGATGGCGATGGCTTTCGGGTCGATGCCCGGCGGAGGCGTGGCGCGCAGGGCCTTTCCCGCCTGCAGGGCGAGGGGATCCTTGTAGCTCCAGACGATGTTGATGTCGGGATGCTGCTCCAGCGCGGCCAGCAATTGCGGTCCGGCCTCGTCGCCATCGCGGGTATTGCGGATCTGCGCCACCAGTTCGACATCGTCGCGGGCCTGAACCAGGGCGTTCAGGGCTTCCAGCCTACGCTGGTGGGACAGCTCGTTCTCGTAGCCGGTGAAGGCGAAGATGCGGAAGCGCTGCGCGCCCTTGCGCCGTGCCTCGTCGATCAGGCTGGTGGCCAGTCGCAGGCCGGTTTCGCGGTCGTTGGGCAGAATGCTGCCGATCCACTTCGGGTACTGGGCGCGGGG
>DROT01000256.1 GCA_011321775.1 Gammaproteobacteria bacterium | reverse complement strand
TGCTGCGGCTGGGGGAACTGGCGCGGGTCAGCCTGCATCTGGAGGAGGCACGCACCCTGGGGCGCTTCAACGGCAAGCCCTCGGTCAACCTGACGGTGACCAAGAGCGCGGACGCCTCCACCATCGTGGTGGCCGACCTGGTACGTAAGGAGGCGCAAGCGCTGCGCGCCGAGCTGCCGCCCTCGGTCGGCGTCGGCCTGTTCAGCGATCTGTCGGTGTACGTCAGGAACCGCCTCAATACCGTCAAGTCCTCGGGCCTGGTGGGCCTGACGCTGGTGCTGCTGTCGCTGTACCTGTTCCTGAACTTTCGCGTGGCGCTGATTACCGCCATGGGTATCCCGGTGTCCTTCCTGGTCGCGGTGCTGATGATTCACTACCTGGGCTATACCATCAACATGGTGTCCCTGTTCGCCTTCCTGATTGCCCTGGGGCTGGTGGTCGACGACGCCATCATCGTGACCGAGAACATCTATCGTCACATGGAACAGGGTGCTCCTGCCGGCCAGGCGGCGCTGGCCGGCAGCCGCGAAGTGATGTGGCCGGTACTGGCCTCGACCACCACCACCATCGCGGCCTTCGTGCCCATGTTCTTCATCGGCGGTACCCTGGGCGCATTCATCCAGGTGATCCCGGTAGTGGTCTCGGCGGCGCTGCTGGGCTCGCTGTGGGAGGCCTTCGGGGTGCTGCCTTCGCACGCCGCCGAGCTGCTGCAGGTGCGGTCGCGCGCGCGGCGTGCCGGTCGCATCGACTGGGCGGCGCTGATGCACCGCTACGTGAGCCTGCTGCGCTGGAGCATCCACCACCGCGGGTTCGTCAGCCTGGTGGCCCTCGCGTCGCTGGCGCTGGCACTGAGCTACGGCGCCACGCGCCTGCCGTTCCGGCTGTTCGGGCAACCGGACATCGGCCAGTTCTTCGTCAATATCGAGGCCCCCAATACCTACAGTCTCGAGGAAACCGAGGCGCTGGCGGCGCGCATCGAACGGGCGGTGTTGCAGACGCTGCCGCGCGAGGAACTGGATACGCTGTTGACCAACATCGGCGTGACCTTCCTCGACTTCAACCACTTCCGTTTCGGCAGCAACTATATCCAGCTCATTGTCGATCTGCAGAAACGGGCCCCGGAAGGCTTCATCGAACGCTTCGTCACGCCGCTGGTGAGCCTGCGTTTCGACCGTGGCGGCAGCCGCCACCGCCCGACGGACGAGGTCATCAACAGCGTCCGCGAAAGGCTGCAGACCCTGCCGGGCATCCAGCGACTGTCGATCCTGCGGCCGCAGGGCGGACCGGCGGGCGCGGACGTGGAGGTCGGCGTGGTCGGCGAGGACATCGACCGGCTGCTGTCCCGGGCGCGCCGCCTGCGTGACTACCTGCGCCAGTTGCCGGGGGTGCACGACGTGCGCCAGGATCTCGACGTCGGCAAGCTGGAATACCGGTACAGCCTCAACGAACGCGGCCGCGCCCTCGGCCTGACCCAGGAGCAGCTGGCGCAGGCGGTGCGCAACGGCTTCCTGGGGCTGGAGGCGGTGTACGTGACCCGCGGCGACGAGCGCATGCCGGTGCGGGTGATCTACAGCGAGCCGGTGCGCCGTTCCAGTCGCCTGGAGACGCTGCCGCTGACGCTGGACGATGGTCGCGTGGTCTATCTGGGCGACGTCGCCGACATCCACCGCGGCCGCGGCTTCAACAGCATTCGCCGGCGTGACGGCCAGCGCCTCGCCATCGTCACCGCCGAGGTGGACGACGACGTGATCACGCCGCTGCAGGTCACGCAGCTGGTGGAAAAACGCTTCCCCGAACTGGCTTCCGGCGAGGGAGCCTATCACCTGCTGTTCCTGGGCGAAAAGAAGGAGGCCGGCGATTCGATGCAGGACATGCGCCGCGCGCTGGTGATCGCGGCGGCGATGATCTTCCTGATCCTGGCAGCCTTGTTCAAGTCGTTGCTCGACCCGCTGGTGGTGATGCTGGCGATTCCTTTCGGTTTCATCGGCGTGGTGGTCGGGCACCTGCTGTTCGGCTACCACCTGCAGTTCCTGTCACTGATCGGTTTTCTCGCGCTGACCGGCATCGTGGTCAACGACTCGCTGATCCTGGTCGACTTCGCCCGCCGTCTGCGCAGCGAGGGCTGGGAGCGGGTCGACGCCCTGGTGGAGGCGGGCAGGGTGCGGGTGCGGCCCATCCTGCTGACTTCGCTGACTACTTTCCTGGGCATTTCCCCGCTGATCTTCTTTGCCACCGGGCAGACCGCCTTCCTGTCGCCCATGGCGGTGAGCCTGGGCTTCGGGCTGCTGTTCTCCACCGTGCTGATCCTGGTGGTGGTGCCCTGTTTCTACCTCCTTGCCGATGACCTGCGCCGCCGGCTGCGGCTATACTGCGCGCCACGATGAACGAGGGGGAGGCCGCGGTGGCCGACAGATTCGAACGCCTGCAGCGCTGGGCCGGCGAGCAGCTCGACTGGCCGGGGGTGGAGCCGGTACCGGCATCGGAAGACGCCAGCTTCAGGCGGTATTTCCGCGTGCAGCGCGGGGAACAGAGCTATATCGTCATGGATGCGCCACCGGAGCAGGAGGACTGTGCACCCTTCGTGCACGTGACCGGGCTGTTCCGTTCGCTCGGCCTGCACGTGCCGGAGATCCTCGCCAGCGACCTGTCGCAGGGTTTCCTGCTGCTGGCGGACCTGGGTACGCGGCTGTATCTCGACGAGCTCGACGAGGACTCGGTCGAGCGGCTCTACGGCGACGCCCTGGGGGCGCTGGCCGCGCTGCAGGTCTGTGCGCCCGAGGAAGCCGGTCTGCCACCCTATGACCGCCGCCTGCTGCTGGCGGAGATGGGGCTGTTCCGCGACTGGCTGCTGGGCACCCACCTGGGCCTGCAGCTGGACGGGGCGCAGCAGCAGGCGCTGGATCAGGCCTTCGCGCGCCTGGCCGACAGCGCCCTGGAGCAGCCGCAGGTGTGCGTGCACCGCGACTACCATTCGCGCAACCTGATGCGCTGTTCTCCGCACAACCCCGGCATCCTCGACTACCAGGACGCCGTCGTCGGGCCGCTGAGCTACGACCTGGTGTCCCTGCTGCGCGACTGCTACATCGCCTGGCCGCGGCAGCGGGTCGAGGACTGGGCCCTGGGGTATTTCGAACTGGCGCAGCAGACCGGCATCCTGCGCCCGGAGGATGCGGACGAGCAACGCTTCCTGCGCTGGTTTGACTGGATGGGAGTGCAGCGTCACCTCAAGGCGGCCGGCATCTTCGCCCGCCTCGACCACCGCGACGGCAAGCCCGGTTATCTCGCCGACATTCCCCGCACCCTCGGCTATGTCACCGAGGTCTGTTCGCGGTACCCCGAACTGGGGGCGCTGGGGGGCATCACCGAACAGGTGCTCGAGCGCCTGTGAAAGCCATGCTGCTGGCCGCCGGTCGTGGCGAGCGCATGCGACCGCTCACCGACCGTGTGCCCAAGCCGCTGCTGCGCGTGGCCGGCAAGCCGCTCATCCAGTACCACGTCGAGGCCCTGCGGGCGGCGGGCTTCCGCTCGCTGGTGATCAATCATGCCCACCTGGGCCGGCAACTGGTGGACTTTCTCGGCGATGGCGCGCGTTTCGGCGTGCACATCGACTGGTCGCCGGAACCCGAGGGCGCGCTCGACACCGGCGGCGGCATCCGCCAGGCCCTGCCGCTGCTGGGTGATGCGCCCTTCGCGGTGGTGAATGCGGACATCTGGAGCGACTATCCGCGCGCACAGCTGCGGCGCGAACCCGATGGCCTGGCGCACCTGGTGCTGGTCGACAATCCGCCCCATCATCCACGCGGTGACTTCCGTCTCGCCGGCGGGCGGGTGTACCCTGAGGGCGAACCCCGCCTGACCTTCAGCGGCATCGGCCTGTACCGCCCCGAGCTGTTCAGCGGGACGCCGGCCGGCGCGTTCCCGCTGGCGCCGCTGTTGCGTCGCGCCATGGAAGCCGGTGAAGTGAGCGGCGAACACTATCGTGGACGATGGATGGATGTCGGTACCCCGCAACGGCTGGCGCAGCTCGAGCGCCTGCTGACGGAGGAGTGAACCATGGGCGACGAGATCGCGCACAGCCATTTCAGTGCCGCCGACTTCGAGGCCTTCCGGCAGCGCCTGGAACAGGAGACGGAGCTGCTGGGCCGCTGGTTCAAGGACGATGCCTTCTCGCGGCGCGTGCCGGTGTGCGGGCTGGAGCTCGAGGCCTGGCTGGTCGATGCCCAGGGGCGGCCGGCGCCGCTCAACCAGCGCCTGCTGGAGCGCCTGCAGGATCCCATGGTGGTGCCGGAACTGGCGCGCTTCAATGTCGAGTTCAACGTCCAGCCGCAGGCGCTGCACGGCGCCGCCCTGGCCGCACTGCAGGCGGACCTGCAGCATACCTGGGACCGCTGCCGGCGGTGCGCCGCGGAGATGGAGGTGCGGCCGGTGATGATCGGCATCCTGCCCAGCGTGCGCCAGCAGGATCTCAGTCTCGCCAACATGTCACAGATGAAGCGCTACCAGGCGCTCAACGAGCAGGTGCTGCGGCTGCGCGAGGGGGTCCCGTTGATGCTGGACATCCACGGCCGCGAGCATCTCAACGTGTTGCACCAGGACGTGATGCTGGAATCGGCCACCACCTCGCTGCAGCTGCACCTGAAGGTGGGTGCCGCCGAAGCGCTGCGTTACTACAATGCCGCGCAGGTGATTTCGGCGCCCATGGTGGCCGCCGCCGCCAACTCGCCCTTCCTGTTCGGCAAGGACCTGTGGGACGAGACCCGTATCCCGTTGTTCGAACAGTCGGTGGAGGTGGGCGGTTTTGCCGGTGCCAGCCGTGGGCCGGTGCGGCGGGTGAGTTTCGGCACCGGCTACGCCAAGGAGTCGCTCTACGAATGTTTCGTGGAGAACCTCGAGCACTTCCCGGTGTTGCTGCCGATGCGCTTCGAGGAGGCGCCGGAGCAGATGCGTCACCTGCGGCTGCACAACGGCACCATCTGGCGCTGGAACCGGCCGCTGATCGGCCACGACGAGGACGGTACGCCGCACCTGCGCATCGAGCACCGGGTGTTGCCCGCGGGACCGACGGTCGTCGATGGCATCGCTTCGGCCGCCTTCTTCTACGGGCTGGTACACGCCCTGGCGACGCGCGAGCAGGCGCCCGAGACGCAGCTGCCCTTCGCCACCGCGCGCGACAATTTCTATGCCGCGGCGCGCGACGGTCTCGATGCCCAGATCACCTGGCTCGAGGGCCGTCGCCAGCCGGTGAGCCAGCTGCTGCTGGAACAGCTGATTCCGCTGGCCCGTTTCGGCCTGGGTCTGCTGGAGATCGACGCGGCGGATCGCGACCGTTACCTCGGTATCGTGCGCGATCGCATCGTGAACGCCTGCACCGGTGCCGGCTGGCAACGTGCCTGGGTGGCGCGCTACGGGCGCGACATGCAGGCACTGGTCGAGGGGTACCTGGAGCGCCAGGACAGCGGCGCGCCGGTGCACGAGTGGGACCTGTGAGGACGGAGTGCTTTGATGGGTAGCCTGTTGCACCAGCTGGACGAGTTTCCGCCGGAACTGTTGCGGACGCAGCCGCAGCAGCTGGCCGATGTCCTCGGCGGGCCCACCCTGATCCATCTGCCGGGGCGGCGCGAGCGGCCGTTGTTCGTGTCGGTGTTGCTGCACGGTAACGAGACTACCGGTTTTCTCGCCGTGCAGGGGCTGATGCAGAAGTACCGGGAACGCGAACTGCCGCGCGCGCTGAGCCTGTTCATCGGTAACGTGGAGGCCGCGCGCGACGGCCTGCGGCGGCTCGCCGGCCAGCCGGACTACAATCGCGTATGGCCGGGAGGCGAGTGCCCCGACAGTCCGGAACGGCGCATGATGGCGCAGATCCTGGAGATCATGGAGCCGCGCCGTCCCTTCGCCAGCGTGGACGTGCACAACAATACCGGCATCAATCCGCACTATGCCTGTATCAACACCATCGACCACCGCTTCATGCACCTGGGCAGCCTGTTCAGCCGCACGCTGGTGTATTTCGTTCGCCCCGTCGGCGTACAGTCGATGGCCTTCGCGCGCCTGTGTCCGGCGGTGACGGTGGAGTGCGGCAAGGTGGGGCAGAGCGCCGGCGTGCAGCACGTGCAGGAGTTCCTCGACGCCTGCCTGCACCTGAGCGACATCCCGGACCACCCGGTGGCGGCGCACGACATCGATCTGTTCCACACCGTGGCCATGCTCAAGGTGCCGCGGGCGCTGAGCTTCGGCTTCGGCGACCCTTCGGTGGACGTGTGCTTCATCGACGACCTCGATCATCTCAACTTCCGCGAGCTGCCGGCGGGCACCCGGCTGGCGACCCTGAACGAGGTCGACCGCATGCCGCTGGAGGCCTGGGACGAGCAGGGGGTCGACGTGGCGCAACGCTTCTTCCACGTCGAAGGCGACTGTCTGTGCACCAGCCGCGAGTTCATGCCGTCGATGTTCACCCTCGACGAACGGGTGATCCGCCAGGACTGCCTCGGCTACCTCATGGAGCGCTACCCGCTGCCGGAGCGGGGATAAAAAGGGTCAGTAGCCGCGCGCCGCCGTGTCGATCACCCCGGGCATCCGCGCCAGGCGTTCCACGCCGGTCTCCATTGTGCCGTCCGGGTAGAGCTCCAGCCAGCGGTAGCCCGGGGGGCGGTCGTCGAGGGCGAAGTCGCGGCTGCGGGGCAGGAACTGGATGCAGGTCGACGGCGCGGCCAGCAGGCGCACGCCCTTGCGCCGGTCGTCGAAGCACTGGTGGACGTGTCCCCAGACGATGGCGCGTACCTGGGGGTGGCGGTCGGTGACGGCGAACAGTTGATCGGGGTTGTCGACGGCCATGGTGTCCAGCCAGGCGCTGCCCACCGGGAGTGGCTGGTGGTGCAGCCAGATCAGCGCCGGGAGTTCGGGATGACCGGCCAGGGCCTGCTCCAGCGCGTGCAGTTGCCGCTCCGCCAGGTGGCCACCCTCGCTGCCGCGCAGCGTGGAATCGAGGAACACCAGATTCCAGCCATTCGTGCACAGGCTGTCGATGCAGCGGAAACCGTCACCGTCCAGGATACGGCGCATCACGGCCGCTTCGTCGTGGTTGCCCGGCAGGCAACAGACCGGCGCTCCGAGGGGGGCGAGGCACTCGCGCAGCCGGTGGTAGGATGAGGGCGAGCCGTCGTGGCTGAGGTCTCCGCTGGCCACGATCAGCCCGGGCCGCCGTGCGCGTGCCAGGGCGACGACCTCCTCCAGGCTGCGTCGGGTCTCGATCCCCATGAGCCGGCCGCCGGGGTCGGCATACAGGTGGGTGTCGGTGATCTGGGCGATGCGCAGTGGCACTGGCCCGGCCGTCACTGGTCGATCACCTTCACGAACACCTTGGCGTTGCGCTGGTAGTTGTACAGCTGGCGTTTGCGCACCGGCAGACTGGAGAGGTCGGCCTTGCGGAAGCCGCGTTCCTGGAACCAGTGGGCCGTGCGCGTGGTGAGTACGAACAGTCTGCGTATGCCGGCCGTACGGGCGCGCAGCTCCGCGGCCTCCAGCAGGCTGTTGCCGCGTCCCTGGCCATGGTAGTCGGGGTGCACCGCCAGGCAGGCCAGTTCCGCCACCCGGCCCTCGTAGGGATAGAGGGCGGCGCAGGCGATGATCATGCCGTCGCGCTCGACCACCAGGAAGTGATCGATCTCCATCTCCAGCATCTCGCGCGAGCGCTTGACCAGCACGCCCTGTTGCTCCAGCGGCGCGATCAGCTTGAGGATGCCGCCGACGTCGTCGATGGTGGCGCTGCGCAGTCCTTCATAGATCTCGGCACTGATGAGGGTGCCGCTGCCGTCACGGGTAAACAGTTCCAGCAACAGGCTGCCGTCGGTGCGACGCTCGACCAGGTGGGTGCGCCGGACCCCGCTGCGGCAACTGTCTATGGCGTTGTGCAGGTGACGCTTCCAGTCGCTGTCGAGCTTGCGGCGCGATTGCAGCAGCTGTTCGGCCTCGACCAGAGACAGCTGCCGGATCAGACGGCGCCGGCCGTCGCGCAGGCCATTGCTTTCCACCAGCAGGATCAGCTTGTCCGCGTGCAGCGCCGCCGCTGCCGCGGTGGCGACTTCCTCGGCGCTGAGGTTGAAGATCTCGCCGGTGGGGGAGTAGCCCAGTGGTGACAACAGCACGATGCGCCCGGCCTCGAGCTGCTGGTGGATGCCGTCGGCGTCGATGCGGCGTACCTCGCCGGTGTGGCAATAATCGACTCCGTCGCGTACCCCCAGCGGCCGGGCGATGACGAAGTTGCCGCTGGCGATGCCGATGCGGGCGCCGGCGAGCGGCGAGTCGACCAGTCCCATGGACAGTTTGGCCTCGATGTCGACGCGCAGACTGCCGACGGCGTCCTTGACCGCCGCCAGTGCCTGGTCGTCGGTGAGCCGCAGACCATTGACATAGCGGATACTGGCGTTTTTCTGCCGCAGCCGCCGTTCGATCTGCGGTCGGGCCCCGTGGACCAGCACCAGGCGGATGCCGAGGGTGTTGAGCAGTGCCAGGTCGTTGACCAGTCGTTCGAAACCGTCCTCGACGGCTTCGCCGCCGAACATGATGACGAAGGTGGCGCCGCGGTGGGCCTGTATGTAGGGCGCCGCCTGACGGATGCTGCTGACGAAGCTGTTGCCCTGCTGTTTTTTCTTCTGGATCGCCATGGACTTAGATTACCGTCATCGGTGGCGGAAAAACAGTTTGTGTGCTGGGGCAGGGGTGGCTTCGATCCGCGCCCCGGTCCGGGGAACCACGCCGGCCTTCGGCGCAGGCATGCGCAAGGCGGCCGTCGCAGTTCCCCGGACCGGGGCGCTCGCTGCAGCGATTTGGACCGCTCTCCCCCCGACGCAACAGATTGTTCCTGAGTCCGACAGACTCCCGGCTCAGCCCTGCACGCAGAATCGCTGGATCAGCTTGCGCAGCAGCGCCAGCGTCGGCTCGATACGATCGACGGCGAGGTATTCGTCGGGCTGGTGGGCCTGGTCGATGTCCCCGGGGCCGAGGATGACGGTGTCCATGCCCAGCTGGTTGAAATAGGGACCCTCGGTGGCGAAGGCGGCGGCCTCGGCGCGGTGGCCGGTCAGTTCCTCGCTGCTGCGCACGATGTCGGCGGCTGCCGGTGTGTCCATCGGCGGCGCCCCTTCGAGCAGCGGCCGGAAATCGATGTGCAGGCCACTGCCGGCGATGGCCGCCCGCAGCCGCGCGCGCAGCTGTGTGCGCAGTGCTCCGATGTCCATGCCCGGCAGCGGGCGCAGGTCGATGTGCAGCTCGCAGTCGCCGCAGATGCGGTTGGGATTGTCGCCGCCGTGGATGTAGCCGGGGTTGAGGGTGGGATAGGGGACCTCGAACAGCGGTTCGCGGTGCTGTGACTGCAGTTCGGCGCGCCACTGCAGCAGTTCGGCCAGTACCTGCTGCATGCCTTCCAGCGCGCTGTTGCCGAGCGCCGGGTTGCTGGAATGCCCGGAACGCCCCTTGAGGTGGATGGCTTCCATGAAGATGCCCTTGTGCAGGCGTATCGGGCGCAGGCCGGTGGGTTCACCGATGATCGCATGGCGTGCCTGTGGCCGCCGGGCGTCGACCAGGGCGCGGGCGCCGGCCATGGAGCTCTCCTCGTCGGCGGTGGCGACCAGGATGAGGGGATGCTTCAGTGTGGCCGGCTCGAATGCCCTGGCCGCCTCGATGGCCAGTGCCAGGAAGGCCTTCATGTCGCTGGTACCGAGCCCGTAGAGGCGGTCGCCGTCGCGGGTGAGGTGAAAGGGGTCGTGCTGCCAGCCGTCCTGGTCCCAGGGAACGGTGTCGGTATGTCCTGCCAGCACCAGGCCACCGGGTCCGCGGCCGAGGGTGGCGACCAGGTTGGCCTTGTCGGGCATGGATGGCAGGGGAACGAGGTCGACGCGATAACCCAGTCCTTCGAGCCACCCGGCCAGCAGATCGATGACCGGACGATTGCTCTGGTCGAGGTCCGGGTTTACGCTGCTGACCGAGGGGGTGGAAACCAGTGCATCGATCATCTCCAGCAGGGTGGGGGTCGGGTGCATGCCACCGTTTATACCACTGCACCGTGCGCTTGTCCTGAAACAGCCTGATGAAAGTCGAATCCTGGAACAGACCCGAGTACTACGATTTCACCCGCTCGCTGGACATCGGCCAGTGGGCCTGGGAGTTCTTGCGCCGCAATCCGGAATATCAAAAGGAATGGCGTGAGTTCGATGCCGCCTGGAAGACGCTGGAAGCACGGTATGGCAAGCCGCCGGAACGGGATTTCCAGCGCTGGAAGGCCGATCCGCTGGCCTGGCGCCGGGTGGGCGAGGACGAGCCGGGAGACTGCCGGGTGGACCAGGACAAGGTGCTCATCGAGTGCTGGCTGGGTGCCCGCTGGGGTTTCTACAAGTTCCCGCTCGACCCGGCGACCGACCGGCCGCGTATCGGCGAACAACTGGACTGGCGGCCGCTGGAGCGCGAGGTGCCGCTGGTGGAGGACGGTGATTCGCCCTATCTCGACGGGGCCGCGGAACATCTCGCCATCGGATTCGATCTGGACTACCCGCTGCGGGAGCAGCTGGAACGCGCCAAACGTCTCCTGCAGGCGCGTCAGGGCCGGCTGCGGCGCGAAGGCGTCATCCAACTGAAGAGGCGCAGCAGTTGCCGCGAGGCGTGGCGCCTGATGTTACGCCTGCTGGACGGAACGGAGGCCGGCGAGGATGTTGGTGCCGTGGTGGCGCTGCTGGCGCAGCAAGAGGGGCAGTCACCGGAGCGTTTGCACCAACTGCTGCAGCAGGCCCGTGCGCTGGTCGCTGGCGGCTACCGTGAACTGCTGCGCATTCCGGATGTATAGCCTCCCAATTGCACCGGGGATTCGGGTCCGGACCCGCAAGGCTGCATCTATTCGGATTGATTGCCGGAATTCGAGCGGCCGACCGACTGCAGACCGTACTGCTTGAGCTTGCGGTACAGGGTGCGTTCGCTGATACCGAGGATGTGCGC
>DROT01000255.1 GCA_011321775.1 Gammaproteobacteria bacterium | reverse complement strand
CTCATCGAAGAACACGGACTGTGCTTCTTCAAAGGAAACGCCGTGTTTCCTTTGATTGGCACTATCCTTCCTTGGATCCCATTCAAACTTAATCATACATACAATATATTTACATCATACGTATCTGTCAATGGGGGCATAACGTTTGAGTCCAACTGCGCGCGGTACGCGCGTCTGTTGGGACGATTGGTTATATGCCATTATCATTGTTCTATATTTTCAGTGATTATCTTGTACGTAATCAGGACGCATTCATTGCAAATGTAAGCATCTGCGCCCGCTAAAAGTGTTTCCACTTCTTCCTCTGTCTTTCCACAGAAATTACAAAATGGTTTTTCGTCGCTATCTAGTTTCTCGATACCCGCCACCAAGTGCTTGTTGAAGCGTTTAATCTTTTCGATTTCCTTCCGTACTTCTTTTTTTCTATCAGTCATAGTGGTGTCAACTTGGCATATAACTACAATTGGACGGCGTACGCCGTATAACATGAAAATGCGCGATCACGCCGCGTAACCAACGCATTCTGCCGGATTAGACTGTCGGCGCCGCCTAACACGATTCCGTGCCCTCGTTGTTTATATTCGTTGGCCCTTGTCTTTTTTACGCTTTTTCCGGTCTTGTTACAACATGACCAAATTGAGCTGCATGCGCTCGGATAAATTCTTTATTCCTGGATAGGCACTGCGCGCCGCATAATATGAGTCTCATCATGCTGGAATACGGCACGCCAGGTTGCTTGAAAACATTGAAAAATCCGTTTCCTGCCGGATATCGCCCCCGTTGGAAAACGACCGCGCGCTTGGAACTTGACAGGAGTGTTCTGCGGCGCTTAAATAATACTGTACATACGAACAGTATCATTGACCAGGGAGCGGTTGATGGCCCAGACACGACTCATGGACCGGGTACGCCATACCATTCGTGCGCTGCATTACAGCCGCAAGACCGAGTCCGCCTATTGTTACTGGATTCGGGGATTCATCCGATTCCATCGCTACCGGCATCCTCGCGACATGGACGCCGGGGATATCAGTCGTTATCTCAGCTGGCTCGCCGTGGATCGCAAGGTCGCCGCAGCCACGCAGAATCAGGCGCTGAATGCCATTCTGTTCCTGTATCGCAGGGTGCTCGATATCGAACTGGAGCGCATCGAAGACGTTGTTCGTGCCAAGCGCAGCCGCCGCATCCCGGTCGTCTTTACACGTCACGAAGTCGCGGCCATTCTCGGCCTGCTCGAACAGCCATACCGCTTGGCCTGTTCGCTCATGTATGGCAGCGGCCTTCGCCTGATGGAGACGTTGCGCCTGCGGATCAAGGATATCGATTTTGAGCGGCGCGTAATCCTGGTTCGCTCGGGGAAAGGAAACAAGGATCGCGTCACCGTTTTGCCGGAGGGCCTGGTGGCCGACCTTGAATCGGCGATCACGCGGGTGGCCCGACTGCACGAGCTTGATGTGGCGGAAGGCTACGGTGAAGTCCAGATGCCCTTCGCGCTTGCGCGCAAGTACCCGGCTCAGGCACGCAGCCTGCAGTGGCAGTTTCTGTTTGCGGCGAACCAGCGATCGACCGATCCGGTGAGCGGTCGCGAACGGCGTCACCATATCTACGAGACGTCGGTGCAGCGGGCCGTGAAGAACGCGATCTCTGCTGCTCACATAGGCAAGCCCGGGTCATGCCACACGTTTCGCCATTCCTTCGCCACCCATCTGCTGGAGGATGGTTACGATATCCGCACGGTACAGGAGCTGATGGGGCACAAGGACGTGAGGACCACCCAGATCTATACCCATGTACTCAAGCGCGGCGGCAATGCTGTGCGCAGCCCGCTGCAGGCGCTGGCGCGAACCGGCTCCGGTGATCACCCCGGCCATCCCGCACAGGAATAGTGAACGTCGATTCCCGGTCGCTACACCTCGCCGTAGCGCGGCGCATGCCCGAGCCAGCGCCGGATCACCGGCTGGATGCAGTCCGGGGCGTTGTCGGTGAGATAGGCCGCCGCCCGTTCGACCCGGTCGAGCAGGCCCTGGTCGCGCACCAGGTCGGCGATCCGGAACTGCAGCATGCCGGTCTGGCGGGTCCCCAGGACTTCGCCGGGACCGCGCAGTTCCAGGTCCTTGCGCGCAATCTCGAAACCGTCGTTGCTGTCGCGCAGTACGGCGAGCCGCTGGCGCGCCATCGGTGACAGGGGCCCGCGGTACATGAGCACACAACTGCTCTGCACGCGGCCGCGCCCCACCCGGCCGCGCAACTGGTGCAGTTGCGCCAGGCCGAGGCGTTCGGCGTTCTCGATGATCATCAGCGAAGCGTTGGGCACGTCGACGCCGACCTCGATGACGGTGGTCGCCACCAGCAGGTCGATGCCGCCGTCCTTGAAACGCTGCATGCAGGCGGCCTTTTCGTTCTCCTTGAGGCGCCCGTGCACCAGGCCCACGCGCAGACCCGGCAGGGCCTCGGCCAGCAGCGCGGCGGTGTCCTCGGCCGCCTGGCACTGCAGGCTCTCGGATTCCTCGATCAGGGTACAGACCCAGTAGGCCTGGCGACCTTCGCGGCAGGCCTCGCGCACCCGCTGCATCACCTGGTCGCGGCGGCTGTCGGGGATCGCCACCGTCTGCACCGGCGTGCGTCCCGGCGGCAGTTCGTCGATGACGGAACTGTCGAGGTCGGCGTACAGCGCCATGGACAGGGTGCGGGGAATCGGCGTCGCCGTCATGATCAGCTGGTGCGGCACCCGCTGGCGGCTGCGCCCCTTGTCGCGCAGCGCCAGGCGCTGGTGCACTCCGAAGCGGTGCTGCTCGTCGATGATGACCAGCCCGAGGCGTTCGAATGCCACCTCTTCCTGGAACAGGGCGTGTGTGCCGATGACCAGCCGCGCCTTTCCGTCCGAGAGCCGCTCCAGCATGTCGCGGCGCGCCTTGCCCTTGACGCGTCCGGACAGCCAGCCGACCTCGATGCCGAGGACGCCGAACCAGTCGGCGAAACTGCTGAAGTGCTGTTCGGCCAGCAGCTCGGTCGGCGCCATGACCGCCACCTGGCAGCCGGCGGCGATCGCCTGCACGGCGGCGGCGGCGGCCACTACGGTCTTGCCCGAACCGACGTCGCCCTGGACCAGGCGCATCATGGGATGTGACTGCGACAGGTCGCGCCCCACTTCATCAATGACGCGCTGCTGGGCGGCGGTCAGCCGGAACGGCAGCGCGTCGATGAAGCGCGCCAGCAGTTCGCCGTCGTCGTTCAGGCGCTCGGCCCGCAGTCGCCGGGCGCGTTCGCGCACCCGCCGCAGGCTGAGGTGGTGCGCCAGCAGTTCCTCGAAGGCGAGGCGCTGCTGGCTTTCGTGGGTGCCGGCCTCGAGGGCGGCGAGGTCGGCCTGCGGCGGCGGCCGGTGCACGTAGTGCAGGGCATCGCGCAGATCACCCAGCCCCAGGCCGGCGCGCAACTCGTCGGGCAGCCACTCCGGCAGCCGCCCGCCGTCGAGGAACTGCAGTGCCTGTTCGCTGAGCTTGCGCAGGGTCAGCTGGTGAATGCCCTCCGAAGTGGGGTACACCGGCGTCAGCCGTTCCTCCACGGGGAGCGCCTGGCCCTCGGCCAGCCGCTGGTATTCGGGGTGCACCATCTCCAGCATCGCCGGCCCGCGCCGCACCTCGCCGTAGACGCGCAGGCGCGTGCCGCGCACGAAGCCCTGCTGCTGGTTGCGGTTGAAGTGGAAGAAGCGCAGCAGCAGGGCGCCGCTGCCGTCGCTGACGCGAACCAGCAGGCTGCGCCGCCGGCCGTACTTGATCTCGGCCAGGTCGACCTCGACCTCGATGACGGCGTGATCGCCGGCGCGCAGGCGGCCGACCGGCGTCACCCGGGTGCGGTCCTCGTAGCGCCGCGGCAGGTGGAACAGCACGTCCTGTACCGTCTCGATGCCGAAGGCCGCCAGCTTGGCGGCCGAACGCGGACCCACGCCGCGCAAGGCCGAGACCGGCAGCGCGTCCACGCCGGGATCCTGCGCTTGCGCGACTCCGCTCAGTGGTTGAGCACCATGATGGCGTCCATCTCCACCGCCGCGTCCTTGGGCAGCGCCGCCACGCCGACGGCGGCGCGCGCCGGGTAGGGTTCCCGGAAGTAGTCGGCCATCACCTGGTTGACCAGCGGGAAGTGACCGAGGTCGGTGAGATAGATGTTCAGCTTGGCGATCTCGGCGAGGCTGCCGCCGGCCGCCTGCGCCACCGCTTCGAGGTTGTCGAACACCCGTCGGATCTGCGCCTCCATGTTGCCTTCCACCAGCTCCATGGTCTCCGGCACCAGCGGGATCTGGCCCGACAGGTACACGGTGTTGCAGGTCTGCACCGCCTGCGAATAGGTGCCGATGGCCTGCGGGGCCTTGTCCGTGTGTATGACCTTGCGCTTCATTGTTCCTCCAAAACAGGCTGTGTCAGTTCTTGCTTCTGCTGATGAACAGGACGGCCGGCAGCTTGCGGATACGCCGCATCACGCGCGCCAGGTGGCGGCGGTCCCGGACCGTGATGGTGAAGGTCATGGTGGTATCCAGTCCGTCGCGTTCCTCGATGGAGACGTTCTCGATGTTGGAACCGGCCTCCGAGATTTCCGCGGCGATGGTCGCCAGCACGCCTTTCTGGTTGGTGACGTCGACGCGCACCTCGCAGGGAAACTCGCCCTCGATGTCCGGCTGCCACTCCACGTCGATCCACTTGTCCGGGCGGCTGCGGTAGTCGCCGAGGTTCTTGCAGGTCTCGGTATGGATCACCAGGCCGCGTCCGGCGCTGATGAAGCCGACGATGGCATCGCCGGGGATGGGCCGGCAGCAGCGCGCGAAGTGGACCACCATGCCCTCGGTGCCCCGTATGGCCAGGGGTTTGCTGTGCCCGCTCTCACGCGCCCTGCGTTCCTCCTCCTCGTCCATGGGCACCAGGCGGCGCGCCACCAGCATCGCCATGCGGTTGCCCAGCCCGATGTCGGCATAGAGGCTGTCGCGGTCCCTGAATCCGCACTCCCGGATGACGCGCTCGATCTCCGACTCCGGAATCTCCCCGAGGGCGCTGTCGAGGTTGTGCAGCGCCTTGTCCAGCATGCGCTGTCCCAGTTCCGTGGCCTCGTCGTGCTGCAGGTTCTTCAGGTAGTGGCGGATGTTGGAACGCGCCTTGGCGGTGGTGACGAAGTTGAGCCAGGCGGGATTTGGATGGGCACCGGTGGCGGTGATGATCTCCACCGACTGCCCGTTGAGCAGCGGTGTGCGCAGCGGTGCCAGGCGGCGGTTGATCTTGGCGGCGATACAGGTATTGCCGACGTCGGTATGCACCGCGTAGGCGAAGTCCACCGCGGTGGCGCCGCGCGGCAGTTCCATGATCTCGCCCGCCGGCGTGAACACGTAGACCTCGTCCGGGAACAGGTCGATCTTGACGTTCTCCAGGAACTCCAGCGAGTTGCCGGCGTTGCGCTGCATCTCCAGCAGCTCGCGCAGCCATTCGCGCGCGCGGGTCTGGGCATTGTTGCCGCCGCCCTTTTCGCTGCTCTTGTAGAGCCAGTGGGCGGCGATGCCCGACTCGGCGACGCGGTTCATGTCCTCGGTACGGATCTGCACTTCGATGGGCACACCGTAGGGACCGAACAGCACCGTGTGCAACGACTGGTAGCCGTTGGCCTTGGGGATGGCGATGTAGTCCTTGAAACGACCCGGCACCGGCTTGTAGAGGTTGTGCATCATGCCGAGTACGCGGTAACAGCTGTCGACGTCCTCGACGATGATGCGAAAGGCATAGACGTCGAACACTTCGTTGAAGGAACCGGCGCGATCGCGGATCTTCTTGTAGAGGCTGTAGAGGTGCTTCTCGCGACTCATGAGACGGCACTCGATGTGCTCGTCGTCCAGTCGCTTGCGGATTGCCGACTCGATCTTGTTGAGGATCTCCTTGCGGTTGCCGCGCGCCCTGCGCACCGCCTCGGCCAGCACCCGGTAGCGCATCGGGTAGAGGGCGGCAAAGCCCAGGTCCTCCAGTTCCAGGCGCACCTGGTTCATGCCCAGGCGGGCGGCGATGGGGGCGTAGATGTCCAGCGTCTCGCGGGCGATGCGGCGGCGCTTGTCGGCGCGCATGACACCCAGGGTGCGCATGTTGTGCAGCCGGTCGGCGAGCTTCACCAGGATGACGCGGATATCGCGCACCATGGCCAGCATCATCTTGCGGAAGTTCTCGGCGTGCGCCTCGGCCTGGCTCTCGAACTTGATCTGGGTGAGCTTGCTGACGCCGTCGACCAGTTCGGCGACTTCCTCGCTGAACTCGGCGGTCACCACCTCCTTGGGGGTGCCGGTGTCCTCGATGACGTCGTGCAGGATGCCGGCGATGATGCTCTCGGCATCCATGTGCATCTCGGCGAGGATGTGCGCCACCTCGATGGGGTGGTAGATGTAGGGCTCGCCGGAGATGCGGATCTGGCCCTCGTGGGCCTCGGCGCCGAACAGGTAGGCACGGTAGACCTCGCGCACCTGCTCGGGCGTCAGGTACGATTCCAGCAACTCGCACAGGTCGCTGATGAGAAAGCGCGATTCCGCCGGTTTCTGAGCTATCGCCGGGTTAGCCATGCAATGAGGGTATGTTTCGCCGGATGCAACATCCAGATCATAGGCGAAAAGCCACCGCGCCGCATGTTTTCCGCGCCACAACGAAAGGGGCCGTTTCAGGCTGGCTGAAACGGCCCCCGTGGACCTGCCCTTTTGCCGCTACGGCTCAGTCGCCGCTCGGCTGCTCCGGCCCGGGGCCGGTCTCGCGCAGTTCGTCTTCTTCGCCGATTCCCACGGTCTTGGTGGCGGCCTCTTCCCCGGCGGCGGCCGCGGTCGCGGCGGCCAGCTCTTCCATGGCCGCGGCGGCTTCGGCCTCGGCTTCCTCGAGCGGCTTTTCGTCCAGGATCTTCGGCGTCACGAAGTCTTCCTCGATCTCGCGCAGCGCCACCACGGTGGGCTTGTCGTTCTCCCATTCGACGAAGGGCTCGGCGCCCTTGGCGAGCTGGCGCGCGCGCTTGGCGGCGACCAGTACCAGCTGGAAGCGGTTGTCGACCTTGTCGAGACAGTCTTCTACGGTGACACGTGCCATATCGGATCCGTTAGCGTTGCATTCGTCGGGCGCGCAAGTGTACCGGAATCATCCGGCGTCTTCCAGCAGCGCCGCCAGCGTCGCCGCGTGTCGCTCACGCTGGGCCTCGCTGCGCAGCCGGCGCGCGCGGAACAGCGCCTCGAGTTCGGTCACCGCGGTATCGAAGTCGTCGTTGAATACCAGGTAGTCGTATTCGTCGTAGTGGCGCATCTCGCTGACCGCGTCGGCCATGCGCCGCGCGATCACTTCCTCGCTGTCCTGGCCGCGACCCTCCAGGCGCTGGCGCAGGGCCTCGCGGCTGGGCGGCAGGATGAACACCCGCACCGCCTCGGGAAAGGCCTTGCACACCTGGCGCGCGCCCTGCCAGTCGATCTCCAGGATGACGTCCTCGTCCGCCTGGAGGCGCGCCTCCACCGTGGCCCGGCGGGTGCCGTAGTAGTTGTCGAACACGCGCGCGTGCTCCAGGAACTCGCCGGCCGCCACCAGGCGCTCGAACTCGGCCCTGTCTATAAAATGATAGTCGACTCCGTCCTGCTCCCCGGGTCGCGGTGCCCGGGTGGTGCAGGAGACCGACACGCTGATCCCCGGCAGACGCTCCAGCAAGGCCTTCACCAGGCTGGTCTTGCCCGCCCCGGAGGGCGCTGAAATGACATAAAGTGTTCCTAACGGCATCGATCATCCTCTATTTGCCGCCGATCCGGCGAATACCCGAACGGCATGCCATCAACGCGCAGCCCGGCCTGCGCGGCTGCCCGGCTTCTCATTCGACGTTCTGTACCTGTTCGCGCATCTGCTCGATGAGCACCTTCAGCTCCACCGCGATGGCCGTGGTCTCGCCGTCGGCGGACTTGGAGCCCAGGGTGTTGGCCTCGCGGTTGAACTCCTGCATCAGGAAGTCCAGACGCCGGCCCACCGGCTCGTCGCGCTCCAGTACCCGCCGGGTCTCGGCGACATGGCCGCTGAGGCGGTCCAGCTCCTCGTCGACGTCCATCTTCTGCGCCAGGAACACCAGCTCCTGCTCCAGCCGGTCGCGGTCGACGTCGGCCTGCAGCTCGGCCAGACGCGCCTCCAGTTTCTGGCGGATCCGGTCACGGATCTCCGGCAGCCGCCGGCGCGCCCGTTCGACCTGGGCCTCGACGCCGTCGAGGCGCGCCAGCAGCAGTTCGCGTATCTGCTGCCCCTCGCGCTCGCGCGTGGCCACCAGCTGGTCCAGTGCCTGGTCCAGCAGCGACAGCGCAAGGGCCTGAACGGGTGCGGTATCGGGTTCCGGCTCGCGCACCACCCCGGGCCAGCGCAGCAGTTCCACCACCCCCGGGGACCGGGCCTCGGCGGAGCGTGTCTCCACGGTACGGCAGGCGCCCAGCAGTGCCTCGAGCCGTTCGTCGTCGACCTCGATGGCATTGACCAGCTGTGAAGACCAGCGGCAGCGCAGGACACACTCGACCTTGCCGCGCCCCAGGCGCGCGTTGACGCGCTCGCGCACCTGCGGCTCCAGGCCCCGCAACTCCTCCGGCAGGCGCACGAAGGTCTCCAGGTAGCGGTGGTTGACGGAGCGCAGTTCCCAGGTGAGTTCGGCCTCGGGGATTTCGCCGCTGACGCGGGCGAAGGCGGTCATGCTGCGGATCATCTCAAGCCCCGCCCCCGCTCTGCCGCTATACTCATATCGCAACAACCTGTTTTTCTGGAAGAATTCAGCCGCCTGACGGCAGCGACGCAGGCCGATAGTCTAGAGGATCATGCGCAAAAAGCTAGACAGTCTGAAACCCGGCACCCGCCTCGATGGTTACGAACTGGAAAAGACGCTCGGCGGCGGCGGCTTCAGCGTGGTCTATCGCGCGCGCCAGATCAACAACGACCGGCGCGTGGTGATCAAGGAATACATCCCCAACAAGCTCGCCAGGCGCGACCGCAACGGCCAGGTGTGCGCCCGCAGCGAGGCCACCGAACGGCGCTTCAACCGCGGCCGCAAGCTGTTCTTCCAGGAAGCCAGCACCCTGGCGACGCTGAAACACACCAACATCGTCGACGTGTTCAACTTCTTCCAGGCCAACGGCACCGTCTACATGGTGATGGAATACCAGGAGGGCGAGAACCTGCAGCACTACCTGCAGGCGCGGCGCGGCGGCCTCAGCGAGACCTTCCTGCGCACCGTGTTCCCGCCGCTGCTGGACGGACTGGAGCTGATCCACGCCAACGACCTGCTGCACCTGGACATCAAGCCGGGCAACATCCACATCCAGCGCGGCGGCCAGCCGCTGCTGCTGGACTTCGGTGCCGTGCACGGTTTTCCCCAGAGCCGCCAGGAACAGCCAGGGCAGGTCATCAGTCCCGGCTTCTCGCCCATCGAGCAGTACGACAGTCGCGGCTACGTCGGCCCCTGGACCGACCTCTACGCCATCGGCGCCACCATGCGCGCCTGCATCGAGGGCAGGCCGCCGCTCAACGCCCGCAAGCGCCACGACCGCGACCGCCTCAAGCCGGCGCAGTTCGCCTTCCGCGGCCGCTATTCCGACAACCTGCTGCGCGCCATCGACTGGGCCATGGAGGTCGATCCGCTGCTGCGCCCGCAGAAGGTGTCGGAATTCCGCGATGCGCTGACGGCGGATACGGTACCGGAACCGGAACAGCCGCAGTCCGCCTTCGGCCGGCTGGCGAACGCGCTGCTGGGACGGGGCTGAACATGAAGACGCTGACCGCCTTCACCAACCGCCTCGGCAACCGCGCCAGCAACCAGGACCGCTGCCTGGTGCTGCGAAAACGCGATCGCCTGCTGCTCGCCGTCGCCGACGGCATGGGCGGTCACGCACGCGGCGACCTGGCGGCACAGACGGCCATCGACAGCCTCGCCGACAGTTTCCTACGTCGGCGCGACGCCATCGACGATCCGCCCGCCTTTCTGCGCACGGCGCTGGAGAACGCCCACCTGGACGTGGTCGACGCCGCGCGCAGAATCGGCCCGCGCCTGGAGCCGCGCACCACCTGCGTCGTGTGCCTGGTCGCGGGCAACCGCGCCTGGTGGGCGCACGTGGGCGACAGCCGTCTGTACCTGCTGCGCGAGGGACGCCTGGTAGCACGTACCCGCGACCACACGCCGGTGGAGGAACTGCTGCAGCGCGGCGCCATCGGCGAGCACGAACTGCGCCACCACCCGCTGCGCAACAGCGTCAGCCGCTGCCTCGGCGGACGCCTGCGACTGCCTGAAATCAGCTTCGACCAGGCCGTGCTGCAGGCTGGCGACACCCTGCTGCTGTGCTCCGACGGCCTGTGGTCCGCGCTGCCCGAAGAGCGCTTGACCGGCTTCCCCGCCAGCGGTGACCTGGAACAGGCGCTGGAACGGCTGGCCGGGGAGGCCGAAGCCGCCAGCTACCCGCACAGTGACAACATCAGCCTGGTCGGCCTGCGCTGGCTGGAGGCCGGCGAGAGCGCGCCCGGCCCCTCGCCCGCCCCCGCCACCGCGCCCGAGAACCCCGGTGCGGACAACGCGACCGACGACCCCCTCAAGCAGGCCATCGACGAAATCCACCGCGCCATCCTCGAATACGCCGGCGAAATGAAGAAATAGCCCTCCTGCGGCCGCCAGCCGCTATAATGGCGCCCCTTTTCCTGCCCCGGGGGATACCCATGCGACCCAGCAAACGCGCGCCGGACGAGATGCGCCGCATCACCATGACCCGCCACTACACCATGCACGCCGAGGGCTCGGTGCTGATCGAGTTCGGCCACACCCGGGTGCTGTGCAACGCCAGTGTGGAGGAGCGGGTACCGCCCTTCCTGCGCGGCCAGGGACAGGGCTGGGTGACCGCCGAGTACGGCATGCTGCCGCGTTCGACCGGCTCGCGCATGGGACGCGAGGCGGCTCGCGGCAAACAGGGCGGGCGCACCATGGAGATCCAGCGCCTCATCGGCCGCTCGCTGCGGGCCGTGGTCGACATGCGCAAGCTCGGCGAGCGTACCATCACCATCGACTGCGATGTGATCCAGGCCGACGGCGGTACCCGCACCGCCAGCATCACCGGCGGTTACGTGGCGCTCGCCGACGCCGTGCAAAAGCTGATCGACGACGGGACACTGAAGGAAAGCCCGCTGTCCGGCGCGGTCGCCTCGGTGTCGGTCGGCATCTACCAGGGCACACCGGTGCTCGATCTCGACTACGCCGAGGACTCCAACGCCGAGACCGACATGAACGTGGTGATGACCGACGGCGGCTATTTCATCGAGGTGCAGGGCACCGCCGAGGGCCACCCCTTCAGCGAACAGGAGATGCAGCAGATGCTGACACTGGCAAAGGGGGGCATCACCGAGCTGTGCGAACAGCAGAAGAAGGTCCTGGCAGGGTAACGCCACCATGAACAGACGCATTGTGCTGGCCAGCAACAACCCGGGCAAGGTCCGCGAGTTCAACCAGATGCTGCAGGACAGTGAAATCCGCGTCCTGCCGCAGTCGGAGTTCGCGGTACCGGAAATCGAGGAGACCGGTCTCACCTTCGTGGAGAACGCCATCCTCAAGGCGCGCAACGCCGCCGAGCATACCGGACTGCCGGCCATCGCCGACGACTCCGGCCTGGAGGTCGACGCCCTGCAGGGCGCGCCCGGCATCTACTCGGCACGCTACGCCGGCCCCGGTGCCAGCGACCGCGACAACCTGGAGAAGCTGTTGCAGGCGCTGGAGGACGTCGCCGAGGAACAGCGCAGCGCGCGTTTCCAGTGCCTGATGGTGTACCTGCGCCATCCCGGAGATCCCACGCCGCAGATCTTCCAGGGCACCTGGGAGGGGCGCATCCTGCACCAGCCGCGCGGCGACAACGGCTTCGGCTATGACCCGGTGTTCTACGTGCCCGAACAGCGATGCAGCTCCGCCCAGCTGGAGCCGCAGGTGAAGAACCGCCTCAGCCACCGCGGCCAGGCGCTGCAACAGCTGGTCGACAGCCTGCGACGGGGCGCCTGACGCCCGCCCCCGTGTTCGCGTTCGAGGCACCGCCACCGCTCTCGCTCTACGTCCACTTCCCCTGGTGCGTGCGCAAGTGCCCCTACTGTGACTTCAACTCCCACCCGCTGCGCGACGACCTGCCGGAGCAGGCCTACGTCGACGCGCTGCTCGCCGACCTGGAACAGGAACTGCCGTCCGTCTGGGGCCGTACCGTGCACTCGGTGTTCCTCGGCGGCGGCACCCCGAGCCTGTTCACGGCCGCGGCCATCGAGCGGCTGCTGGCGGGTATCCGTGCCCGCCTGCCGCTGCGACCGGACGCCGAGATCACCCTGGAGGCCAACCCGGGAACGGCGGAACAGGGGCGCTTCGCCGCGTACCGCGAAGCCGGCGTCAACCGGCTTTCGATCGGTATCCAGAGCCTCGACGATGCGCGCCTGCGCGCCCTGGGCCGTATCCACGACGCCGCCGAGGCCCGTCGGGCGGTCGCGGCGGCACGCCGCGCGGGTTTCGACAACCTCAACCTCGACCTGATGTTCGGCCTGCCGCAACAGGACGTCAGCGCCGCGCTCGCCGAACTGCGCGCCGCGCTGGAACTGCAGCCCGAGCACCTGTCCTGGTACCAGCTCACCCTGGAACCCAATACCCTGTTCCACGCCCGGCCTCCGCCCCTGCCCGACGACGAACAGAAATGGGCGATGCAGCAGCAGGGGCTGCAGCTGCTGGAACAGCAGGGCTACGAACAGT
>DROT01000254.1 GCA_011321775.1 Gammaproteobacteria bacterium | reverse complement strand
GGAATTTCAGCACCGCACTGGCCTGGGAGCTGCTGGTGGTCATGGTCGTCATCGTGGTGGCGCTGCGCAATGGCCGCTCGGCCATTGCACCGGTCTCGGTCATTCTGCTCGGCTGCCTGTTTACCGTGCTGCCGCTCGCCGCGTTCGGTCAGACGATCAACCTGCTGTCACTCGCCGGCCTGGCCATTGCCATCGGGGAGATGGCCGACGCGACGATCGTGATTGTCGAGAACTGTACCGCGGAGCTCGCCCGGCGTGGCCCGTTGGGGAGAGCGGAGAGAACCGAGGCCATAATACAGGCCACGGCCAGGATGACGCGCCCCCTGCTGTTTTCCCTGCTGATCATCCTGGCCTCGTTCCTGCCGGTCTTTTTTCTTGGTGACCGGGAGGGGCGCCTGTTCGATCCGCTGGCCTACAGCAAGACCTTCGCGATGGGATTCTCCACCCTGTTGACACTGTTCTTCCTGCCGGTCGTCGTGATCTGGGTGTTCGGAAGCAAGACCCCGCTGCAGCGCACTGCCGGGGAAAACCGTTTCACGCGGCTGTATCGACGTTCGCTCAGGGCGGCAATCCGGCATCGCTACTCGTTTCTTGCCGTGAACGTCCTGTTCCTGGCCGTCGCTGTCGTCGTGATGAGCGGGTTCCAGCGCGACTATATGCCGGAAATGGAAGAGGGGTCGATACTCTACATGCCGACGACGCTGCCCGGCCTGCCAACACGGGAGGCCGGCTGGATATTGCAGCAGATGGACAGGAAACTGAAGGAATTTCCGGAGGTCAGCCGGGTATTCGGCAAGCTGGGTCGGGCCGATACCTCGACCGATCCTGCGCCATTGACCATGATCGAGACGACCGTGCTGCTCAAGCCCGAGTCGCAATGGCGGCCGGGCGTGACGAAGAAGAAGCTGATCGCCGAGATGGATGAGGCTCTGCGGATCGTGGGCTACGTCAACAGCTGGACGCAGCCGATCGCGGCGCGGGTCATCATGCAGGATACAGGGATCCAGACGCCGGTCGGGATCAAGGTCAAGGGGCCGGATATTTTCACGATCGAGGAGATATCGGGCCAGATCGAGGCGCTGCTGGGGGCGCTGCCCGGCACCGCCACGGTCATAGCGGAACGGATATCGGCGGGCTACTACGTCGACGTGCACAACGACCTGGAGAAACTCGCCCGGCAAGGCGTCATGGTCGACGAGGCGATGCTGACTATCCGTTACGGAATAGGTGGCGAGAACGTGGTCAACATGAGGCAGGACGACAACAGCTTCGTGCCCCTGAGCATACAGTACTCACCCGAATACATCGATACACTGGACAAGGTCCGTAACAACCCGGTCATGACCCTCGATGGTCGAACAGTCCCTCTCAGTTCCATTGCCACCGTCGCCGTCAGGAAGATGCCGGAAATGATACGAAACGACAATGGCCTGCTGGCCGGGTACGTGTACATCGATGTTCGGGATGTCACGCCTGTCGACTATGTGAACAGCGCAAAACGGTATCTGGCCGAACACCTTCAGCTGCCGGCGGGTTATTCGCTGGAATGGACGGGAACCTATCGATACGCCGAGGAAGCGCGCCATAAACTCTTGTGGATCGTGCCCGTGACCCTGGTCATCATGTTCGCCTTGCTGCTGATGGCGTTCAGATCGGTTGCCGAGAGTTCCCTGGTACTGTTGTCGACACCCTTTGCGCTTACGGGTGGCGTTGCGCTGCAATGGGCGCTGGGATATCCCATGACGACGGCGGTTGTCATAGGTTACGTCGCCGTGCTCGCGGTGGCGATCCAGACGGGTATCATCATGATCGAGTTCATCCGCGACGCGCTGGCCAACAGGGCCGGGGGCGCATCCTACATGGATGCCGTGGTGGAGGGTTCGGTTGCGAGGCTGCGCCCCAAGCTGATGACCGTGGCGACGACGGTGCTGGGTCTGATCCCGATCATGGTGTTCGCCGGTGCGGGCATGGATATCGCCAAGCCGATCGCGGTTCCCAGCGTGGGCGGGATGCTGAGCTCGACCCTCTACGTGCTGTACCTGATCCCCTGCCTGTTCGCGATCGGCGAGGATTTGCGCCGCCATATTCCGCGCAGCGGCGGAAAGACCGGGCAGCCGGTCGTTTGACGGATCCGGGGCGCCTGCACAGCTAGATGTCGGGAAGCGCCGGGGGCAAGGTATTGCCGATGCGCACCGGCTGGATGGCCGTCGCGTGCCCAGACTCGTCATCGCTCACGACCAGCGCTCCGCAGAGCGTCGTGTTGCCCGTGGCCGGGACAAAGGTATCCCCCGAACTACTGTTGACGAAGCGCTGTATCGACAGGTCCTTGCGCATCCCGATGACACTGTCGTAGTCCCCGGTCATGCCGGCATCGCTCATGTAGGCGGTGCCCCCGGGAAGGACATGCGCGTCGGCCGTCGGTACATGGGTGTGCGTCCCGACCACCGCGGACACCCGGCCGTCGAAGCAATGGGCAAATGCCATCTTCTCACTGGTCGCTTCGCCGTGAAAATCGACGAATATCGCGTCAAAATCTTCTTCAAGGCAATGTTCGGCCAACAAGGACTCCATCGCCCGGAAAGGGTCGTCGAGCGGGTCCATGAACAGACGGGCCAGGAGATTGATGACGGCGATTCTTCGGCCATCCGGGAACCGATGGATGTAGAGGCACTTTCCGGGCGTGCCGCGGGGATAGTTGGCAGGGCGGAGCAGTCTCGGGTCGCGTGCGATGTAACTCCTGATATCACCGCAGTCCCAGACATGATTGCCCGTGGTGATACAGTCGACACCCCAGGCATAGAATTGCCTGCAGATGTCTTCGGTTATGCCGCGGCCGTTTGCAGCATTCTCGCCATTGACGATGGCAATATCGGCCCGCAACTCCGTCTTCAGCTGCGGAAGATAGGTTTCCAGCGCCGCGCGGCCCGCACTTCCCATGACATCACCGACGAACAGGATCCTCATTGGCTGCAGTGCCGCACAGGGTGCTGGTTGGCAGGATTCTGCATGCTCCCGTCTCAGGCGTCGGTCCAGACCAGAGCGTAGGTGGACTTGTCCACGTTGTTCCGGTTGTCGGCAATGATGACTTCGGCGCCGAGGGCGCGGGTGGCCCGGTTTATGGGGCTGCCAAACAGCGCGTGCCGGAACTCCTTGTAATCTATGCGATTGAAGACCTCGTCACGATGCTGGAGAAACGTGAACAGGTCCTGCAGGGTGAAACACCATCGTTCGGCCGCCACGGAGAACCGTCGCTCCTGCTGGATGGATGTCATCAGAGCCGGTTCTTTTTGCGCCGCCAGTTCGAAAAAATGGATCAGCGCGTCTTCAACGGCAGGCATCGCAGTGTGTCATTGGAAACGCTTCCCGGGGTGGCGACCCTTCCGCGAACGAAGATCACCAGGAGGTGTAGCGCAGGAACTTGCCATTCAGGGTGATAACGACACGATCGCCCTTGGGATCCTTTTGCTTGTCGATATCCATCGAAAAATCGATGGCGCTCATGATGCCATCACCGAATTTCTCGGCGATGATTTCCTTTATCGTGTCGCCATACACGCCGATGATCTCGTAGAAACGGTAGATGACCGGATCCTGGGGAACGATCTTGTCCCAGGCCTTGTGGGGAAACGCCTGCAATGCCTCGCATACGTCGTCATCGAGGTCGAGAATCCTGCACAGTTTCTTCGCGACCGCCTCGTCGGTGCTGTTCATGCCCAGGCACGCCGAGGTCACCCAGGTCACGCCCATGCCCAGCTCGCCCGCAATATCCTCCCACTTCAGCCCCTTCGCCTTTTTTGACGCGATGATGAGATCGGTCATTTCTTCTTTGGTCATTTCATCGTCCCCTGGAAAAGTAACCTTGCTATATATAGCACAAAACAACAGGGGTGTTGGCGGGCGCTGGGTGTTGGAAGAAGAGGGAGGAAGACGCCGTCGTCTACGATGTCTCGTCCTCGTAGTAGCCCTCCGAGAGCGGGCAGGGCCGCAGTTTGCGCAGCGGGGTCTCCTTGAGCCTTCGGGAGGCCCAGTCCGCCGCCAACTGGGTGAAGGCGACGCTGGCCGGGTTCTTGTATCCACCCTTGCGGCAGATGAGGCTGACGGCCTTGCGCGGCATTTCCGGTGTCAGGGCGATCGAATACAGGCCGCATTGCGTGCGAACGATGCTTTCGGGAATCACGGTGGCGAGTGAGCCGAATTGAATCAACTCTATGATTACGCTCAGGGAATTCGTGTTGACCGCGACCCGGGGTTCAATGCCCTGTTCGGCGCAATACCTGTCGATGTGCCG
>DROT01000253.1 GCA_011321775.1 Gammaproteobacteria bacterium | reverse complement strand
TCGTCGCTCGCATCGTGGCGGTGAGGATCGGTACCGGACTGCTGCGGCTGCAACATCGACGGCCGTACCGGTTTGGTGTTGTGGCACTGGAAACAGTCGAGGTGCACCGAGGCATACTCGTGACAGCTGGAGCAGAACTGGTCCGGTGCGTTCACGGGGATGTACTCGCCTGCTTCATCCTTTACGGCATGGCAGTTGATGCACTCCTCGATCGAGTAGCGGCGTGTACGTATGCCCTCGTGCATGGTCGCATCGCGCTGGTGCTTGAGGAAGTTCATGTGGTTGTGGCGCATGACCTCCACCGGTTCCACGCACTTCTGGGTAGCGCTGAAATGCCGTTGGGGCTCGGGAAAACTGAGATCCGAGAAAGGCAGCCGTTCCGCTTCCTCCCGATCACCGTCGTCATCGCTGAACGCCACTGCCGGCAGCGCCAGCAGGGCGGTCAGCAGGACGCTGAAGAGGCGACTGAGCATGACTTACTCTCCGAGGGCCATGTCGATGTAGCCGGTCGGGCAGACATCGGCGCAGATATGGCAACCGACGCAGCGGCTGTAGTCCGTGGCGACATAGCGGCCCAGGGTGCGCTCGTCCTTCTTGACGCGGTAGACCGCGTCCTGGGGACAGTAGATTACGCAGTTGTCGCATTCGAAGCACATGCCGCAGCTCATGCAGCGGTTCGCCTCGGCCTCGGCCTGCTCGTCGTTGTAGCCCTTGGTACGCTCCTCGAAATGATTCAGCACGTGCTCTGCATCGGGCACGTCTTCCTCGCGCTCGATGCGGGGCGTGTATTCGAAGTGGCCCAGGAACAGCTTCTCGGCGGTAATGATCTCGTTCTTGGAACGGTCCTCGAAGTTGTGGATGGCGAAATCCGCCTCACTGGTGCCGCGCGTCTCACCCTCGGTATAGGGCTTGGGCGCCAGGCCGACTTCCTTGAGCTTGTCCAGCAGGTTGAAATGGTGCTTGTCGACCTTGGGACGCTTGTGCAGCTCCTCGTGCTTGAGGTAGTGGTCGATGGTCTCGGCAGCGATGGAAGCCTGGCCGATGGCGGTGGTCAGCAGGTGCGGACGCACGATGTCGCCGGCGACGAAATGCCCGGGCTTGCCCGGCACCTGGTAGAACTGGTCGGCGTCCATCAGGTTGCGATCGTTGGCCAGGTCCTCGAGGCCGCTCAGGTCACCACTCTGGCCGATGGCGGACACGATCAGGTCGGCTTCGACGATGTGCTCCTTGCCGCCTTCGACGGCGACCGGGCCGTTGCCTTCCCACTTGCAGTCGACCAGCTTGAGGGCGGTGGCGCGACCGGAGTCGTCGCGGATGATCTCGACCGGCATCACCTCGTTGAGCAGGGTGACGCCCTCGCGGATGGCGTCGTTGACCTCGTGCTCGGCAGCCGTCATCTGGTCGCGCGGGAACAGCGCGGTCAGGGTGACGTTCTCGCACGGAATACGCTCGGAAGGATCGATGTCGCCGTGCTTGATCTTGCCGTTGACGACGTCTTCCGGCTTCTCGTTGTAGTTCTTGATGGTGCCGATACGGCGCGACACCGACACCACGTCGATGGAGGTGTCGCCACCACCCACGCACACGATCTTGCTGGCGGTGTACTTCATGTCGCCCTTGTTGAATTCCTCGAGGAACTTGACGGCGGACACGCAATTGGGGGTTTCGTCCCAGCCTTCCACGGGCAGGCCGCGGCCGATCTTGCAGCCCAGCGCCCACAGGATGGCGTCGTAGTCCTTCTCCAGCTGTTCCACGGAAACGTCACGACCGACGCGGGTGTTGGCCTTGAACTCCACGCCGCCCATCGCCAGGATGCGGTTGCATTCGTGGTCCAGTTCCTCGCGCGGAATACGGTAGCCGGGAATGCCGTAACGCATCATGCCGCCCAGTTCCTCGTGGTCGTCGAAGATGGTGGAGGCGATGCCGCGACGGCGCAGGTGGTAGGCGGCCGACATGCCGGCGGGGCCGCCACCGACGATGGCGACCTTCTTGCCGTTCAGTTCGGCGCTGTTGTCGAACTTGAAGCCGCCCTTGTAGGCCTCGTCGCCGATGTACTGCTCGACGGCGTTGATGCCGACGAAATCCTCGACCTCGTTGCGGTTGCAGCCGTCCTGGCAGGGTGCCGGACAGACGCGACCCATCATGGCCGGGAAGGGGTTGGCATCGGTGGAACGGCGGAAGGCATATTCCTGCTTGCTGACGCCTTCCGGCGGCTGTTCGATACCGCGGATGATGTCCAGCCAGCCACGGATGTCCTCGCCCGAGGGGCAGCTGCCCTGGCACGGCGGAGTGCGGTGAACGTAGGTCGGGCACTTGTGGGAACGGTCGCCGACGAAGATATCGTCCGCCCAGCTGTCCCATTTGTTCTTGCCGTCTTCGAACCTGCGAAAGGTCAATTTCGTATCATCGCGAGAAGTAGCCATGCCTGTTCTCCTGTGTGATGAATCCCGGCTGGTGATTCATTAATTACTGAAAATTATTCGGATCCGGCCGTGCCGTCGAGTTCGGCTTCCTGCTCGGAACCCTTCAGGACCAGGGCGTTGCTGACCAGCTGGTGCACGCTGACGATCTGGTCCATGGTGAAACCGTAGTAGGGCAGCACCTTGGCGAACTGGCTCTTGCAGATGGCGCAGATCGCCGCCAGGTTGGTGATTCCGTGTTCCTCGGTCGCGTGCCTGAGTGCCTGCATGCGCGGCTGTGCGCCCTTGACCCGCAGTTCCATCAGGTCGTCGGTGAGCAGTCCGCCACCGCCACCGCAACAGAAGGTTGCATCGTGGGTGGTGTCCTGCTCCATGTCGTAGTAGTAATTGCAGGCGGCCTTGATGACCTCGCGCGGGATGGTGAACTGTCCGCCCTCGATGCCGCCCATGCCGGATGCGCGCGCCACGTTGCAGGAATCATGGAAGGTGATCTTCATGTGATCGTTTTCTTCCTTGTTGAAGCGCAGCTTGCCTTCCTGGATCAGGTTGTAGGTGAACTCGCAGATGTGCTGCGGCACCGGGTAGTTGGGATCGAGGAAGTCGAAGGGGCCGGCGAGGGTGTTCAGGAAGCTGTAGGCCACGCGCCAGGCGTGTCCGCATTCACCGAAGACGATGCGCTTGACGCCCAGATCGAGGGCCGCCTTGCGGATGCGCAGCGACAGCTTGCGCATGTTCTCGTAGCTGCCGATGAACATGCCGAAGTTGGCGGCCTCGCTGGCGTAGGAGCTAAGCGTCCAGGAGACGCCGGCCTCGTGGAATACCTTGGCATAGCCCATGAGGCCGTCCACGTGCGGTTCGGCGAAGAAGTCGGCGGAAGGGGTGACCAGCAGGATTTCGGCCCCTTTCTCGTCCAGCGGCAGGCGTACCTTGACACCGGTATCGTCCTCGATGTCCTCCTCGAGACCCTCGAGGGTGTCGGCCAGCGCCGGTTCCGGCAGGCCGAGGTTGTTGCCGACGACGAACACCTTGCCAATGATCTCGTTGCAGTACTTCTGGCCCATGCCCACGGAATCCAGGATTTCGCGCGCGGCCATGGAGATCTCGGCGGTGTCGATGCCGTAGGGGCAGAAGACCGAACAGCGGCGGCACTGGGAGCACTGGTGGAAGTAGCTGTACCAGTCGTCGAGCACCTCCTTCGTCAGGTCGACGGCGCCGACCAGTTTCGGGAAGTACTTGCCGGCAAAGGTGAAGTAGCGGCGGTAGACCTTGCGCAGCAGTTCCTGGCGCGCCACCGGCATGTTCTTGGCGTCGCTGGTGCCGAGAAAGTAGTGGCACTTGTCGGTGCAGGCGCCACAGTGCACGCAGATGTCGAGGAAGACCTGCAGCGAGCGGTACTTGCCCAGCAGTTCGCCCATCTTGTCGATGGCGACTTCCTTCCAGTTGTCCACCAGGCTGCCGGGGAAGCCCAGCGGTTCCTGGAACTTCTCGGCCGCGACGAAGGGCGAGGAGTGCGCCATCACCCCGTCCCGGGGTTCCGGAACGATGGTGTATTCCTTGAGTTCGGGTACTTCGAAATCAGCCACGCTTCAGTTCCTCCGGTCCGTTGTCAGCCTTCGCCGGCTTCCAGTTCCTTCGCCCAGGGGGCGAGGTGACGCTTCTCGCGCGAGTCGTCGACCTGGTTGCGGGTCGGGCTGAAGAACACGCCCGGCGCATGCAGCAGTTTGCTGATCGGGAAAATAATCATCAGGGTCGCGACCAGGGCCAGGTGCACCAGCAGGAAGGGGTCGGCGGGCAGCGGCTGGGGCGAGAAGTGCAGCAGGCCAAGGAAAAAGGACTTGACCGCGACGATGTCGGTATGGGCGACGAAGTCCATGCCCAGGCCACTGAGCGCAATGCCGACCAGCAGGGCCAGCATCAGGTGGTCCGAGGGCGTGGAGATGTAGCGTACGCGGGCCACGAAAAACCGTCGGGCCCACAGGCCGAGCAGGCCGGCGAGCATGGCAAAGGCGGCGTACTTGCCAAAGGGCTGGATCCAGTTGACCCAGAACCACACCGGTTCGGTGAAATAGCGCAGGTGGCGCAGCAACACCAGCAGCATGCCGAAATGGAAAAGGTAGCCGAGTACCCAGGTCCACTTGTTGGACCGGAACAGGCTCTCGAAAAAGGCCACTTCACGGAACAGGCGCAGGGCCACACCGGCTTCGGTTCTCGGGGCCGGCATGGTGGGAATCTTCAGGGGAGCGGGGGTCTTGGCGTATTTCACGATACGCATGACTACGCCGACAACCAGGATCACAGTCGCCGCGTAGAACAGTCCGACGTACAGGGTCGTAACCAGGGACACGCTACACTCTCCTCATCAAACTACAGTGATATGAAGCGTGGGGGAGACGGGCTCCCCCACGATCAGCTCATGTGCTCAGACGCAGCCGGTCGGCTTCGGCAGACCGGCGTACTTGCAGGCCTGCTTGGCAGGACCGTAGGGGAACAGTTCGTAGAGGTACTTGCTGTTGCCCTTTTCCTTGCCCAGCTTCTTGCCGATGGCCTTGGTCAGAACGCGGACGGCCGGGGCGATCTGGTACTCGTCGTAGTACTCACGCAGGAAGTTGATGACTTCCCAGTGGGCGTCGGTCAGCTCGGTGCCGTCTTCCTTGGCCATGGCCTCGGCCACGTCCTTGTCCCACTGGGACAGGTCCGCCAGGTAGCCTTCTTCGTCGGTGTCGTAGGTCTTTCCGTTGATTTCGATAGCCATTACTAGTTTCTCCTCGTTTGCAGCGTGTGCAAATCAATTGCAGTTTAAAGCCAGGACTGGACCTTGTCGTATTCGGTGACCAGGTCCACGAATCCGCCGTAGTCGACGAGCTGGATGCCGTCGATGAGCTTTTTCTCGGCCATGCCGCGCGCCTTGATGTCCGGCTCGAGGACATAGACCTTGTGGCTCTCCAGCGCGCTCTTCACCTTGTCGGCGACCACCGTGCCGTCGATGGCGGCATAGATACCATCCTCGATCAGCAGGATGCCCGACCCCTTGACCGCGTGACGCAGTGCGGTGTCCAGGGTCCGCCGCTCGAAGGGCGATTTGTTGATGGTGTGTAACATAGGCATAGTATTCTCTCCGTCTCAGAAGCTCAGGATGACTTCCTGCTCTTCCATCAGTTCCGCCAGCTGGTCCTTGTTGACGATCTGTACCGGTACCACCAGGTCGTCCACCGTCAGACCGCGCGAGTCCAGGGACTCCTGCTCGACGTAGAGTTTCTCGACGTCGTAGCCCTCCAGGGCGCGATAGGTGGGAGAGAAGTTCTTGACACCGATCTCATCGGTGTCCTGGCCCTTCTTGAGCTGGTATACGCCGTCGTCCATGAACACCAGGCTCACGTCCTGTTCGAAGGCGGCGGCGATCAACACGACTTCCAGCGACTCCAGGGCATAGATGGTGCCGTAGGGGGCGCGGCGGTTAACGTACATGAACTTGCGGACCGGGCCCTCGAGTTCATCGTCTTCCCATGGTTCTGCCATAACTCGGTTTCCTTCAGTTAGTCGCCAAAGATCACGAGGCGTTCCGACTGGATGCCGGCCTCGATGAGCTGACCAAGACCGGAGATACGGAAGCCTTCGGCGATGTTGTCACCGTCCTTCCCCTGCCGCTTGGCCTCGTTCTCGTCGAGGATGCCGCGGCGTTGCGCCGCGGCGATACAGACGACCAGATCCAGATCGTACTTCTTCGCCAGTTCGGTCCACTGTTCGGTGATGTTGCGGTCGTCCTGCGGGGGTACCGCAAAACGGGTGCCGTTGTTCACACCGTCGTGGTAGAAGAACACGCGGAAGATCTCGTGTCCCTTCTCCAGGGCGGCCCGGGTGAACTGTATCGCCGTGTCGGCGGACTGGTGCTGGTACGGACCTTCGTTGACCAGAATCGATAGTTTCATGCGTCTACTCCCTTTTGATCCGGATCAGAAACGGATGTGGGTAGAGGCGTTCAGGCTGGCACGCGCGCCACGCCAGTTATCGATGTGGAACTTGGTGAACGGCAGCCCGGTCTTCTCGAAGAAACGCGGCCAGCCGATACGCTCGATCCAGTCGTTGATACGCTCCCAGTCCTTGGCGTCCTCCTTGTATTCCTTGAGGATGCGCTTGACGATCGCGGTCGCTTCGGGCCAGCGCGGCGGGTTGTTGGGGATACCGGAGGCCACCAGCTTCTGGAAGGTCGGCTTGCCACGGGCGTTGGAGTGGTTGCCACCGACCCAGATGGACAGCTTGGTGTGCTCGGCGTCGTTGATCTGCATCGGCGGGCAGGGCGGGAAGCAGGCGCCGCAGCAGATGCACTTCTTCTCGTCGACCTCGAGCGAGGGCTTGCCGTTGACCATGGCCGGGCGGATGGCGGCCACCGGGCAACGTGCCACCACCGAAGGACGCTCGCAGACGTTGGCCACCAGGTTGTGGTCGATCTTCGGCGGCTTGGTGTGCTGCACGTTGATGGCGATATCACCCTGGCCGCCACAGTTGATCTGGCAGCAGGAAGTCGTGATATGCACGCGGTTGGGCATGTTCCAGGCGGTGAACTCGTCGATGAGCTCGTCCATCATGGATTTCACCACGCCGGAAGCGTCGGTGCCGGGGATGTCGCAGTGCAGCCAGCCCTGGGTGTGGGACAGGGAGGTGACGGAGTTGCGGGTACCGCCGACCACGAACCCGGCATCGGTCAGCGCCTTGACCAGCGGGGCGACCTTGGCCTCGTCGTCGACGATGAACTCGATGTTGGAGCGGATGGTGAAGCGGACGTAACCGTCACCGTAGTCGTCGCCGATCTCGCACAGCTTGCGCAGGGTGAAGATATCAAGGATGCGCTGGGTGCCGGCCTTGATGGTGTATACCTCTTCGCCGCTGTGGGCGACGTGGCGCAACACGCCGGGTTGCGGGTCGTCGTGGTACTTCCACTGGCCGAAATTCCTGCGCATCGTGGGATGCATGTACTGGAAACCATCCGGGCAACCCGATTCGATCGGTTCCCTCATATCTGCCATCGCCATATTACTCTCCTCGGAATTGAGTGCTGTTCAGGGGCCGCCGGCGGGGGCGCGGGGCGTCCCCGCCGGCCGGCAAACCAAATTACCGTGCGATCAGCCTTCGGCCTGACGCGCGAACCACTTCTCGGCTTCTTCGTCCCAGCCGTCCATGCGGACGTAGGAGGACTGGCGCGGGTTGTTGACCATGTGCGGGTCAACCTCGACGCCGATGCCTTCGAGGAAGTTCACCAGACCGATACGCTCGATCATCTCGCCGCAGCGCTCGTGCTCGAGTCCGTTCTCGGCCCAGAAATCGATGATTTCCTCGGCCAGCTCGACCAGCGACTCGTAGTCTTCCTCGGTCTCGAGCTTCTTGAACGGAACCACGACGGTGCCCATCAGGTCGCCGATCTTCAGCGTGCGCTTGCCGCCGATGAGGATGGTGACGCCGCGGTCATCGCCCGGGCTCAGGGCCTTGGGCATGACGTTCAGGCAGTGCATGCAGCGCACGCAGTCGTGGTTGTTGACGTCCAGGCGGTCGTCGTCGGTGAGCGACAGGGCCTGGGTCGGGCAGCGGTTGACCACGTTTTCGATGATGTACTCGCGGCCCTTCTTGGCGACGTAGGCCTTGACCTCGTCCTGGTCGACCTTCATGTCGTCGCGCCAGGTGCCGATGACGGCGAAGTCGGAACGCTCGATGGAATTCTGGCAGTCGTTGGGGCAGCCCGAGACCTTGAACTTGAACTTGTAGGGCAGGGCCGGACGGTGCACGTCGTCGGTGAAGTTGTTCACCAGGTGACGGTGGATGGCGTGCTCGTTGGCGCAGGACATCTCGCAACGCGCCGAACCGACGCAGGACATGGCGGTACGCACGCAGGGGCCGGCGCCGCCGAGGTCCCAGCCGTACTCGTTGATCTCGTCGAAGAAGTGCTGGGTGTTCTCGGTGGTGGTACCGATGAACATGATGTTGCCGGTCTGGCCGTGGAAGGTCTGCAGACCCGAGCCCCACTTCTCCCAGCTGTCGCCCAGCTGGCGCAGCATGTCGGTGGTGTAGTAGTTGGCCGGGGAAGGCTGTACGCGCAGGGTGTGGAATTCCTTGGATTCCGGGAAGGCGTCCGCGACCTCGGAGAAGCGCGGGATGATGCCGCCGCCGTAGCCGAACACGGATACGGTGCCGCCCTTCCAGTAGCCCTTGCGGGTCTCGTAGGAATGCTCGAGCTGACCGAGCAGGGAGTTGGTCACCTTGCGGATGCGCTCTTCCGGATGTTGGTCACGCAGACGCTTGATGCCAGAGATAAAGCTCGGCCAGGGGCCGTGTTCCAGTTCGTCCAGCATAGGCGTTGGATAATGTTTCTCAGCCATGGCCTTCTCCTTCCTAAAGTAAATGATTTGGGCGACGGTACGCTGCGCACGTCCAGGACCGCCGTTTCACCTGAACAACAAAATTCGGGTTCCGACTGTTCCCCTGCCGCGATCCGGCATGGAACGAGGCCCGCGTGCAGGTCGAATACGCAGGCCCCCTCATCGAACGGGCTAGAAGTCTAGGAGCCTGTGGCTACTCAGAGAACCCTACCCTTGGGGTGTTCGCATTCGGCAACACTATCCCCAAAGGGATAGGGGCGTTCCGGCACGTTTGCGGCGCGCAAGTATACGGGGGGCGTTGCCAAATTGCCAAAACTCTGGAGTATTTGAATATTATCAAAAGCTTATTGTTCCATCCGGCCGCAACAGCGGCGCCTGCCACTGGGGGCGAGGAGCCAAGTGCGTAAAAACCGGACACTTTGTCGGAATCCGGTGGAGAGGGCGTCTGCTAGAATCGAGGCCATCAAAGAGTCCCCGAGGGTCACGGTGCACATGTCGGTATCCAGCAACAGCCTCTTCACCGGCTCGCGGTCGCCCTTCGATCCGGCGGCCGAGGCCGCCTACGGGGAGTGGCGCGAAGCCAGGCTGGCCCGGCAACCGCGCAGTCTCGACGAGTTGTATGTGGAGATCGAGGAGCCGGCCCGGCTGACGGAAGCCGAACGGGCGGCGCTGCGGCGCGCGCTCGCGCGCAGCAACTTCGTGCTCTACCGTTGGCGCGGCGCCCCGGCCGACGACCGGGTCCGGCTGCGCCAGCTGGGGCGGCAGCTGGGCCTGGAGCGGCTGGACAGCAACCTGTGCGCCGACGGGGACGGCATCACTTCCTTGCGGGTGGCGCAGGAGCCGCGCCAGGGGGAATACATCCCCTATACCAGCCGGCCGCTGAACTGGCACACGGACGGCTACTACAACAGTCCCGCGCAACAGATACGCGGCGTCATTCTCCATTGCGTGCGTCCGGCCGCCAGTGGCGGGGAGAACCGGCTGATGGATCACGAAATCGCCTATATCCTGCTGCGCGACGAGAACCCGGACCACGTCCGCGCGCTGATGGAGCCCGACGCCATGACCATCCCGCCCAACGTGGTCGATGGCGTCGAGATCCGTCCGCAGCAGAGCGGGCCGGTGTTCTCCGTGGATGCCGCCGGCCGGCTGCACATGCGCTACTCGGCGCGTGCGCGCAACATCGTCTGGAAGGACGATGCGCCGACCCGGGCGGCCGCCCGCTGCCTGCTGAACTTGTTTCAGCCAGATTCGCCCTATATATTTCGCCACCGGCTGGAGGCCGGCGAGGGCATCATCAGCAACAATGTGCTCCACTGCCGCGAGGCCTTCGAGGACCCCGAAGGGGCGCAGGGGCGACTGCTGTACCGGGCACGTTACTTCGACCGGAGCGGAGACTGAACATGCTGTATCTGAGCGAAATCCTGTTGCAGCAGCACGAGCTGGCATCCTTTGCGGACCTGCTCGAGGCGGTGCAGGAGCGGGCGCGTGCCGGGGAACGCTTCTTCCAGATGGACGTGCGGCCGCCGTTCCCGGATACCCCGGAGAACTGGGAGGACCGCCTGGAAGCGGCCTTCGCGACACCGGGCAGAAGGTAGGGGATGGCGATGTACTGGGAGACTGACAAGGACGAAAACACGCCCTACGTGGTGCCGGACGACGTCGTCGACCTGGTCTACCACATCCGCTGCCGCAGCCTGCCGCTGGATCACGCCCACAGCCTGTCCACGGCGATCCGCGAACGCCTGCCGTGGATGGACGAGGAAGAGCTGGCGGGGATCCACCTGATTCACGGCGCCGAATCCGGCAACGGCTGGATCCGTCCGGAGGATGCCAGCCACGAGGTGTTGCACCTCTCGCGTCGCGCACGCATGAGCCTGCGTCTGCCGCGCCACCGGATCGGCGACGCGGCCGCGCTCGGCGGCCAGGAACTCGACATCGACGGCCACCGGCTGGCGATCGGTGAGTCGCACGTCAAGCTGTTCAGCACCCTGCCCACCCAGTTTGCGCGCTACCTGGTGATTCCGGACGGGATCGACCGCGACGACGAGGAGTCCTTTCTGGCGTGGGTGGCGGAACGCCTGCAACAGCTCGACATCCGGCCGCGCAAGATGCTGTGCGGCAAGGCGCACGCCATCCACCACCCGCAGGGCGAGCTGCGCACGCGCAGCCTGATGCTGGCGGACCTCGAGGTCGAGGAGGCGGTGCGCCTGCAGCAGCAGGGCATCGGCGAACACAAGAAGATGGGCTGCGGCCTGTTCATCCCCCACAAGGGGATCCGCGCGGTCCACGAGATGACGGCGGACAAGCAGGCCGGATGACGGCGGCGAAGCGGGGACAGTTTTCAATCAGCGTTTTACTATACCCAGAAAATGGTTTAATAAAATTTGTTAATCTATTGTTGATACTGGAGAAATAAAATGGCTCTCGAAGTTGAAGGCAAGACCGTCGAAACCACGGAAAACGGTTACCTGGTGAATCTGGAAGACTGGAGCGAAGCGGTCGCACAGGCCATCGCCGATGCCGATGGCCTGGAGATGACCGAGCAGCACTGGGACGTGGTCCGCTACCTGCGCGAGGAGCATTTCGACAACGGTGGCAACGAGCCCAACGAGCGCACCATCCTCAAGGCCATGGCCAAGAAATGGGGCACCAAGCCGACCAGCAAGGACATGTACCGGATGTTTCCCGGCATGCCCAGCAAGCAGGGCCGCAAGATCGCCGGTCTGCCGCAGAGCACGCGCAAGGGCGGTTACTGAGCCGGGAGGCGGGCGGGTGCCTGCTTCCCCATTGGGGATATAGAGAAAATCAGTGGGCGGTAATATAGTTCCGCGCAATTCTGGTGCGGCGTGTGCCCGTTGAGTTCAACGCTTTGGAGGCAAAACCATGAGCGAGAAGCAAGAGCTGATCAAGAAGATGTTGGAAATGCAGAAGAAGTTCATCGACTACGAACACAAAAACGGCGTCAGCCAGCAGGAATATTTTGCACCCGGCGACGACCATCCGCTGGGTGACTATCGCCATGAATACAACAAGCTGGCGATGAAGCTGGTGGACCTGGCGCACCAGGAGAAGGGCTCGCACCGCTGAGTCTTTCTTCGACGGATGCCGAACGGGCCGGTGTGCCATGCACCCGGCCCGTTTTTTCGTGCTGGGCGATGCATGGTCGTTGCCAGCCACGCAACCACACGGAAGGACACGGAAGCAGACACAAGAAAAATTTCCGTGTGCTTCCGTGGCTATTCCGTCACTGTAACCGCTTCGCGGGGGTGATCGACTTCACCGGCCTGCCCGTGACCGAGGGGCAGGGCGCCAGACGACGGGCTCCGCCCGGGCGTTCGGGTTACAGTTCGGCCCACATGCGCACCAGGTTGACGTAGACGTGGTCGATGCGGGTGGTCTCCTCGGCGTCGGGCTGCTTCTCCAGCAGGGCTTCACGGGTCTGGTAGAGTTCGTACAGCAGTTCGCGCTGTTGCGGGTTGCGGACCATGCTCTGGGTCCAGGTCACCGCCACCAGGCGTTCGCCGGCGCGCACCTCGGCCACGTGGTGCAGGCTGGAGGAGGGGTAGACCACGGCATCCCCGGCCGGTTGCTTGACCCGCTGCTCCCCGAAGGGGGTGCGCACCACCAGTTCCCCGCCCTCGTAATCCTCCGGTTCGTTGAGGAATACCGTGGTGGATACATCGGTGCGATAGTGGCCGCCGGGCGGTCCCATGATCGGATCGTCGACGTGGTCGCCATAGGTCATCCCGGGCGTGTAGCGGGCGTAGAAGGGGGTGGCCACCCGGTGCGGCAGGGCGGCGGCCTGGTACAGCGGGTGATCGACCAGTGCGCCCATCACCAGCGCGTTCAGCTGCTGCATCTGGCTGGCGTTGGCGTGCAGTTCTTCATTATTCTTGACGCGTCTGGCACTCTTGCCGGCGGACAGGCGACCGTCGACGAAATGGCCCTGGTCGAGCAGCGCGCGCGCCTGCTGCAGCTGGCGGGTGCCCAGCACCCGGGGTATGACGAGAAGCATGGAATTTCCTGAATCAGCGAGTTGGAGAAGGTGATGATATTGAAACTGGTGGTCGACGATCAAACCTACCACATCGAGGTGCCGGAAGAGATGCTGGAACGGGCCGCCGAATTCTATGCGAAGATGGACGCCGACATGGACCGCGGCTGGCAGATGAGCCGCTTCTGGGTCGACAAGCCCGATCTCTACCAGCGCTGCCAGATCGTCGCCGACCGCGTGCTCGGCGCCATGCACAGCGAGAAGAAGGACATGATGCAGCTCATGGCCGGCTACATACTCAGCCGTGTTCCCCAGGTCCAGGAGGTGGTGGTGGACACCACCGGCGACATCACCATGACCGAGATCGTCGCCTGAACGGCCGCGTTTCTACTGCGATCTCCCTTTTTCCTGCGCCTCCTTTCGCAAGACGTTGGCGCGTTCTGCTACACAACGCTCGTATTTCTCCCGCGCCCTTTTCAGTTCCTCCATGCGGTGCGCGCCGCTCTGGCCCTTGATGCCGGGGTGCTTGCGCGGTTCGCGGTACTCGCATTCCCCGCGTGCCTGTTCGACATAGGCCTTCTGGCGGTCCCGCGCCTGCTGGCGGGCCTCGGGCGACACCGTGGTGCCCTTGATCTCGATACAGGTGTAGGTGCCGTCGCTGTTGATGTCGCAGTCCAGCAGTACGGCCGCGGCGGGCGTGGACAGGGCGCAAAGGAGCACCGCAGCGGGATATACCGTCTTGTTCATGGGCGAGTCCGACCTTTCCGGTTGATAAAGAGCTTGTTCGTGAGGATGGCCACGGAATCCCACGGAACCGCACGGAACCGGTACCGATCCACCTTCCGTGTTTTCCGTGTGTTTCCGTGGCTCGTTCCGACCGTGCCGTCCGGATGATGCGGCAACGGTATCAACCCGCCAGCGACTTGTGCATCCGGTAGTGCTGGATCTCGTTGAACAGCAGGTAGGACTTCTCCACCACCCGGTAACCGCAGGCGCGGTAGAAGGGCACGGCGCCCTCGCGCGACTGCAGCATCACGCTGCGGGCACCCATGTCCCTGGCGACCTGTTCCAGCGCCTCCATGACGCGCGTGCCATGACCCTGGCCGCGGCAGCGTTCATCGACGGCCACATAGCGGATCTGTACCTGGTCGTCGTCCACGCGGTGCAGGCGCCCGACGGCCAGTACCCGCTCGCCGTCGCAGACCATGCGGTGTACGCCGTTGGCGTCCAGCGGGTCGCGCTCGCTGCCCGGCGGTTGCTGCCAGGGCTGGCGCAGCACACGCCAGCGCAGGCGGTAATAGGCGTCCCATTCGGCCTCGCTGCGGGGCGCGCGGACGCTGATTGGCACCGGAATCAGGCGAACACCACCCAGGTGGTGGCGATGTACTTGACGCCCTGTTCCACGGTCACGGCACGATGTTCGTGGGTCCAGAAGGGCGGGAACAGGACCAGCTTGCCCTGTTCGGGCGTGACCTTGAGTTTCTGGAACAGAAATTCGGTTTCCCCGCCGGGCCCGGGCACGTCGTTGAGATACCAGAGCGCCACCAGCTGCCGCTGGCTGAACTCGTGGCTGCCGCCGTCGATGTGCCAGTGGTAGTGCTCGCCGGCGCGGTAGCGCTGCAGGTTGTAGCCCATGTCCTTGAACGGACCCTTGAAATAGGCATAGGTCTCGCGGAATTCGAGGATGGCCTGGCCGAGGGAGCGGAACAGCGCCTGGTCGACGTCCTTCCAGTGCGGCTTGCCGCTCACCACCAGGTCGGTGGTGCGCTTGATGGAGCGGTTCTTGCCGACGTCCTGGCCGATGCGGCCCTCGTACTGCTCGTCCGTGCGTTCCTCGAAGCGCTCGATGGCGGTCTGGCACACGGCGGCATCGAGCGCGCCCTTTTTCTCGAAGATGAAGCTGTTGGGGGCGAGCTCGCGGATGGTGCGCAGCGGGGTCAGCAGGCGGGTTTGCGGCATGGCATGGTTACCTGGGCGTCTGTCCGAGTACTGGGGGCCGTAGCGAGAGCGTGGCACAGCGAGGCGATTGTTGCGATCGTTTGAGGCGCATGGTGGGGACTATGCGACGAAAAGGATCGCAAAAAGCGGCCGCAGTGGTGCGCTCGCAGCAGGTCCATCATGACTCGGACAGGCTCCTAGAGTTGCTGGTGTTCGATCCGTTCCGTCATGCGCGGCCAGGCGGCCGGCCCTGTGCTGCGGTGCAGCTCGAGGAGTTCCCGGGCAAGGCCGAGCCAGTGTTCCCGGCCCGATTCGACCTGGCGGCGCAGACGGCGTGTATCCCCGTATTCTACCCATTCCTCGTAGGCTTTTGACAGCGCCGGGTAGAGTTGCCGGCGCATGCCCGACAGGTTGGCGAAGTAGAAGTGCAGCGAGGGCGGATGGTCGCGCTCCAGCAGCGCCGGCAGGGTGGACAGGGCATCGGCGAGATGATCGCGCACCGCCCGTGCCATGAGTTCCAGGCGCGAACGTGGCAGCGCGGCGAGCAGTTCGTGCCAGTCCTCCCCCAGCAGTTCTCCCGCGCGCACCTCGCCGATCTCGTGCAGCACCAGGGTGTCGATCTCGGTGTCGGTCATGGCGTCGAGCGCGCCCTCGAGATCCCCTTCGAAGTCGTAGCTGCCCATCGCCCGGCCCATGGCGTTGTCAGGCCGGTTCCAGCGCCATTCCTCCAGCCGTTCCCACAGCATGCGCCGCAGCGACTCGCGGCGGATGAAGATCGCGTCCGCCAGCGACATGGCCGGCGGCGCCGTGAGGTCGCGCGCGTACTCCTCGCCGGAGACGTGGATGCGGTAGCTGCCGTGCTCGTGGCGTTGCTGCAGGCGGGCGAGGAAGAAGTGGGGCTTGGCGCGGTTGCCGTAGCCGGCACTATAGACCAGCCCGTGGGGTTCGAGGGCGCGGTTGATGGCATCGCTGTCGAAGGGGTCGAAGCGACGGTCGTCGATCTCCAGCGGTACGAAGTCACTGTCCTCGAGCGATTCCCAGAAGGTCTCGCGCCGGGTCAGCCAGTCACCCACGGCGTCGTTGGTCAGCGGTTCGTCATAGCCATAGCCTTTCTCCCAGCGGTAGTACTCGCGCATCTTCAGCAGATAGACGCACAGGGTGAAGTCGGCGGCGAAGCGTGCATCCGAGATATGGCAGTTGTGCTGCACGCTGGCCTGCAGGGGGGCGAGCGGCGGCGGCAGCGTCCTGGTGGCGTGCGTGTCCAACCGGAATACCTGAGCGAAATACTATGGAATTTCATGCTAGCATGATGTATGCTGCCGCGCCAGCCCGGAGGTCTCCCCGGGCACACAGATTCATCTAGGAGCAGATGCAGGTGCGTATTCGCAGTCGCTGGAGAGACCGGAAAAAGGAGCGCTCGCTGGAAGAGGTGGCCGGGGCGCTGGCCTTCATCGAATGGCGCATCGCCGGCCAGGCGCTGCTCGACCTGGAGAACGAGGGCTTCCAGACCGACACCCAGCTGCAGCGGCTGGAGGTGTTGCGCGAGCTGTGCGCCTTTCTGATCCACGTCACGGACCGGCTGGTGCACGAGCGCATGGACGATGCGGAGCGCCAGCGCTTCATCGTCGCCCTGGCGCTGAAACTGGCCGACACCTGGCACGACAACCGCGTGGACGTCGAGGGCCGCGGGCAGGACTTTCGTCCGCTCTTTGTCGACGTGCTCAACCGGCGCATGGCCGACTACGCGGAATTCCGTTTCGAGGCCGGCGAACCCGGCTACGCCATGAAGCGTTACCTCGGCGAGTGCGTCACCGAGACCATGGGGCCGCGCGACCGCAAGTGGATCAGCGACCAGGTCATGGAGATCGAGGTGCCGGAGATGCTGAAGACCCTGAACAAGGGACTGAAGGATCTGTTCGAGTCGGGCAACACCGAAGCCAAGGCCTCCGCCGAGCCTTCCCGGCAACCGGCGTCCTGAAGCGGCTCCGGGCACAAAAAAACGGGCCAGTGGCCCGTTTTTTCGATGGCTTCCGGGAGGGCTGTCTTACTTGCCGGCCCAGTTGCTGTAGTTGTCCATGTTGCGCGCCTTGCCGTCTTCGTAGCCGGCTTCATAGGCTTCTGTCAGGCGCTGTTCCTCGCGCGGGGGATTGAGGACGTAGCCGCTCTGCCAGCCTTCGATATAGTCCGGATTGACGGACTCGGCTTCCATCTTCTTGGTGAAATCGTAATAGTTTTGATCCATTGTTGCGATCTCCTTCGACCAGGTTTCGAATCGTCAACCAGGGGCAGCTGCTCCTGATCATGAATTCACACAGCGCCGCTGGCGCCGGGCCACAGCGTTTCTCGGACGGACCGGGCGGGAGCGCAGCCGGCTCGGTACCGCCCCGGTTTCCACGCTGTCCCCCTGTTTGCAGACGAGCGTCCACCGAATGGCGCGAGAGTATACCGCTATATCAGGAATTCGCTATATATCCCCAGTGAGATAATACACCAATAAAAATATGGGTATTGATCGGAAGGTATATCGGCTCACCCGGCGGCGCTCACCGGGGTAAAATCCTGAGTGATTTGGTAAGGAAAGAAGGGGTCGATATAATGCGCGGTTTTCGCGGGAGGGAAGCATGAGCGACAGTGGACAGCACGACAGTACCCAGGACGTGGAATTCAGCAGTGGCATGGCGGCCTTCGAGGCGCGTCACTTCTCGCGCGCGGCGCAGCTGCTGTCGCCCTTTGCCGATGCCGGCAACCCGGAGGCACAGCACCGCCTGGCGATCATGTACCAGAACGGCCTCGGGGTGGCGCAACACGACGAGCTGGCGCTGCGCTGGATGAAGGCCGCCGCCGAGAGCGGCTACGCGGTGGCGCAGCATGGCCTGGGCTTCATGTACCTCGAGGGCGAGTGCGTGGACAAGGATCCGGCGCAGGCGGTGGAATGGTTTCGCAAGGCCGCCGACCAGGGGCTGGTCGGTTCGCTTACCACCCTGGCGATGATGTACGAGGAGGGCAAGGGCGTCGAGCAGGATATCGACAAGGCCAACGAACTCTACCGCAAGGCGGGCTTCGATCGTTGAGCGAACTGTCGGCCGAAGACGCGCTGCGACTCAACGTACTGCTGGCGAACCCGCTGCAGGCAGTGCGCATCGACGAATCGTCCATGACCGTCCACGCCCTCTCCGGGGAGGGGGAGGCGAGCGTGAAGCTCAACCCCACCGGTCGCGACGAGGTCTACCTCAAGAAGGTGCGTGAATTGCTGTCCAGCCAGGTACTCGGCTCGCCCGGCGGCTATCCGGTGTTCCTGCGCCGCTGGACGCGCATGGGCCAGGCGCGCGACGACAGCCTGGAGCAGTTGCTGCTGCTGGGCGAACCGGAGGCGGTGGTGGCGGTGGTGCACGCCGGCGGTCTCGACGACGAGCTGGCGCGTCGCGCCTGGTGGGCCATGCCCACCGCCGACAATGCGCGCCGCATGCTGGAGAAGCCTTCGGTGGTCGAGGGTTCCATGGGACCGGTGCTGGCGCAGTACCTGGTGGAGTACCTGCCCTTCGAGACCGAACACCGTGACATGGTGGAGAGCGTGCGGCTGGTATTGCAGCCCGGGCTCATCGACGACGATACCCGCGACAGCCTGTGGCGTTCGGCGCGGCGGCGCAACTCCTACTATGTCGGTTTTCTGCACGCCATTCCGGATGCGCTTCCGGACCAATCGGCAGCGCGCGCCGACTGGGAACCGACCGCGCAGCGCTTGCAGCCCCTGGTGAACGCGGGCAATCCGGTGGCAGCGCAGCTGTGCCGCTGCCTGTCGGGGCCGGGCCAGCTGTTCCTGGAGACGGCGCAGACGGTGATGAAGAAGCCGGTCAACCAGGACGTGGTGGTGGAACTGCTGAAAGCGATCCAGGCGTGGTTCAGTCCCGTATGCCCCAACGGTGATCCGGCCGCCGACATGGAGACCATCCTCGAGGATGCCGCCGCGCTGATGGAAGTCCCGGGTGTGTGCGAGACCACCACGGCGGTACAGCAGGTGCTGGCGGCGATGCCGGAACGGCGTGCCGACGTCGAGGCCATGATGGCGTTGTCCTGGGTCGGCGAACCGCTGGTGAACCCCATTTTTGCGCGTACCGACGCCATCGGTTCGGTGATGCGCCGCAAGATCGAGCCGGTATCGCTTCCGATCCTGCAGCTGCTGGCACGGTTGCAGGGCCGGGGTGGATAACAGTTTCCGCGGGTGTTTGCTACTATCCGCCTTCGTATTCGTTCCGGGTAGCACAGCAGGTAGTCCATGTCCGAAGTCGTAATGTATTGCACACGTTTTTGTCCCTATTGCATCAGCGCCGACCGGTTGCTGACCCACAAGGGCGTCCCGATCACCAAGATCGACGTCGACGCCGATCCCGATGGCTGGTCCAGGATGCAGGAGCGCACCGGGCGCAACACGGTGCCGCAGATCTATATCGGCGACTACCACGTGGGCGGCTATGACGACCTCGCCGAACTGGATCGCAGCGGTGGGCTCGATCCCCTGCTGGAACCCATTCTCAAGGCACTCGGGGCCTGAGGCGGCGATCTTGGACTTCTTTCCGATCTTCATGGATCTGCGCGGCCGCGACTGCCTGGTGGTCGGCGGCGGCAAGGTGGCGGCGCGCAAGGTCGGCCTGCTGGAATCGGCCGGAGCGCAGCTGACGGTGGTTGCGCCGCAGCTGTGCCCGGAGCTGGCCAGCCTGGCGGGAGAGGGGCGCATCGCGCACCAGGCGCGTGATTTCGACGACGCCGACATCGACGGCAAGGCGCTGATCGTTGCCGCCACCGACGATGCCGCGGTCAATCGCCGGGTGTCCGAGCTGGCGCAGGCGCGCGGACTGCCGGTCAACGTGGTCGACCAGCCGCAGCTGTGCAGTTTCATCATGCCGTCGATCATCGACCGTTCACCGGTGCAGGTGGCGGTATCGACCGGCGGCAGTTCGCCGGTACTGGCGCGCCTGCTGCGGGCCCGCCTGGAGAGCTATGTGCCGGCCGCCTACGGTCGCCTGGCGCAGCTGGTGGCGGGCTTTCGCGAGCGCGTCAAGGAACGCTTCGCCAGTGGTGAACAGCGCCGCCAGTTCTGGGAGAAGGTCCTCCAGGGCGAGGTGGCGGAGTTGCTGTTCGCCGGCCGCGACGAGGCGGCGGCCGAGGTGCTCGAGAAGGCACTGGAAGAAAACGACTTCGACGCGCAGCCGCAGGGCGAGGTGTACCTCGTCGGCGCCGGTCCCGGTGATCCCGACCTGCTCACCTTCCGTGCGCTGCGGCTGATGCAGGCCGCCGACGTGATCGTGTACGACCGGCTGGTGGCGCCGCCGATCCTGGAGATGGCACGCCGCGACGCCGAGCGCATCTACGTCGGCAAGGAACGCGACAACCACGCGCTGTCGCAGGAGAACATCAACCAGCTGCTGGTGCGGCTGGCGAAGGAGGGCAAGCGGGTGGTACGCCTCAAGGGCGGCGATCCCTTCATTTTCGGTCGCGGCGGGGAGGAGATCGCCACGCTGATGGAGAACGGCGTCAATTTCCAGGTGGTGCCGGGCATCACCGCCGCCTCCGGCTGCGCCAGCTACGCCGGCATCCCGCTCACCCACCGCGACTATGCCCAGTCGGTGGTATTCGTCACCGGCCACCTGCAGGACGGTTCCGTCGATCTCAACTGGAAGGCGCTGGCGCATCGCAACCAGACCATCGTCTTCTACATGGGGCTGCACGGGGTCGGCGTGGTGGCGCAACAGCTGGTGCGTCACGGGCTGCCCGAGACCACCCCGGTGGCGCTGGTGCAGCAGGGCACCACCCAGAACCAGCGCGTACTGATCACCGATCTGAAACACGCCGAGCAGACGGTGCGCGACGAGCAGGTCAAGCCGCCGACCATCATCATCGTCGGCGAGGTGGTGGAACTGCACAAGACGCTCAAGTGGTTCAACCCCCGCCCCGGCGCCAACCCGCGCCCCTTCGGCGGCGGCGCCAGGATCTGAGAGACCGGTTGCCGATATCGGCGCTTCATGCGGGCGCAACGGTGGGCAACCATTCAGCTCCATGAGGGCGGGTATTGCCTCTGACCGAATCGACCGCGCCTTGAAATGGGCCCACTTTTCAGGAAAAAGCCGGCCGTTGTCTGAGCGCAGCGAGTTCAGGCCGGCCCTGAAAAGTGGGTCCATTTCAAGGAGAAAAGCGGTCGTCTGAGGGAAGAGGCAATACCCGCCCTCATGGAGCTGAATGGTTGCGGAAGCTCCCGCGCTTTTCCGTGTTCGTCCGTGTTTTCCGTGGCTGATCGCCCGGGTCTGTTTCTGCCGCTAGAACATCGCCCCGCTCCCCGCCATCGAATGTCCCCGCTCAAGAGGCACTGCTTAGCCTCTGAATCTAAAGAAATTCCATATCCCTGCCGTTACCCACCCCGGGCCTCCCGGCGTTGCCGGGCGAAAAGGAAAGGCCCGCCAACGCAACGAGTTAAAAGGATGTGACTGGCATGAAAAGGACGCTTACGGCCACGCGCCGCCCGCTGCACGCCGCAGCCCTGGATTACGCCCGCTTTGCCCTGCTGCTGTGGCTGACCACCTGGCTGGCCTTACCGGCCCTGGCCGCGGAGGGGGACGGGGGGGTGGACGCCGTGCTGATCATGGACAGTTCCGGCAGCATGGCCAAGAACGACCCCGACCGCCTGCGGGTTCCGGCGGCGAAGATGTTCATGTCCCTGCTCGGGGACGGTGATCGCATCGGTCTCGTCAGTTTCAGTGACAACGGCTATCCCGTGCTGCACCTCACGGCACCGGGGCCGAAGACCAATGCCCGCATCCTGGCTTCTGCCGACAAGGTGTCCTCCAAAGGGGTCTATACCAACCTGTACGCGGCGCTGGAGAAAGGCCTGGCGATGCTGGACAGCGAAGGCCGGGAGGGTCAGGAGAAGATCCTGGTACTGATGTCCGACGGCAAGATGGACGTCGGCAACAGCGAGGAGGACTGGGCGCTCACCGGGCGCCTGAAGGAGGAACTGCTGCCGGCGGCGAAGCAGAAGGGGGTCAAGGTCTATACCATCGCCTTCACCGAGGCCTCGGACGTCGACCTGTTGCACGATATCGCCACAGCCACCGACGGTCTGTTCAAGCTGGCGCGCAGCGACCAGGATCTGCACGAGGTCTTCAGCGCCATTTTCGAGAGTGCCAAGGACCCGGACATGTTGCCCATCGAGGGTGGCGAGTTCGTGGTCGACGAGTCCATCGAGGAAGTCACCATCGTGGCCTCCAAGGAACGCGAGGACGTGCGCATCTACCTGCAGGCGCCGGACGGGAAGAAGATCGGTGCCGAGGATGCCGGTGCCGACATCAAGTGGTTCCTCTCGCAGCACTTCGACATGATCACCCTGCGCAAGCCCGCGCCGGGGACCTGGAAGCTGCTGTTCACCGGGGGCAGGAACCACGCCTACATCGTCACCGACATGAGCCTCCACCACAATCCGCAACAGGCCAGCCTGAAACCCGGCGAGGAGATGGTGCTGGAGGCCTGGCTGGAGGAAAACGGCCAGTTGCTGGATCGGGAGGCGGTGCTGACCAATACCCGTTTCAGCATGGAGATCGAGGCGCCCGACGGTGCCACGGCCCGTTTCGACCTGTTCGATCGCGGAGAATACGGTGACCGCAAGCCGGCGGACGGCGTTTACGCCAATACCCTCAGCTACGAAAACCCGGGGAGCTACCGTATCAGCCTCATCGCCAGGGGAGAGACCTTCCAGCGCCAGAAGACGGTGCACTTCGAAGTGAGCGCTCCGCCGGTGGACCTCAAGGCTGAGGTGCAGAAGACAGCCGCCGCTGAAGCGGACCGGGCCACTCCGGCCGAAGCGGAGGCTCCGGGGCAGGAGCTGCCGGCCGCGCCGGAAGAGGCGCCCGCGACGGAAAGCGAGGAAACGGCACCCCCGGAAGCGGCGCCGTCACAGCCTGAACCCGAAACGCAGGCGGCGGACGAGGGCGAGGAAGCCGCGCCAGCGCCGAAAAAGAAGAAAAAGATCAGCCTTGGTGCAGCCATCGGCATCTTCGCCGCCGTCAACCTGGTGCTCGGTGGTCTCGGTTTCGGCATCTGGTGGTTCCTCAAGCGACGCGGCAAGGCGGCTCCCGCCGGAGACGAACAGGGCGACGACAAGGACGAGGAGAAGGAAGCCGGGGCCGGCGGGGACGACGCGGAGTAGCGGCGGGATCCGGTAATGGACGGCTTGCAGATCGATCCCTACCTGTTCTTCGGCGTGCTGGAAGCGACGATCGCGCTGCTGTTGCTGGCCCTGTTCCTGTACCTGCGCGGCCGCAGCCTCGCCGCCCGGGTGGCGAGGCTGCAAAAACGCCTGGTGGACGCACGGCGCAGCAGCGGCGCGGCGTCCGCGCCGGCGGTGACCGGGGACGAGACCGCACCGGAGCCTGCGGCCGCCGTGGAAGGGGAGGGGGACGCCGCGGCCACGCACGAAGCCGCGGAGGCCGTGGACGAATCCCCGAAGATCGATACCCGCGACGCCGAGATCGGACACCTGCGGGCGGTGATCGACAATCAGCAGGACACCATGAAAGCCTTGCGCGCGCAGCTCGAACAGCAGGAGTTCGAGGGGCTGGCGGAGATCCTGCAGCAGCTGGACGAGTTCGAGCGTCAGGGTGTGGAGCTGGAGCGCTGCCTGCTGGTGCTGGAACAGGAAAACATCCGGCTCAAGGCGGCGCGCGCCAGCGGGGACGGCGTCGATGCCGCCAGCCTGGAAGGGGAACGCCTTGACGATCTGCAGTCGATGGTGGGCCAGCAACAGCAGACCATCGACAGTCTGCGCAACATGATCCGCGAGCTGGCGCCGGAGGCCGGCAAGGCGCGCGAGCTGGAGAACGCAATGGAGGGAATCCAGTCGGCCAACCGCGAGCTCAAGGGCTGCGTGGCGGTGCTGGAGGACGAGAACGCCCTGCTGCGCTCGGAACTGGAACAGATCCAGGGGCGGCTGGCCTCCGGTGACGGCAGGGACGAGGCCGATCCGCGGCGCGAGGTGCTGGAGGCGCGGGTCCAGGAACTCGAGGCCCTGGTGGCCTTCAAGGACAGCGCCATCGAGGAGGCCGAAAGGCGTTACCAGCAGCTGGAAGCGGAATACAAGGCGTTGACGGCCAGCGAAAAGGCCGGCTGAGCGGCCCCTTCCCGAGCCACGCCGGGATGCCTCCCGGCCCTGTATGGCGTCCCATCGGCCGGGTATACTGCGCGCTCTGCCACCACCGTCCCCGATCGCGAAACAGTCCCGCATGGCCCGAAAAAAGCGCAAGACACGCCGCGGCGGCCGCAAGCGGCGCCGCAGCCGGCGTTCGTCCTTTCCCTGGGGGCGGATCCTGCTCGCCCTGCTGGTGGTGGTGGTCGGCTACGTCGCCTTCCTGGACTTCCAGGTCTACCGCCAGTTCGAGGGCAAGCGCTGGGCGCTGCCGGCGCGTGTCTACGCGCGACCGCTGGAGCTGTATGCGGGACTCAAGCTGACGCCGCAACAGTTCGCCGACGAGTTGCGTGCGCTCGGCTACCGATCCGTCAGCAAGGCGCGGCGTCCCGGCCAGGTGGCACGCAACGGCAGCCGCTTCGAGCTGGTGAGTCGTCCCTTCCTGTTCTGGGACGGCCGGGAGGCGTCGCACGCGCTGCGGTTGCGCTTCGCTTCCGGACACCTGAGCGAACTCACGGATGCCCGCAGCGGCAAGGCGGTGGCGCTGGCGCGACTGGATCCGCTGGAGATCGGCAGCATCTATACCGCGCGTCAGGAGGACCGCATCCTGCTGCGGCTGGAGGATGTCCCGGATACCCTGGTCAAGGCCCTCATCGCGGTGGAAGACCGCAGTTTCTACCAGCATCACGGCGTGTCGCCGCGGGCCATCGCGCGTGCCTTCTGGGTCAACCTGCGTTCGGGTGAGGTGGTGCAGGGCGGCAGCACCCTGACCCAGCAGCTGGTGAAGAACTTCTTTCTCAGCAACCGCCGCAGCCTGTGGCGCAAGCTCAACGAGGCCATCATGGCGCTGCTGCTGGAGCGGCGCTATTCCAAGGACGAGATTCTCGAGGCCTACCTCAACGAGGTGTATCTGGCGCAGGACGGGCAGCGTGCCATCCACGGTTTCGGCCTCGGCAGCCGTTTCTTTTTCCAGCGACCGCCGAAGGAGCTGAATACCGCCCAGATCGCGCTGCTGGTCGGCATGGTCAAGGGGCCGTCCTACTACAACCCCGTCCGCCACCCCGAGCGCGCCCTGAAACGACGCAACCTGGTGCTCAAGGTGATGTTGGAGCAGGGCATCATCAGCCGCAGCGAATACCAGAAGGCGCGCCGCCAGAAGCTGGGACTGGTGCGCCCGCGCGCCGGTACCAGCAAGAGTTTCCCCGCCTTCCTGGACCTGGTGCGCCGCCAGCTGCGCCGCGACTACAACGAATCGGACCTGGTCAGCGAGGGCTTGCGCATCTTCACCACCCTCGACCCGCAGCTGCAGTGGGCCCTGCAGAAGAGCCTCGCCCGGCACATCCAGCCGCTGCTGAAGAAGCACCCGGAGCTGCAGGGGGCCGGCATGGTGACCCACTCGGCCAATGGCGAGGTGCTGGCGCTGGTGGGCGGACGCCAGGCGGGTTTCGCCGGCTACAACCGTGCCCTGGACGCGCGTCGCCAGGTCGGATCCCTGCTCAAGCCGGCGGTGTATCTCACGGCGCTGGAACAGCCGCGGCGCTACAACCTGGCGAGCCTGCTCGACGACGGGCCGCTGGAGTATCGCCAGGCGGGGAAGCTCTGGAGTCCCAGGAACTATGACCGCAAGTTTCACGGACGGGTGATGCTGTACCAGGCGCTGGCGCACTCCTACAACGTGGCCACGGCGCGCCTGGGACTGGCGCTGGGCGTGCAGCGGGTCATCGATACCCTGCGACGACTGTCGGTGGAACAGCCGCTCAACCCCTATCCCTCGCTGTTCCTCGGGGCGGTGAACATGAGCGTGCTGGACGTCACGCGCCTCTACCTGAATTTTGCCAGCGGCGGTTTCGACATCCCCCTGCGCAGCATACGCGAAGTGCTGCAGGCCGACGGCGAGCCGCTGCAACGCTACGAGCTGAGTATCGAGCGGGTCATCGACCCCGGTCCTGCCTTCCTCCTCAACCGCGCCCTGCAACTGGTGGTGCAGGAAGGCACGGCGCGTTCGCTGGCGCAGCGTTTTCCCGCCAGCGCCGGACTCGCCGGCAAGACCGGTACCACCAACGACCTGCGCGACAGCTGGTATGCCGGTTACGACGGTGAGAAGCTCGGGGTGATATGGATGGGTCGCGACGACAACCAGTCCATGGGGCTCACCGGCAGCAGCGGTGCCCTGAGGGTGTGGTCCGACGTCTACGCCAGTGCCGGCGCGGTGCCGGTACAGATGCCGAAGCCGGATTCGGTGGTCTGGCACGGGGTGGACCGGGACAGCGGCGGCCTGGCCGACAGCGGCTGCGACAATACCGTACAATTGCCTTTCATCGAGTCGGGCGTGATGCCCCCGGCGGCGCCCTGCGCAAGCGGCGCGGCGCGCCGCTGGTTGCCGAAATGGATGCAATGAACGAAAGAATCTTCTGCCTGCCGATCCTCGTGATGCTGAGCCTCGCCGGCTGCAGCGGTACCCCGCCGCGCCAGGGTCTGCCACCCGTGGTGGAGGGGGGTGCGCCGTCGTCCGAGCCGGCCGCGCGCGTCGGCGTGCCGCGCGGCGAGGAACCGGTCGTGGTGTCGCCGCCGCAGTCCGGTGGCGGTGCCGTGGTGGCGCTGCTGGAGCGCGCCGACGACTACCGGCGTTCCGGAGACGTCTCCGGCGAGGCGGCGACCATCGAGCGTGCCCTGCGTATCGAACCGAACAATGCCCGCCTGTGGAGCCGGCTGGCGGAGGCGCGCCTGGAACAGGGGCAGCCGCGGCAGGCCGAACAGCTGGCGCTCAAGTCCAACGGCCTGGCCACCGGTGACCGTGCGTTGCAGGCCCACAACTGGCGGCTGGTGGCGCGCGCCCGCTGGGCGCTCGACGATGCCGCCGGCGCGCGGGCGGCGGAGCAGCGCGCGCGCTCCCTCGATCGACGCTGAACGGCGCTCCGGCGTCCGTGTACAATGCGGCTGGAGGATGGTCGACGGGGAGGCGGGCCGGACCGGCGTGGGTATCTATTCGGTAGACAGGTTGATCGCGGAAGCCCGGCGTCTGGCGGCCGAGTTCCGGCGCACCACCGGCAAGCCGCTGCCGGGCGTCAGTGGCGAGATCGCCGAGCACGACGCGGCGCGCCTGCTCGACCTGGAACTGTGCAAGGACCGCAGCGGCGGCTGTGACGCCATCGGCCGCGGGGCGCGCGCAGGCCGGCGAATCCAGATCAAGGGCCGGGTGATCTTCGACGAGGGGAAGAGCGGCCAGCGCATCGGCCAGTTGCGGCTGGAGCAGGACTGGGACAGCGTGGTGCTGGTCATCATGGACGAGAACTACGAGGCGACCGAGATCTACGAGGCCATGCGCGAGGATATTCTCGAGGCCATGGAAGAGGCCGGCGGCAGTGCGCGCAGGAAACGGGGTGCCATGAGCGTGGCCCGTTTCCGCATCATCTCGCAGCTGGTATGGACCCGTGAGGAAGGCGAGATCGGTGACGCGATCTGGGACAACCGTTCGGACGGCTGAAACCGGTTCCATCCCGCCAGCTCGAAGTACAGCGAATTGCCACACAGCGACCCTTCAATCCCGCTTTCTTCCGCTACCGACCCGGGACGGTCGGCGGGCGTGCTCGCCCGCGACGGCGCCCTGGCGGCAGAAGTCCCGGGCTTCTCGCCACGCCGCCAGCAGCAGGAGATGGCGGCCGCGGTCGAACGCGCACTGGCGCAGGGGGAGACGCTGATCGTCGAGGCCGGCACCGGCACCGGCAAGACCTTCGCCTATCTGGTGCCGGCGCTGCTGTCCGGTCTGCGCGTCGTCATCTCCACCGGCACCCGCCACCTGCAGGACCAGCTGTTCCATCGCGATCTGCCCGGCGTGCGCTCGGCGCTGGGGGTGCCGGTGCGTGCCGCCCTGCTCAAGGGGCGTTCCAACTACCTGTGTCATCACCGCCTGGAGCTTGCCTGTGGCGAAGGATGCGCGGGCCGGGAGGCCGCCCAGCTGCAGAGCATTCGCGACTGGTCCGGACGCACCCGCAGCGGCGACGTCGCGGAACTCACGGGGATCCCGGAGGATGCGCCGATCTGGCCGCGGGTCACCTCGACCGTGGACAACTGCCTCGGCCAGCAGTGTGAATACCTGCAGGAGTGCCACATCAACCGTGCCCGGCGCGAGGCCCAGGATGCCGACCTGGTAGTCATCAATCACCATCTGCTGTGCGCCGACCTGGTACTGCGCGAGGAGGGTTTCGGGGAACTGCTGCCCGGCGCCGACGCCTTCATCATCGACGAGGCGCACCAGCTGCCGGAGACCGCCTCACGCTTCTTCGGCGTGTCCCTGTCCAGCCGCCAGCTGCAGGAGCTGGCACAGGACAGCGCCACCGAATACCTTCGTGCCGGCGGCGAACTCGAGGGTCTGCCGCACACGGCCGCGACCCTGGAGCGCGCGCTGCAGGATCTGCGCCTGGCCATGGGGCGCGCAGAGCAGCGTGCGCCCTGGTCACGGCTGGCCGGCGAGCCGGAAGTGGGAAGGAAGGTGGCAGAGCTGGAAGAATCGCTGGCACGGCTGGGCGCGGCGCTGGAGACCGAGGCGCCGCGCAGCCGCGGGCTGGACAACTGCCATCAGCGCGCACAGCGCCTGCAGGGCCTGCTGCAGCAGCTGACGGGTCCGACGCCGGCGGGGCAGGTGCACTGGTTCGA
>DROT01000252.1 GCA_011321775.1 Gammaproteobacteria bacterium | reverse complement strand
TCGGCAAAATATGGATGTCCGACCGCCGGCGTGGTCCACAGTTCCACCGGCGCGAGGCGCGCCGTCACTGCCCGTTCCACCGTGGTGCGCAGCCAGCTCCGGTACAACGCCGCGGCGCGGCCGGTGCCTACCACGGCCGCGAGTCGCGTCTTTACCCGGCCGGCCACCGGCGCACGGGCAAAGACCAGGATGCGCCCCTCCGGGTAGCGGTAGGGCGCTTCAAGGTCCATAGTGCGCTGCCAGCCGCTGTGCCGGGATACCGAGGAAATAACCCAGGCGCAGCGCCCACATCCGCAGGATGGTGCGCGCCACGCCCTGATCTTCCCAGCGCCGGCTCGAGGTCAGCAGCGTCTGCCGCAGGCACAGCGGCCGGCCGTATCGTTTCAGACGCCGGCTGAACTCGATATCTTCCATCAGCGGCAGTTCGGGAAAGCCGCCGCTTTCGCGGAACAGGGCTGCGTCGACAAACAGGCCCTGGTCGCCGGTGGCGATGCCGCTCAGCCGCGATCTCAGGTTCATGGAGCGTTCCACCACCCGCAACAGCGGATGCGCGCCCGACAGGCGGACGTCGAAACGCCCCCAGGCGCGACCGGCGGGGCGCGTCCGGACGGCTCTCAGGAGCAGATCGTCGGCGTCCGCGGGAATGCGGGTGTCGGCGTGCACGAACCACAGCAGTTCGCCGGCGGCGGCGCGGGCGCCGGCATTCATCTGGCGCGCTCGGCCGGCCTCGGTGTGCAGCAGCCGATCGACCAGGGGCTCGGCCAGGCGGGACGTTTCGTCCCGGCTGCCGCCGTCCACCAGGATCAGCTCGTGTCCGCGGGCGCGCAGCGCCTGCAGGGGTTCGAGGGTGGCGCGGATGACGCGGGCCTCGTTCAATGCGGGAACGACGATCGAGATCTTCATCCGCTCACCGACGATGGGTTTTTCCGGTGGGGCAGCCGAGCCACGGTTCAGGCGCTTTCACTTTCCACCGGCAGGCCGGCGTGTTTCCACTCGGGGAAGCCGTCCTCGAGACGCCTCGCTTTCAGCCCCCGTTGCCTCAGACGCGCCACCGCCTCGAAGGCCAGTACACAGTGCGGGCCGCGACAGTAGGCGACGATCTCCTGGGCCGGATCGAGCTGCTGCAGGTGATTTTCGAGTTCGGACAGCGGCACGTTGATGGCACCCGGCAGGTGACCGGCGGCGTATTCCTCCACCGGCCGGACGTCCAGCACGGTGACCAGGCCGTCACGGGCGCGTTGCAAGAGCTCCTCGCGGGGCAGGGGTTCGAGGTCGTCGCGGACCGTCAGGTAGCTGTTGACCAGTTTTTCCACCTCCGCCAGGTGGCGTTCGGCGACGCCGCGCAGGGCGTCGAGCAGACCGATGACATCGTTGCCGGAAAGACGGTAGTACACCTTGAGGCCTTCCTTGCGACAGGCCACCAGGCCCGCCTGGCGCAGTTGCTGCAGGTGCTGGGAGGTGTTGGCTACGCTGAGACCGGATACCTTAGCCAGCTGATCCACGCTGCGTTCGCCCTGGGCGATATATTCGAGCAGTTCCAGGCGGTTGGCGTTACTCAGCGCCTTGCCGACGCGGGCAAACTGGACGAACAGATCGTGTTTGAACGTGCCGTTTGACATATTTCGCGAGTGCCTACTATACTTCTATTCAATCAATCGATTGAATAGTTAATCTTTTGAGTCGATTATAGCAGGCGACTACCGGGGGGCAATCGGGAGGGGCACGGCGTATGGCGATCGACGAATTCATCATGACCCACGAGATGGCGATCCGGCTGGGCTTCTTTGCCGGCGTCTTCGCCGTCATGGCACTGTGGGAGCTGGTAGCGCCGAGGCGTCCCCTGCACAGCTCGAAACCGGTCCGCTGGGCGAACAACCTGGGGCTGGTGTTTGTCAACAGTTTCGTCCTGCGGCTGCTGTTTCCAACGGCGGCGGTGGGGATGGCGCTGTTTGCCCGCGAACAGGGCTGGGGCGTGTTCAACTACCTGCAGGCGCCGTCGTGGCTGGCGGTGCCGGCCTCGGTGGTGATCCTGGACTTCTTTGTCTGGCTGCAGCACGTCATGGTGCACGCCGTGCCGCTGCTGTGGCGCCTGCACCGGGTGCACCACGCCGACCTGGACTACGACGTGACCACCGGCGCACGTTTTCACACCCTGGAGATCCTGCTCTCCATGCTCATCAAGTTCGCGGTCATCGCGCTGCTGGGGCCGCCGCTGGTGGCGGTGGTCATCTTCGAGGTGCTGCTCAACGCGACCGCCATGTTCACCCACGGCAACGTGCGGCTGCCGCAGGGGTTCGACCGCTGGCTGCGGCTGATCGTGGTGACCCCCGACATGCACCGGGTGCACCATTCCATCGAGGACGATGAGACCAACAGCAACTTCGGCTTCAACCTGCCCTGGTGGGATCGTCTGTTCGGTACCTATCGTGACCAGCCGCGCGCCGGTCACGAGGGCATGACCATCGGCATCCGCAGCTTCCGCGCCGACCGCTGGTGCAGCTGGCTGCCCGGCATGCTGGCCATTCCCTTCGTCGGCCGGATCCAGGGCTACACCATCAATCGCCGCCAGTGGGAGGAGGGCGATGAATAACAACCGCCTGATGCGGATCGTGCTCCTCGCGGGGCTGGTCGTCGCGATCACGCTGGCGGTGCTCTACCGGGACCGTTTTGACGCCGCGGTGCTGGAAGCCTGGGTGCGGAATGCCGGCGCGCTGGCACCGTTGCTGTTTGTACTGGTCTACGCGCTGGCTGCGGTGCTGTTCCTCCCCGGATCGGTACTGACGCTGGTCGGCGGGGCGCTGTTCGGGCCGGTCTGGGGTACCGTCTACAATCTCATCGGTGCCACCCTGGGCGCCACGCTCGCCTTCCTGATCGCGCGCTACCTGGCGTCCGACTGGGTGGCAGAGCGTGCCGGCGGACGCCTCAGACAGCTGATCAAGGGCGTCGAGGGGGAGGGCTGGCGTTTCGTCGCCTTCGTGCGCCTGGTGCCGCTGTTTCCCTTCAACCTGCTCAACTATGCACTCGGCCTGACGCGCCTGCGGCTTGTGCCCTACGTCGTGGCGAGCCTCGTGTTCATGGTGCCCGGCGCCATTGCCTATACCTACCTGGGCTATGCCGGCAAGGAAGCGATCGCCGGTGGCGAGGGGTTGATCCACAAGGGACTGCTGGCGCTGGCACTGCTGGCCGTGGTCGCTTTCCTGCCGCGGCTGGTCGGTACCCTGCGACGCGGGCCGACCCTGGACATACAGGATCTGGGCCGGCGGCTGGCCGAAGAGCGGGAAATGCTGCTGCTCGATGTGCGCACGGCGCAGGACTTCAACGGCGAACAGGGGCATATCGAGGGCGCGCGCAATATCCCCCTGGAGGAACTGCCGCAGCGCCTGGACGAGCTGGCGGACCATATCGAGAAGCCGGTGGCCATCGTCTGCCGCACCGACAGGCGTTCTGCGAAGGCGGCCCTGTTGCTGGCGGAGGAGGGCTTCGCCGACGTGCACGTGGTGCGCAACGGCATGACCGGCTGGATCCGGGCGGGACTGCCGGTGGTTCGCTGACATGTCCGCGCAGGCATCCGCAGGCGTCCGCCAGCCGCGACCTTCGGCTGCCGGCCGGCAGGACCTCATGCCGCGGCGCTACAGCCTGGCGGTACAGCTGCTCAGCATGGCGGCGTTCTCGCTGGCCTTCCTCGGCTGGCTCAACGAGACCTGGCTGTTCTGGTTCGACAACCCGATCTGGCTGAACCGCTATACCGAGTATGCCGTCATCCTCGTGTTCGGCCTGTGGCGAATCCATGCCGAGCGCAATCCCTATACGCGCAGGCGTCTGCTCATACTGGTGTTCATGGTCACCGTCTTCTGGTGGCTGATTCCCTGGCTGTATCCCGTCTATGAACCCTATGTGGGCTTCCCGTGGGCGCAGCCGGTGTTTCCCTCCGTGCACGTCCCGGGCACGCTGAGCTTTTTCCTGATCCTAGTACTGGTGTTCCTGTTCGGCCGGCGCGTCATCTGTGGTTTCAACTGCCCCTGTGTCGGTATCCGCGAGACCGTCGGCTTTCCCTTCCGCGAACGCACGCTGCGTTCGAAACGGACCTGGCGGCTGCGTCACAGCAAATGGTTCTTCTTCCTCTACTATGTCGGCATCATGGTGGTGACCCAGTTCCCGCCCAACTCCTGGACCGTCAGTTTCGTCGGCGGTTTCTACCTGCTGGTGGCGCTCACCTATTTCGGCAGCTTCTTCGTCGCGCCACTGGTGGGCAATCGCTTCTACTGCCGTTACCTGTGTCCCTATGGCGCCACCTTCGGACTGCTCAACCATGCCGGTTTCTATGGCATCGAGATGGACCGGGACAGGTGCAACGACTGCCGGCGTTGTGAACAGGTGTGCGACATGGGTATCCCTGTATGGGAACAGGGCCGGGAGTCCGGACGGCTGACCACGCTCGAGGACTGCATGGGCTGCGCCCGCTGCGTGGTCTCCTGTCCCACCGACGCGCTGGAAATACGAGACGTGCGCAACCTGTTGCGGCCGTCCCTCAGGCAGAACGCCAGTCACCTGCTGAAGCAAGCACGGCAGGAGCCGTTGCAGCGACAGGAGCCGCCCCCGCGGCCGGCGGGAGAACGCCGGCGCGACTGGAACGAGACCACCGCATTCGCGGGGCTGGAGCAGATCCGGGCACAGGCGTCCCGTTGTCTCGACTGTGGCGTACCCGGCTGCAGCCGTGCCTGTCCGCTCGGCAACCGCATTCCGGAATGGCTCGAGGCGGTAGCCGCCGGCGAGCTCGAGACGGCCGCCGCGATCTGCCACAGTACCAGCAACCTGCCGGAGGTCTGTGGCAGCCTGTGTCCGCAGCCGCGCCTGTGTGAAGGCGCCTGTACCCGGGCCAGGGTGCCGGAAGGCGCGGTGACCATCGGTGCCATCGAACGCTGGCTGGCCGATACGGCCCTGGAACAGGGCTGGCGACCGGCAGCTGCAGCCCGGCGCATTGGCAGGCAGGTCGCCATCATTGGTGCCGGACCGGCCGGGCTGGCCTGTGCCGACCAGCTGAATCAGGCCGGCTGCGAAGTGACGGTGTTCGATCGCCAGCCGCTCATCGGCGGGCTGCTCGCCAGCGGCGTGCCGCCCTTCAAGCTGGACAAGGCGCTGCTGGAGCGGCGCCACCGCCTGCTGGAAGGCAGGGGGGTGCGTTTCCGCCTCGGAGTGATGGTCGACGGCACGCTGCTGGCCGAACTGCTGGCAAGCCACGATGCCGTATTCCTGGGTACCGGTAGCCAGGCGCCGCGCCAACTGCAGCTGCCGGGCCAGCACCTGGAAGGCGTACTGGATGCGCTGGACTATTTGCAGCGCGTCAACCGCGAACGGGATTCTTCGGCCATGGCGGGCCGGCACGTGCTGGTCATCGGTGGCGGGGATTCCGCCATGGACTGCGCCCGTTCCGCGGTGCGCCAGGGTGCCGCGGCGGTGACCGTCGCCTATCGCCGGGACGAGCGCGCCATGCGCGCCACACCGAAGGAGAAACAGGCAGCCTTCGAGGAGGGTGTGTTCTTCAGAATGGAATGCGCCCCGGTACGGCTGCTCGGGAACGGGTCGGTGAGCGGCGTGAAATTCGACCGGCCGGACGGCGGCCAGGAAATCATCGCCTGTGACCGTGTGATCCTGGCGGTGGGCCAGGTTCCACGGCCGCCGGCCTGGCTGGCCCGTTTCGGTGTCGAGGTCGATGCGCAGGGCCTCGTTCGCGTGGATGAGAGGGGTCGCACCTCCCACCCCCGGATCTATGCCGGCGGCGACAACACGCACGGCCCCGACCTGGTGGTGACGGCCATTGCGGCCGGACGGCGGGCGGCAGAGGGCATGCTCGACAGCTTCCGTCCCGCACGGCGTGCGCTGCAGTCACTGGAAGCCGTGTTGCAGCCATCGGTGGTGTCGCCGTCTGCCAAAAGTGCGGCGGCGAGGAACGCGCAATGAGAATGCTCGTTGCCCTGTCCGGCCTGCTGCTCAGTCCGGGGCTTCAGGCACACCACACTGGCCCCTGTATTGCGCGAAGGTGGCACGGTAATCTGACCTTTGGCAGCGACACCAGGCTCAAATCGCCCGACTAGCAGTGGTGGCACGGCCAGCCGGCGCTGGATGCTGACCTGCTGGGTATCAAGGCTGCGGTGGGGGAGCTGCGCCGTTTGCGGGCAATCGGTTCGGCGACAGGGCGGCGGGACAGGCTCCTAGCCTGTAAGAATAGAAACCCGAAAAGGCGGGGAATGGGGAGGGGGGGCAGGATATCGACATGGACCCGACCGCCTACGAGGGCTGGTACCATACGCCACGCGGTCGCTGGATCGGCCGGCAGGAGCTGGCGCTGTTGCTGCGGCTCCTGCGGCCGGTGCGTGGCGCAACGCTGCTGGACGTGGGATGCGGCAGCGGCTGGTTCAGCCGTGGCTTCGCCGGCGCCGGTCTGCAGGTCGTCGGTATGGACCCCGATGCGGCGATGATCGCCTGCGCGCGCGGCCAGGGCGGCGCGGTGGACTACCTGCAGGGCGACGCCTTGCAGCTGCCCTTCGCGGACGACAGCTTCGACTACTGTGCCGCCGTCACCAGCCTGTGTTTCGTGCGCCGGCCGGCGCAGGCACTGGCGGAGATGTGGCGGGTGAGTCGTCGCGGCGTGGTCCTCGGGCTGTTGAATCGACACAGCCTGCTGTACCGGCGGAAGCGGGGTCGGGGCGCCTACCGCGGTGCCCGCTGGGACACCCGTGCCGGGGTGCGGAGCTGGCTGGCACCGCTCGAGCCTGCCCCCCGGAAACAGCGTTGGGGCACGGCGGTCCTGCTGCCCTCGGGGAGCGCCGGCGCGCGACTGGCCGAATGGCTGTTCCACGGGCGGTTGCCATGGGGCGCCTTCCTGGCAGTCTACCTGGGCAAACAGGATAGGTAGCTTGGCACGGAGCGAAGCGCCAACCTGTGTTTTGTGGCCGGGCTTCGTTACCGGCCGTGGAAGAATGCGAACGGTCCACTGAGGACATCGAGGAGTTCATGCACGCTACCCTGCCACGACTGAAGAACACCGATTTCCCTCCGGTACGGCGCGCGCGTCTCGAAACCCTGCAGGTCAATCTCGGCTATCGCTGTAACCAGAGCTGTCTGCACTGTCACGTCAACGCCGGGCCCTCGCGCAAGGAGCAGATGTCGCGTGCGACCGCGGACGAGGTGCTGGACTATCTGCGCGGCGGGCGTGTCCGCAATCTCGATCTGACCGGCGGTGCACCGGAACTGAACGAGCAGTTCCGCTACCTGGTGGAAGGCGCTCGTGCGCTGGGATTGCACGTCATCGATCGCTGCAACCTGACCATCCTGAACGAGCCGGGCCAGGAGGACCTCGCGGCTTTCCTGGCGCATCACCGGGTGGAGGTGATCGCGTCCATGCCCTGTTATCTCCCCGGGAACGTCGACGGCCAGCGCGGCAAGGGGGTGTATGCCGGCAGTATCGCCGCATTACGGAAGCTGAACGCGCTCGGCTACGGGCAAGCGGCCAGCGGGCTGGTGCTGAACCTGGTCTACAATCCCGCCGGGCCGGTACTGCCGCCGCCGCAGGCGCAGCTGGAGGCGGACTACCGGCGCGAACTGGGCCGGCTGGGGATCGTCTTCAACCAGCTGTTCACCCTGAGCAACATGCCCATCGAACGTTTCGGCAGCACGCTGATCTCGCGCAGGCAGTTCGACGACTACCTGCAATTGCTCAAGCGGGCCCATCTCGCCGCCAATGTCGAACAGGTCATGTGCCGCCACCTGCTGAGCGTCGACTGGCAGGGCTATGTCTACGATTGCGACTTCAACCAGATGCTCGGACTGCCGGTGCCCCTGAACGACAGGGACCGGGTTCATCTGCGGGAGCTCAGGCAGGTGGAACTCGAAGGGCGTCCCGTCACCGTAGCGGATCACTGCTATGGTTGCACGGCCGGGCAGGGCAGCAGTTGCGGCGGGGCGTTGACCCCGCCTGACTGAAGGCCCACCGGCGGTCGGCCCCTGCGCACCGCTTCGCGGGTAGGGCTTCGCTGCGCTCATCAGCCCCACCAGGCGGTTGTCGGAAGGCGGGGGCTTGCCAATCTTCGATTCGCAGACGCCAGAATCAACCTCCCGGGTCCAGGCCCATCCTGCTGCAACTTGCGGAATATCCGAGTGTTACTGGACCTGCGTCCAGGGTGGCGGAGGCTTTACATCAATAATGATATTGATATATTAGAATTTAACGAATGGCTCGTTTCGCATGCAGTTTTCATTCTAACAACATCGCCGTGCAGCAAGCGGCGAACCGACGGGAAAACAGCCGATCGCGTATCGGCCGGCACGACCAGTTTTCTGGCTGGCAGTTTCATTGTCATAACCCGGAGGTAACGCCTGATGAAACGACAACGCTTCCCCTTGCACCGACCCTCTGTCCTGGCCACAGCCGTGGCGGCGCTGTTTGCACTCTCCAGCAGCGCAGGGGCAGTCACCTTTACCGAAGCGCTCACCGGTGGAAAGCCCAAGCTCGACGTCCGCCTGCGCTACGAGAACGTGGACCAGGACAATGCATTGAAAGACGCCGACGCATTGACCGTCCGGACCCGCCTGGGCTACGGAACGCAGAGTTACATGAATTTCAACGCTTACGTGGAAATGGAGAACAACTCGGCGCTCGTCGAGGACTACAACAGCGGCCCGAAGGGCAACGGCAAGACCAGGTATTCGGTAGTCGCCGATCCCGACGCCACGGAGGTCAACCAGGCCTTCCTTGGATTCAGCGGTATCCCCGACACCGCGGTGAAACTCGGCCGCCAGCGCATCATCCTGGATAACGCCCGTTTCGTCGGTAATGTCGGATGGCGCCAGATGGAACAGACCTATGACGCCTTGCTGGCACAGAACAAGAGCCTGCCGGACACCACGCTGAGCTATGCCTATGTGGACAACGTCAAGGACATTTTCAGCAATGACACCGATGTCAGCTCCCATGTGTTTAACGGGGCCTATGAAGGACTCGGCTTTGCGAAGATCGTGGCCTATGGCTACCTGATCGAGTTCAGCAGCAGCACCGGCCTCGCCAACCATTCGAGCAGGACCCTGGGTGGCTATCTCGACGGCAGTCATGACTTCGGTGGCTTCAAGCTGCTGTATCGCGCCGAGTATGCGAAGCAGACCGACTACGACAACGGCGACAACGACATCGATGCCGATTACCAGCACTTCGTGCTGGGTGCCTCGGTGAAGGGGATCACGGCCAAGGTCGGCTATGAACTGCTGGGTGACGACGATGCCTTCAGTTTCCAGACACCGCTGGCCACCAAGCACGCCTTCAACGGCTGGGCCGATGTTTTCCTCAATACGCCTCCGGATGGTCTGCAGGACGTCTACTTCCTGCTCACCGGCAAGGTAAAAGGGGTCAAGCTGCTCGGTGTCTACCACGACTTCCAGGCAGATGCCGGCAGCACCGACTATGGCACGGAGATCGATCTCCTGGCGGCAAAGAAATTCGGCAAGAACTATTCGGCGGGCATCAAGTATGCCACTTATGACAAGGATGACTATGCCGTCGACACCGACAAGTTCTGGCTCTGGGGTCAGCTGAAGTTCTGAGCGCCGTCGCCGCCGGGCGGCGGACGACCGTCCGGCGGCGACGCTCTATTAACCCGGCAACCTACTATGTCGGGTTAATAGTGGCGGTGCAGTGATTTTTGGATGGCATCCACGGAGACGATCTGGACGTCGACCGACGCCGCCTGCTCCGTCTCTTCGCTGATGAAGATCCGGTGGCCGTTGAGCATGGCCGATACGTCCGATCCCGTTCCCTTGACGTCGTGCAGCACTACGGCCAGCAGGTGCGCGGCGATGAATACCAGAGTGACGTCCGCCCAGAAGGCGTGGGTATGGGGGAGGTAGAACATCCACACCAGCGGATGTTTGTCCATCAGCAGCCCGGTCAGGGTCTGGAGCAGCAGGATCGCCAGGATCAGCAGATACAGCGGGGCCCATAGGGGGTTGTGTGCGTACCAGCGCGGCAGTGGCGCCTTGCCCAGGGTGACATAGAAACGCAGCGTGGCGCCGATGCGGTCGAGATCCGAACGCCCCGGCAGCAGTTCCCGCCAGTGAGCCGGACCCTTGCCGAACAGCAGCAGCCACAGGCGCAGGGCCAGGCCGAGGATCAGGAATACGCTGAAGACGTCGTGCCAGTCGCTGGCGGCCTCCGCCACGCTCGGGCTTTCCTGGATCAGCCAGCCGCTGGCGGCGAGCACCAGCACGGACAGCGCGATCAGCCCGTGCGCCAGCCGCAGCGAGCTGCTCCAGACCAGGATTCGCCGGATCGTCTGTCTTGGCATGGTCGTCTCCATCGGTCGGTTTCGCGGTTCTGGCGGTCGATCCGGCGCCGGCCGGAATCGAGACAAATGCAGCCACGGTCGCTACGTCGCCAGCGCCCGGCCTGCGCCCGCAGGAGCGCCGGATTATAGGGGGCGGGTCGCTTTCCCGCCAGCGAGCTGCCACCAGTCGCCGATCACGTTACCGACAGCAGGATTGACCAGGTAGCCATAGGAGCGGTGAACGTTCAGGCCCTCGTCGCTGCGAAAGAAATTGTAGATGGCCTCGCTGTGGTCCTCGATATCCTCGATGAGGCCCAGTTCCAGCATGGTGCCGAAGTCGTCGCGGAACTTGCGGTCGAGCGCGGTGATGTCTCCGACAGAGGATATATTGACCCAGCGGCGGATGTTGCCGGGATAGCGTTCCCGTCCGCTGCGATCGGAGCCCCTGAGGCGGCGTTGCACGTAGTGCATGCCCAGGGGACTGCCGAGTGTGAGAAACAGGTCCACCTTGCCCGCGAGCCGTTCTTCGTGATCGAGTTCCCACAGGGTGTCGTAGGCGATGACGGAGCCGAGACTGTGGCCTATGAGCAGCACCTTGTCCCCGGCGGCGAAGGCCGGGCGCAGTTCCTTTTTCAGCAGTTCGCGTATCTGCAATGCGATGCCGCCCTCGTTGCGGAAGTAGCGCCGCGTCTCGCGGGCGATCATGCGGATGGTCTTCGGCAGCAAGGGGATCACGAAAGGGAACATGTCGCCGGCCACGAAGCAGGCGTGGGCAAAGCGACGTTGCCAGGTCCGGGTACCCTCGATATCTTCGGCGGTGGGGCCGTGCTTGTTGATGAGAGCGTCGATCCAGGGAAGGTCGCGGGAGATGTCGGTACTGCGCCGGTAGTAGAGCCAGGTCCAGGCGACCAGCCGGAAGCAATCGGGGTGGCGGGCCAGGTCGTCGACGAGATCCGGCCGGCTGCGCCGCACGCCCTCGAGCAGGGTCCGCCACAGCAGCCGCCGGTGATCCTCGGGGGGCGGTTTGGGATTCTTGCCCGGAACGAAGATGATCCGTCGGCTGTCCATGGTTTGCATGGTACAGGACTCGTCTGTTATGAAGCCAGCGGGTTGCTGCGAGGGGAACAATAGATGAGACGAAACGTGCGGGTACTGGTGCTGGGCTACGGTGAGATGGGCCACGCCATGGAGACCCTGCTCGGTGGGCGGGTGCAGCTGGACATCTGGGAGAAGTTCCCGCGTGACGGTTTTCGTTCCGTGGTGCTGGAAGAGGCGGCACCGCGGGCCGACTACGTGGTCTTCTGCCTGCCGGTCAATCCCCACCGCGAGGTGCTCGAACGGATCACGCCGCTGCTGCAGCCCGGCTGCATCTGCCTCAGTATCGCCAAGGGCCTGGATGAAGCCGGTCAGACGGCGGCACAGATCCTGGCCGATGTGCTCGCCGATCGCCAGCCCCATGCCTTGCTCTACGGTCCCATGATCTCGGAGGAGATTCGTGCCGGGCGCTATGCCTTTGCCCAGCTGGGCTACCGGGAGCGCGCCGTCTACGAGGCCATCCACGAGCTGTTCTCGGGTACGCGCCTGTGCATGGAACCGACCCGGGACATCACCGGCATCAGCTGGTCGGTGATCCTGAAGAATGTCTATGCCATCGCGTTCGGCATGGCCGACGAATTGCGTCTCGGGGACAACGTCCGCGGTTATCTGGCGGTCGCCTCGGTGCGCGAACTGGACCGGATCGTGCTCGCCATGGGCGGCGATGCGGGCAGCCCGTTCAACCTCGCCGGACTCGGCGACCTCGTCACTACCGCCACCAGCGAGGACTCACACCATCACACCCTGGGCCGCATGCTGGCGCGCGGCGAGCGTGAAGGCATCGAGGGGGAGGGTGTCCACACGCTGCAGATGGTGGAGCGCTACCGGCTGTTCGAGGTGAACGACTACCCGCTGTTCGGTTTTATTCACGCGATCGTGAAGGAGGGCGGCGACGTCGGAGTGCGTTTCGAGGAACACCTGCAGCGTCATTTTTGCCTGACAGATCCAGGCCATGCGGAGCCCGGGACATGAGGTTTCGATTCCGATTGTATTAGCCACGGAACCACACGGAAAAACACGGAAATGTTTTCATGTGCTTGCTTCCGTGTTCTTCCGTGTGGTTCCGTGGCTAGTTCCGCAGTTGTCCATTTCCCCCCGCGTCTGCAGACCTTCGCAGCAAGGTCGCTATTCGTTCTCCATCTCCGCCGCGTACTCGCCGCGCATGGCCAGGCTGTTGAGCCGTGCCCGCTTGAGCAGCGCCTGCTGGGCGGCGGCCAGGTTTTCGTGCTTGCCCATCCAGGCGTGGAGGGCCGGTTGTTGCAGGGCGCGGCCGTAGGAGATGCTCAGGTTCCAGGGGGCGCGTCCGGCCTGCCGGTTGATGGCATTGAGGTTGGCGGTGGCTTCCTCGGGGCCCTGGCCGCCGGAGAGGAAGTGGATGCTGGGTACCGCCGCCGGTACCGTGCGCCGCAGCACCCGCAGCGTGGCTTCGGCGACCTCCGCGGGCTTTGCCTTCTCCCGTTCCTTGCCGGGCAGCACCATGTTCGGTTTCAGCAGCATGTGTTCCAGCGTCACATGGTGCCGATGGAGGGCGTGGAACACGGCGTGCAGCACTGCCTCCGTGACTTCGGCGCAGCGCTCGATATCGTGATCGCCGTCCATGAGCACCTCCGGCTCGACGATGGGCACGAAGCCTTCGTCCTGGCAGACGGCGGCGTAGCGCGCCAGCATCTCGGCATTGGCGGCGATGCCGGTGACGCTGGGGACGTGCTTGTCGATGGGATAGACCTCGCGCCACTTGGCAAAGCGAGCGCCCTGGTCGTGATAGGTCTTCAGGCGATCCCCCAGACCGTCGAGGCCCTGGGTGATGAGGTCGCCGGGCGACAGCGCCAGCGGGATCTTGCCCTTGTCGACCTTGACCCCCGGCACGATCCGCTGTTCCCAGGCCGCCGCCGGTATCAGGCGGCCGTCGTCGGTCTTCTGGGTCAAGGTTTCCTCGAACAGGATGATGGCGCTGATGTATTCACCCAGTCCCGGCGTGGTTACCAGCAGGGAACGGTAGGCGCGGCGGTTTTCCTCGGTGGATTCGACGCCGATGGGCTTGAAGCGCTTGGCGATGGTGGGCAGGCTTTCGTCGGCGGCGAGAATGCCGCGCCCTTCCTGTACCATGTCGTCGATGGTCGATTGCAGCTGGTCCGGCTTGCTCATGGTCTGACTCCCTGTGACAGATGGCT
>DROT01000251.1 GCA_011321775.1 Gammaproteobacteria bacterium | reverse complement strand
TTCAGTTCGCTTGTCGAGGTTCACGGCAAGGCGCGTCTCGCAGGCAATGGCCATTCCCTTGCCAAGAGACGCAACGCCGTCCGTGGGCGTCGACAAGCGAACCCGAAGGGCGCCCCTGTGGTGCCCCGCCGCTGCGTTGCTGTGTTCGGCAAGGGCTTGGGCCATTCCCTTCGCACAGCGCCTTGCTGCGGAACACCACAGGGACGCTGAACCCGCAATTGTCCGGGGGCTAGAGCACTTAGCCGGCCCGGAAAATCCGGCCCATTTCAAGGAGTCAAGCGGTCGTCTGAGGGAAGAGGCGTGCACCGCCCTCGTCGGGCTGAATAGTTGTGATCGTTCTAGGCGTAGACCAGTCGCAGGCCGGCAAAGATGTGGCGCTTGTCGGCTTCGTAGAAATTGCGGAAGCTCGGGCGTTTGATGGCGGGGGCGGTGTGCAGGCTGCCACCACGCAGGCTGTAGTGGCGGCCGTCGAACCATGGCTGCGAGTATTCGGGATAGGGAAACGAACGGTAGCCGGGATAGGGATGGAAGGCGGTGGCACACCACTCCCATACCTGGCCGGTCCGCTCCAGCAGGCCGCTGCGGCAGGCGGCTTCCCACTCGTATTCGTGCGGCAGCCGCGCTCCGGCCCAGCGGGCGCAGGCGCTGGCCTCGAAGTGGCTGATGCCGGATACCGGTTCCTCGGCAACCAGGGCATGGTCCCCGTGCATGTCGATGCCGTACCAGTGACCGGCGGGGTCCCGGCGCCAGTGGTAGGGGTGTTCGACAGCCGCCCGCCGGCGCCAGTGCCAGCCCTCCTCGCTCCACAGGCTGCGGTCCCGGTAGCCGCCATCTTCCATGAAGGCCAGGTAGGCGGCGTTGTCCAGCGGGCGACGGCCGATCCTGAACGAAGCCAGCTCGGTCTCGTGCGCGGGCAGCTCGTTGTCGAATGCCACGGGGGCGCGGCCACCGACGCGATAGTGGCCGGCAGGGAGGCGGGCGGTATGGTCCCGCTCGGGAGCTCGGGCGCGCAGCGGAGGGTGTGGTGTCTGCGCTTCCCCGGCAGGACCGCCAAGTGCCTTGCAGTTCAGGATCATCACCATGGTTTCATGGTGCTGACAGTTGTGCTGGGACAGGAAGTGAATCAGATAGTCGTCGTCCATCAGCGGATGCCGGGGCTTGTCGGCGCGCAGCCGCCGTGCCAGCGTGCGGTTGAAGGCCTGCATCTCGGCCGCCCAGGCGAGCAGCGCGGCGCGCGCCGGCAGGCGGCGGCCACGTTCCGCCTTGGGCGTGCGCGGAGGGATATAGAGATCGGCGATCGGTGTCGTGACGCTGTCGTCGCCCCGGACCTGCTGATGCAGCCACAGGCATTCAACGAATACGCAATGGCCCAGGTGCCAGCCCAGGGGGCTGAGGTCCGGATGGTACTGGCTGCGCAGCGTGGCTTCGTCCGCCGCCCGGGCCAGCTCCAGCACCAGGGCCTGTGCCCGTGCGAAGTCGTCCATGACATCGTCCCCGCTCACAGTGGTCGCAGTTCCGGTGGACTCTCGCGGTCCAGTATCAGAATGTGGTGCTCCGGTACCGCCTGCCAGAAGGCGGAAGTCGTGAGACGCTCCGAGGCCAGCAGCTGGGCATCGGGAAAAGTCTCGTCGTCGCTGGTGTAATAGAGCGTCGGGCAGTCGTCACCGATGGCGTGGCGCACGGCATACAGGCGTCGGCCATCGCTGACGACGATGGTCAGCAGTGCCCGGTTGCCGTCGATCCAGTGCTCGACCTGTTCCATGAGTGCCGCCAGTGCATCTTCCATGGCCAGTTCCGGCCGCTCGGCCAGCAGTTGCCGCAGGGCCGCAAACAGGTATTCGGACTCGGTATTGCCGCGGATCGAGGGCAGCAGGCCGGGATCGAGGGCGGCGATGATCAGCGGTCGCACCTGGCGGTGAAAGTCGTCGATGAGGCCGTTGTGATCGAACAGGATCCCCTCATCGACGAAAGGCTGGGTGTTGGCGTGGTTGACCGGATGGCCCTCGGTCGCGCTGCGTACGCTGGCCAGCCACAGATCGCTGCTCAGGGTGCGCGCCAGGTGGGGCAGGTTGGGGTCCGCCCAGATCGGGGCCGGGTTCACGTAGGCGGCGGGACGGCCGTCGTCGGCGTACCAGGCGAAACCGAAGCCGTCGGCGTTCAGGCGGGCATATTTCAGTTCCTGCGGCGCCCAGCCCTGCACCTGCAGACTGTGCGGCGGATCCAGCAGGAATCTGCCGAGCGGGATCCTTTCCCCGAGGTAGGCGGCGATGCGGCACATGACGACCCGGCGAGTCTCCGGTTTCAGCGAACTGCCACCGATGGTAGCCTAGGCGGCCGGGCAATCCAAACGGGGGCGGTCATGGAGGAAGAGCTGCGCTTGCGTCTGAACACCCACAGGGTCGTGCCGTCCACGCCGTCGCCGGGAATCGCCGGGGATGCGCGCGCCGGCCTGCTGCAGCAGCCACGTTCCATGCCGCCCAAGTATTTCTACGATGAACGCGGTTCACGCCTGTTCGATGCCATTTGTGACACGCCCGAGTATTACCCGACCCGGATGGAGGAAAGGCTGCTGCAGAACCATGCGCTGGAGATAGTGCGGCGGGCGCGGCCCGATCATATCCTGGAGTTCGGCAGTGGCACGGCGCGCAAGACCCGTCACCTGTTCGATGCCTGTGAACTCGAGGGCTGGCACAGCGCTTACTGGCCGTTCGATGTCTGCGAGGCCATGCTGGAGGAGAGCGGTCGCTCCTTGTTGCAGCGCTACGAATGGCTGGAGGTCAATGCCCTGGTCGGCGATTATCTCGGGGGGCTGCGCGCCATGCCGCGGCCGCAGGGCAACTGCCTCTATGTGTTCCTGGGCGGTACCATCGGCAACTTCAGCGAGCGGCAGGCGCGGGCATTCCTGGCAGAGTTGCGCGCCTTGATGCGTCCGGGAGACCGTCTGCTGCTGGGGGCCGATCGGCTCAAGGATGCGGGCGTGCTGCATGCCGCCTACAACGATGCGGCAGGGCTCACCGCCGCGTTCAATCTCAACCTGTTGCGGGTTCTGAACCGCGAGCTGGATGCCGATTTTCGTCCCGAGGCGTTCGCGCATTGCGCCTGTTTCAACCAGGACGAGCAACAGGTCGAAATGTACCTGGTGTCGCGGCACAGGCAACGCGTCCGGCTGGCGGAGCTGGGCGTCGTGCTGGATTTCGCCGCGGGAGAGCGGATACAGACCGAGATCAGCCGCAAGTTCACCGCAGACGGCCTGGAGACGCTGTTGTCCTCGGCCGGACTGGCGGTGGCGCACCATTTCGAGGCCGGCGACGGCTGGTTTTCCCTCCTGCTCGCACGCCCCGACTGAGCGGCCTGCCCGTCATACAACGGTAACATTGCTGCGGTGTACTGTGCGGAACTGTGTGCGGCATGCGGAATGAATTCATGAAACGGATCCTGGTGGTGGAGGACGAGCAGGCGATCCGGGAGATGGTCGGTTTTGCCCTCGAGCGCGCCGGTTTCCGCTTCGAGGAGGCCGCCGATGCCGAGCAGGCCCTGGTCATGATCGCCTCGCGTCCACCCGACCTCGTGGTCCTGGACTGGATGTTGCCGGGCATGAGCGGGGTGGAGCTGGCCCGGCGTCTGCGCAGCGAGGACATGACCTCGAGACTGCCGATCATCCTGCTGACGGCGCGTGTGGAGGAGAACGACCGCATCCACGGGCTGGAAGTGGGGGCCGATGACTACATGACCAAGCCGTTCTCGCCGCGCGAGCTGGTGGCGCGGATCAACGCGGTACTGCGCCGTACCAGCAGCCCCGAAGAGGAACGGCCGATCGAGTACGAGGGTCTGTCGCTGGACCCCGCCGGCCATCGCGTCCAGGCAGACGGCACGGCGCTCGAACTGGCGCCCACGGAATTCCGCCTGCTGCACTTCTTTATGACCCACCCCGATCGGGTGTACAGTAGGGAGCAGTTACTGGATCGAGTCTGGGGGCGGGGCGTGTTTGTCGAGGAACGCACGGTAGACGTACATATCCGGCGCCTGCGCAAGGCGCTGGCCGGGCGCGGCCACGATCGTTTCATCCAGACCGTGCGGGGCTCGGGCTACCGCTTTTCCACCCGGGTCTGAAGTCTTCAGGTGGGTACCCTCTGGCAGAGTGAGCTCCGCCGTATCGCCCTGCTCCTGATCGGCGGCCTGTTGCTCGGAGCGCTGTTCGGCAATGTTGCGCTCGGCCTGCTGATCGTCCTCGGCGCCTACCTGCTGTGGCACCTGTACAACCTTCACAACCTCGTGCGCTGGTTGCGCGAGAGCAAGAAGTTCCAGCCACCGGAGGCCAGTGGCATCTGGGACGACGTCTTCGAACATATCTTCCGTCTGCAGCAGCGCAACCGCAAGCGCAAGCGCAACCTGCGGCGCATGCTCAAGCGCTTCCACAAGATCACCGTGGCGCTGCCGGATGCCACGGTCGAACTCAAGCCCGGCAGCGACGAGATCGAGTGGTGGAACAATGCGGCCGGTCGCTATCTCGGCCTGGAATACCCGCGCGATGCCGGTCAGCGCATCACCAATCTGCTGCGCTACCCGGCTTTTCTGGAGTACCTGCAGAAGGGGGACTACGAGCAGGGGGTAGAGATGCCGTCACCGGTCGACGAGAACATCACCCTGCGGGTGCGGGTGATCCCCTATTCGGGAAACCGGCGGCTGTTGCTGGCGCGGGACATGACGCGCATGCAGAAGCTGGAGCGCACGCGCCAGGACTTCATCGCCAACGTGTCACACGAGTTGCGCAGTCCGCTGACGGTCGTCTCCGGTTACCTGGAGACGCTGATCGAGTCCCCCGAGTGTGGTGAAAGCTATGCCGGCCAGTTGCACAGCATGCGGCAGCAGACCGAGCGCATGAACCGCATCGTCGACGATCTCATGCTGCTGTCGCGTCTGGAGAGCGAGATTCCCCAGGCGGATGCCGAGCCGGTGGCGGTCCCGGAACTCATCGATTCCATCGCCGAGCAGGCACGGCGTCTCAGCGGGGCGGAAGGACACCATATCGAGCTGGATGTCGATCGTGCTCTGTGCCTGAAGGGGCGCGAGACGGAGCTGTACAGCGCCTTCTCCAACCTGGTGTTCAACGCGGTGCGCTACACGCCCGCCGGCGGACACATCGGCATACGCTGGCGCAGGCTGGACGGGGAGCCGGTGTTCGCCGTGGAAGACTCCGGCGTGGGAATCGCGGCCAGCCACCTGCCGCGCCTGACGGAGCGCTTCTATCGCGTGGATACCGGTCGGTCGCGCGCCAGCGGCGGTACCGGCCTCGGTCTCGCCATCGTCAAGCACGTGCTGTTGCGGCACGATGGTCACCTGGAGATCGAGAGCGAGCCGGGCGAGGGCAGCGTATTCCGCTGTCATTTCCCCGCCGGGCGTATCGCATCTTGCAAGCCGCGCTGATGCCGCGTCCCTCGTGGCCGGCAGCTCTCGATCACGGCCGTTCTCCTCCCGTGTTCACACGCCGGTAATATTCACTGCCTACCATTCTCTCAGCACACCCTGATTCCATCCATGTACCCGAGGAGAGAAAAGCGATGAGATTCACCAAATCCGGACTGCTGGCGACCGTTGCAGCGCTGGGACTCAATGGCGTCGTCCTGGCGGACGCCAGGGTCGATCCCGCCCTGCCCGAATA
>DROT01000250.1 GCA_011321775.1 Gammaproteobacteria bacterium | reverse complement strand
TGCGCGTCGCCGTCGTCAAGCACGCCCATCACGATTTCGACCTGGACCAGCCCGGCAAGGATTCCTGGGAGCTGCGCAAGGCCGGCGCCCTGCAGACGCTGGTGGCTTCGCGCCGCCGCATTGCGCTGATCGAGGAAAGAGAAGCACCCGCGGACAACGAAGAGCCGACCCTGGCGGAACTGCTGGAGATGCTCGATCCCCGGCGGCTGGACCTGGTGCTGGTGGAGGGCTTCAAGAACGAGGTCTTTCCCAAGATCGAGTTGCATCGCCCGTCCCTGGGCCGACCGCTGCTCTGCGGTCAGCGTCGTCACATCATCGCCGTGGCCAGCGACGAACCGGTTTCCCTGCCCCGCCCCCTGCCGCAGCTGGACCTGAACCGGCCGGACGAACTGGTCGATTTCATACTCGATTTCTGCAACGACGAGGCGCTGAAGCTCTCGTTGTAGAAAACCCGTTTCAGGACGCGGGCGGCTCTTCCGGCAGGGCCTGTCCCACCAGCTCGACCAGGCTCTCGATGCCCCGATCCCAGTGCACGCGATCGGCCCCGGCCAGGAAATTGAGACGACAACTGCCGCAGGCGGTGACCAGGCTCTCGGCTCCCGTGGCCTCGACCTGTTCCCGCTTGAGATCGAAACCCATGTCCCGGTTGTGGCGCGCCGACTCGATCAGGAACAGGCCGGCACCGCCGCCGCAGCAATAATTCATCTCCCGCGAGGCCGGCATCTCGCGAACATCCAGCCCCAGTTCGCGCAACACCGCGCGCGGTTCCTCGAACACGCCGCCGTGGCGCCCCACCTTGCAGGGGTCGTGGTAGGTAATCCGGCGCCCCTCGCCGACGGGTCTCAGCTTGAGCCGCCCGGCCATCACCTCGCGCCCGAGAAATTCCGAGATGGCCAACACCTCGAAGGGCAAGGGCTCGCCATGTTCATTGGCTCCGTCCCAGCGCAGGGCCGGGTAGGAATGGCCGCATTCCGGCACGATCACGTAACGCGCCCCGCAGCGAATCGCCTCGCGGGTGATGCGCTCGGAGGCGGCCTTCTGCACCTTCTCCAGGCCCGACAGCATGCCGAAGTTGGCGCCCTCGAAAGCGCAGGTATGGATGGTCCAGTTCAGCCCTAGGTGGTTCATGACCCGGACCGTGGACTCCAGCGCATCGTTGAACAGCAGCACATCCAGCGTTGAACTGAGCACCAGAACATCCGCCTTTTCCTTGTCCACCGGCACTTCGTGGCCCTTTTCGCGCAGTGCCTCGACGGCCTGCATCAACTGTTCGCCGCCGACGCCGAAAACCGTCCCGCGGCTGCCCTGCTCCTGTTCCACGGCACGCAGTCCGGCCGGGATCAGCCCGGCATTGGCCAGGGCCTGGCGCATCACCACCACCATCGAGGCAATATCCACGCCCTGGGGACAGGCAAAGCTGCAGCGCCCGCATTCGGTGCAACTGTCGTAGACCAGGGGCTGCCACTGCTCGAGGTCCGCTTCAGTGATATCGCTCTCGAACAGCCGGTTGAGCCGGCGGAAGGCTCCCTTTTCGCGCCGGTAGTAGCGCATCAGCGGTTCGATCTTGCGGATCGGCGTGTAGTAGGGATCACCGCTCTGCACATAGTAGTGACAGGCATCGGCACAGATCCCGCAGTGCACGCAGGCCTCGAGATGACTGGCCAGGCGGCTGTCGAGCTTTTCCGCGAACACATGCTTCGCCGCGGCCACGCGATCGCTGTCGGGGTAATCCGTCGGCTGCGCCATCGACGGCAGCATCTTGATCTGCTCGACGAAACCGCGGAACAGGTT
>DROT01000249.1 GCA_011321775.1 Gammaproteobacteria bacterium | reverse complement strand
TGAAGATCGTACGCATCGACGGTTCGCTGTTCTTCGGTGCGGTCAGTCATGTCGCCGAGACACTGCGCAACTTCCGCCAGCAGAATCCGGACCAGAAGTTTCTCCTGGTGGTGGCCACCGGCATCAACTTCATCGATGTGGCCGGTGCCGAGCTGCTGGCGCAGGAGGCCAACAACTATCGCAATAAAGGTGGTCGCATGTTCCTGTATCAGATCAAGGAAGGCGTGTGTGGCCCGCTGCGGCGAGGTGGTTATATCAAGGACGTCGGCGACGAAAACATGTTTGACTCCAAGACCGAAGCCATTCACGAAATTTTCACGGACTTTTTCGATAAGGACATCTGTGCCCGCTGCGACAAGCGCATCTTTAGGGAATGTGAAACCGTCCCGCGTCTGGATGCGCCGGCGAAGGAGAAGCAGGCAGAGGAGACAGGGAAATGATCTGGGTAGCATTCATCGAACTGGGCATCCTGGCGCTGATCGTCGGCTTTGTCGTGTGGGCCATTCGCAGTAAGCCCAAGCCCTGAACTTCCCGTGGCTTGCACCAATTGTGGGAGCGGTTTCAGCCGCGAAGCTAACGGGCCGTATTCGCGGCTAAAGCCGCTCCCACGGTTGTTCAGTGCACCCTGGATCCCCCACATCTTGAAGCATTCCTTCTCGTCCGCGTAGGCGATGCCCAGTACGTCGTCACCCTGCCCACCGGCACGATGCAGCACGGGCACCTGGTCCATGGGGAAGTCCTGTTCGATCATTTCCTCCACCACCGCCAGGGCATGGTTCTCGTTGTTGAACACACCGGTGACGATGATCCCTTCCAGGTCCTTGTCACCCCAGCCCCCCGCTTGTAACAGCCGGTCACCCTGCCTGCGATCACAGAAAGCAACGCTGTAGAAGCTGGCGTGCCCGGTGAAGAAGACGATGTCGCCATTGTCGGAGAAACACCGATACCAGACAGGTGGGGGGCATTTTCATCACTCAATGTTATCGTCGTCCCATTGATCGTCATCCCGGCACGGAGAGCCGATACTTCCGGCGCCGTTGCCACCACCAGCCACAGCCCACCAGGATCAACAGCCCGGCGGCGAGTCGTGGGTGGGCCACGCTCAGGATCAGGGGCGTCAGTGCATAGCGGGTCATGGCGCGCGCCAGGTCGTGGCGCCGGATGAAGTCGGCCAGCGGCGGCGAGTAGCGGTAGTAACGCTCGACCAGCCAGCGCCCCGCGGCGTGGGGGAGCAGATAGCGGTCGCGGAAGCGGCGCAGCACCATCACCTCGTCGGCCAGGTAACTGCCATAGGCGGCGGTGGCGATGAAGCAGGCACCGCCGTCGCCACCCCCGCCTCCCGTGGTACCGCCTCCGCCACCGGACGTTCCACCGCCACCGCCGGCGATCCAGGCCGGGGCGCCATCGTCGCCGATGCGGCCGTCGGCCGTCAGATCGTCGTCGCCGCGCTCCCCGTCCACCAGGTGGAGGGTGATGCGGTTGCCGTCGATGACGGCCCCCGTGCTGCCGTCATAGGCGAACTCGTACCAGTGGGGCGTGGCATCGTTCGGGGTCGGGCCGTACTTGTAATAGGAGGCCGGCTCGCTGCCGGCGGGCAGCACGATCTCCACCTGCGTCGCTCCGCCCGTCCCCATGCCGGTCACACTGAAGCGGTAGAAGCCGGCCTGGAACTCGATGTCCGCCGGGGTGTCGTCCGGCGCGGGATTGGGCACGGCCGCGACGGCCTGCAGCTGGGTGCCGTCTGGGCTGGCCAGGGTCACGTAGTGCTCGCCGTCGTGGCTGTGCAGGGAGGCGACGTTGGCCTGCGCACCGTCAGCCTGGCCGTCGCCGTTGCCGTCGTAGGCGGGATCGTTCCAGGCCGGCCCCCACTCCTCGGCATCGGGTGCGCCGTCGCCGTCCTGCTCCGGCGGCTGCCAGCGGCGCAGGTAGATATCGGTGACGCCATTGGTGTCGCGCAGGTCCGGCAACAGATTGCCCGCCCTGGAGTTGAAGGCGATGACCGCCCCGCCGGCGCTGATGGCCACGGGCCCACCACTGGCGGCATCGCCGCATTTGCCGTCACCGCAGGCACACCGGCTCACCAGCGTCAGGCCCTTGTCGAGGCGGTCGTGGACGAAGACGTCGGCCACGCCGTTGGTATCTTCTGTCGGCAGCAGGTTGCCGGCCGCGGAATAGAAGGCCACCAGGCGCCCGTCGGCGCTGAGCGCCGGCGCGCCGCTGTGACCGTCGGCCTGGTCGCCGTTGGGGGCCAGGCTCACGCGTTCGGTGGCGCCCGTCTCGCGGTCGTGGACGAAGACGTCAAGGCACGGGCCACTGATGGGCACGGGGCTTGGCACCACGACCACGCCGCCACTGGGCGGCGTAACGGGACTCGGGGGTGGCGCACTGCACTGATTGTTCTTGTTCGGCACCAGGTTCTCGGCGCCGGAGACGAAGGCCACATAGCGGCCGTCACCACTGATGGCCGGCTCGTCGCTGGCGCCCGTGGCCTGGTCGCCATTGGAACGGATGCTCACCCGCTCCGTGCTGTCGGTCTCGCGGTCGTAGACGAACACGTCGGCCATGCCGTTGGTGTCGTTGAGCACCAGGTTGCTGGCGCGGGAGACGAAGGCCACGTAACGGCCGTCGCCACTGATGGCCGGCTGGTCGCTGGCACCGTTGGCCTCGGTGCCGCCCCGGCCGCGGGAGACGCGCTCCACCTGCCCGGTCTCACGGTCGAAGACGAACACGTCCGTCACGCCGTTGCTGTCGCCTTCCACCAGGTCGGCGGCGCGGGAGACGAAGGCCACGTAGCGGCCATCGGCACTCAGGGCCGGCGCGTCGCTGTGGCCATGGGCAGCCACCGCCGGATCGTCGCGGCTCCGGCTCACCAGTTGCGTGGTGTGGTTGTGGAGATCGCGCAGGAACACGGTGTTGAAGCCACCCAAGGGCCGGAAGGAATCGGCCACGAAGGCCAGGTAGCGGCCGTCGGTGCTGATGGCGGGGGGTTCGTGGACCGCGGCGAGGACCCCCTGCGTGTAGAGGCCCTCGTAGTAGTCGTAGCGGTCGTCGGGATCGCTGGGCGCTTCGCCGGCGAAGTCACCGTCCCCCCACCAGCTCACCAACCGGGTGGTGCCCGCCACCGTATCGCGCAGCACAGCGAAGGGCACGATGAGCCCGGTCAACTGGTCGGCGTCGGAGACGAAGGCCACGTAGCGGCCGTCGCCACTGATGCCGCCCAGATGGTTGAGGATCGGAACCCCTTCGAGGGAGGGATCGGCGAAGCTGAACTGGCCGCCGTCATCGGCCACGCTGGCGCGCTGCACGCTATCGCCGCAGGGCTGGCCCGCATGGGTGGTGACGCGTTCATAGAGGGCCTGCTCGCTCCAGTTGTCGGCGGCGTCGCCCGCGAAAATGCGGAAATAGTAGGCCTGATCGGGCAACAGGCAGCTGAATTCATGCCCGGTGACGTCGCCGGGCAGCACCACCAGGGTCTCCCACTGATCCGGCGCACGCTGCCGCTCCAGGCGGTACCGGGTGACCCCGACGTTGTCGGTGGCCTCGTTCCAGTGCAGGGTCAGGGCATGGGCGCCCACGTCGATGGCGAAGAGATCGGCACCGGCGGGCCAGTGGGGCAGAGTGACGTCCCGGGTGCGCACGTAGAGGCTGGGGTCGCCGCTGCTGGTGTGGCCCTCGTCGTCCACCGCCTGCACCCGGAAACGGTACTGCACGTCGAACGCCAGGCCGGTCACCACGTAGGTCTGCACGTCGGCGCCCAGTTGGGCGATGAGCTGCTCGTCGCCACCGCCCGCTTGCCGCTGGTAGAGGTTGTAGCGCACCACGCGGCCGTCGGAGTCCTCGGCGGCGCTCCACTGCAGGGTGACGCTGTCCTCCGTCACCTGGCTGGCGGTGAGGGAACTGCCCTGGGGCCACTCGGGTGGTGCGAAGAAGAAATCACACACATCACCGATGCCGTTGCCGTTGCTGTCGGTCTGGTCCGGGTTGAACTGGTCGGGGCAGTTGTCCACCGTGTTGGGGACGCCGTCGTTGTCGCTGTCCCACACCTCGCAGGCGTCGCCGATGCCGTCACCGTCGGTGTCCGTCTGGTCTGTATTGTGCACACCGCGGCAGTTGTCGACGAGGTCGGGCACCCCGTCGCCGTCGCTGTCGTCGCAGGCGTCACCCACCCCGTTGCCGTCGCTGTCCAGCTGGTCGGGATTGGGGGTATTGGGACAGTTGTCGTCACTGTCGGCCACTCCGTCGCCATCGGCATCGGCGCTCACCGGGCAGTCGAGGATGGCGGTGTTCTGCAGCTCTGTCCCCTGGAGGTCGCGGAAGGCGTCGTAGCTGCCGTCGTTGTAGTGCACCCGGTGGATGCCGTCGGCCTCGATCCAGTTGTAGCCCCGGCCGCTGCCGTTGTGCGTGCCCGCCCAGGCCAGGGCGGTGGACGTCGCCAGGGTGGGATAGGCCTCGATGAGGCCAGTGGCGTCGTAGGCAAAGCCGAACAGGTCGCCGCAGGGGCTGAAGTACCAGGCGGCCGAGCCCTGGATATTGTTGATGGCCACCACCGTCTGCTGGCTCTGCAGGTTCACCACGCGCAGGAAGGGCGCGCCGCTGGTGTTGTCCACCGTGGCCCACACGAAGCTGGCGTCCTGGGCGTCGGGGCTGAAGCCCCAGTCGGCTACCTGCACCTCGCTGGGCGGCGCGGAGACCAGGGTGTTGCCCGGGTTGTAGATCACGCCGCTGCGCGCGTCCGCCACCTCGATGCTCAGCGTGCCGCCGCCGAGGCCCGCCCGCAGGAGATAGTTGCCGTGCGGGCTGAAGGCCAGGACGCTGCTGCTGAAGCTGCCCGGGGCGAGACTCACCACCTCCTCGGCGGGGACGTCGCTGCCGGACTGCGGGTCCAGGTTGAGCAGGGTCGCCCAGTGGCGGTCCGTGTTGGTGCCGTGGAAGACGAAGCGGTGGTCGTCGGGGCTGAAGGCGAAGCCGCCATTACCGATGTCGCTGCTCTGATAGACGACGTAGTTCGTGGCCTGGCGGGTGATGGTGATGCCGTAGCGGCTGCCGTCGAAGGTGGCGGTGTAGCTATAGACCCCGTTGGGCGAGGTGCCGGCGAGCGGTGGTGAGGAGAGGACCTTGACCTTGGTGGGACTCTGCCAGTGACCGGATGCCTTGCAACCGCATTCGATGCCGGGTCGCGCCTGAACCGCGACACTCAGCAATGACAACATCAGGGCAGAGAGAATCAACCAGACATACCGGGCATGACCGGCGGCATGATGCTTGTCCATGACGCTACCTCACAATGACTGTCTCCTCTATCATCTTTTGTTGTTTTTCTTCCTATATAGTTAGTGCCACTGGCCGCTTCAACCCTCCAAAAGACTCAACTTACTCGTATCATCGCCCCGCCCTCCCATGGCCGTCACCGGGATCAGCGGGTGGAATGCAGCCGTGATCCCTCATCTGCCGCCAGCGGCTCGCGCAGGGCGCGGTAGTTGAAGACGTTAAGTATGGGATGTATAAACACCCTATTACCCCATATCCAGCGGTATTTCACAGCCGCGCCTCAAAATCGGGAACATTTTGACTTGCTCTCACACCCGCTCGCTACGATGACCCAAATCCGACAGACTCCTAGCGCGGGATTGCAGGGGGCGGCAATGGGTCGGGTGTGGAAATATCGACGGGTGCTACCGG
>DROT01000248.1 GCA_011321775.1 Gammaproteobacteria bacterium | reverse complement strand
GTCGCGCCCACGACGAGGAGATGGCCAACGATCCCATGGTCATCGCCATGGGCGAGGACATCGGCGTCGCCGGTGGCACCTACAAGGCCACCAAGGGCCTGTACGAAAAGTACGGACCGGAGCGGGTCATCGATACGCCCATCTCTGAGAACGGCTACACCGGACTGGGCATCGGCGCTTCTTTCATCGGCGTGCGTCCGATCATCGAGATCATGTCGGTGAACTTCGCCTGGCTGGCGATGGACCAGCTGTTCAATTCGGCCGCCAAGGTACGCTACATGTCCGGCGGCCAGCTGACGGCGCCGGTGGTGGTGCGTTCCGCCGGCGGTACCGCCCACCAGCTGGGCGCGCAGCATTCGGCGCGCATGGAGAAGGTGTTCATGGGCATCGCCGGCCTGCGGGTGGTGACACCGAGCAATCCACGCCAGGCCTACGGGTTGTTGAAGTCGGCGGTGCGTTGCGAAGACCCGGTGTTCATCAACGAACACGAACTCATGTACAACATGAAGGGCGAGGTACCGGACGAGGAGTTCTTCCATCCGCTGGTCGGCTCCGAGGTGGTGCGCGAGGGCAGCGACATCAGCCTGTTCGGCTACAACGTCTCGGTACACTGGTGCCTGCAGGCGGCCGACATCCTGGCGCGCGATTTCGGCATCGAGGCGGAGGTCATCGATCTCTATGCGCTCAGTCCGCTCGACCGGGCCGGTATCGCGCGCTCGGTGCGCAAGACCCATATGGCGGTGGTGGCGGAGGAGGCGGAGGCGCCGGTCGGCGTCGGCGCCGAGGTGATCGCCATCATCAACGAGGAATGTTTCTTCGAGCTGGATGCGCAGCCGCTGCGGGTGTCCGCCGTCAACGTGCCGATCCCCTACAATCATACGCTGGAGAAGGCGGCCATTCCCAACGCCGGTGACATCGTCACCGCGGTACGCCAGCTGTTTGCGAAGTGAGGGCGGTCCCTCCCCTCTCGGCAAGCGACTGAAGCCCACAGGACAGATCAACCCCGGAACGATTTCATGGCGGAACCCTACGTAATCAAGATGCCCCAGCTTTCGGACACCATGACCGAAGGCGTGGTGGTGAGTTGGGAGAAACATATCGGTGACAAGGTGGAGCGCGGCGACATCGTGGCCACGGTGGAGACCGACAAGGCCATCATGGACGTCGAGGTGTTCCGCGAAGGATATCTCTCCGGTCCGCTGGCGCCGGTGGACTCGACCGTTCCGGTGGGGGAGCCCATCGGCTATCTCGTGGCCTCGAAGGAGGAGGTGCAGGGTGGCGAGGCCGCGCCGGTCGCGGCTGCCGAGGCGCCGGCCGCGCCGGCCGGGGAACCGGCAGAACAGGCCGAAGCAGCGGCCCCGAGTTCCACGCCGACCGCGCCCGAGGGGGCCAGCTACACCATCACCATGCCGCAGCTCTCCGACACCATGACCGAAGGTGTGGTGGTCAGCTGGGAAAAGAACATCGGCGACAGGATCGAACGCGGCACCGTGGTGGCCACGGTGGAGACCGACAAGGCCATCATGGACGTCGAGGTGTTCCGCGAAGGCTATCTCTCCGGGCCGCTGGCGCCGGTGGACTCCACCGTGCCCGTGGGCGAGCCGATGGCTTACCTGGTCGACAGCCCGGATAAGGTGGTCGACGAACAGGCGGCGCCGACGGCCACCCGGCCTGCCACGGCGGGTGCTGACAAGAAGGCACCACCGTCGGCGAAGCCGGGCACGGCCCCGGCGGCAGCCAGGCCGGCCGTGTCCGTTGCCGGTGCCGTGCCCGCACCGCGGCCCCGGGGGCGCCCGGCCACACCCTATGCCCGTGCGCTCGCCGGCCAGCGCGGCGTGGACCTGAACCGCGTCAGCGGCAGCGGACCCGGCGGTGCCATCATCGGCGCCGACGTGCAGGGGGCCCAGGCGGCGCCGGCCGCCGCGGCCGGATTCCCGCAGGTCGACGTGCCGGGGGAAGGCCGTCCCATGAACAAGCTGGAAAAGGCCATCAGCGATGCCATGACCTCCTCGCTGAGCATGCCCACCTTCCACGTCACCACCAACATTCGCCTGGGCAGCCTGATCAAGGCCGCCAAGGCGGCCGGCGCCTCGGTGACGGTCGCCATCGCCAGGGCCTGTGCGCTGGCCATGCGCGATCACCCCAACATGAACTGGTGCTACCAGCCGCAGGACAAGCTGGTGGAGCGCGCCAACGTCGACATCGGCATGGCGGTGGCGGCCGAGGGTGGCGGACTGGTGGTGCCGGTGCTGCGTGGCTGCGAGAGTCGTGAACTGGCAGAGCTGAACGAGGACTGGAAGGACCTGGTCGAGCGTGCCCGCAAGCGTCGCCTCAAGCCGGAGGAGTACAGCGGCTCCACCTTCCAGATCTCCAACATGGGCATGTTCGGCGTCAGCCATTTCGACGCCATCGCCACCCCCGGCATCGCCGCCATCCTGGCCATCTCGGCCAACACCGAGCAGGGCAGCCCGTTCACCATCACCGCCGATCACCGCGTGGTCAACGGTGCCGACGTGGCCAGCTATCTGCAGGATCTGAAGACGCTGATCGAGCAGCCGGAATCCTGGATGGGACCGACCGGTCCGGCGATACCGGAAGGCGACTGGGACTACGACGTGGTGGTCATCGGCGGCGGACCCGGCGGCGAGGACTGCGCCCGCGACCTGGCTTCGCACGGCCTTAAGGTGGCGCTGGTGAACGACGCGCCGTTCCCGGGTGGCGAATGCCTGTGGCGCGGCTGTATCCCCTCCAAGGCCTGGCGCGCGGCCGCCGACCGCATCCGCGACCGGCTCGAGGACGAACACCTGGGCGTGATCAGCGGCAAGCCGAAGCTGGACTGGGACAAGCTGGAGGCCACGCGCCGCGAAGTGCTGGAGAAACGCGGCGACATGGCACTGAAGACCGACAAGGGTGTGAAGATCCACTACATCCAGGGTTTCGGACGTTTCGTCGACGATCACCACGTATTCATCGACACCTCCGGCAACCAGGACGACCCGCACCGGCGCGTCGATCCTGGTGACCAGCCCGAGGGTGAGACGGTCAGCTTCGGTTGTGCCGTGATCGCCACCGGCGCGCCGCCCTTCGTGCCGCCGATCCCCGGCGCCATCGAGGGGCTGGGTGAAGGCGGCGGCGTGCTGACGTCCGATACCGTGTGGTCGCTGGACAAGCAGCCGAAGAAACTGGTGGTGGTCGGCGGCGGGGCCATCGGCCTGGAGATGGCGCAGATCTTCCAGGACTTCGGCAGCCAGGTCACGGTGCTGGAGGCGAAGGATCGCATCCTCGCCGAGGTGGAGCCGGAGATCGCGAAACACCTGACCGCCGTCCTCAACGACGATCCGCGCCTGACGGTGCACACCTCGGTGCAGATCGACAGGATCTCGGGCAAGGCCGGCGCCGTGAGCGTCAAGTACAAGGATGCCGACGGCAAGGCGCACAGTGTCAAGGTCGACTACGTCATCATGGGCACCGGCAAGCGGCCGGTGCTGGACGGACTGCGACTGGACAAGGCCGGCGTGGCCAGCGAGCACAGCATCATCAAGGCGGATGCGCGCTGCCGCACCAACGTGCCGCACATCTTTGCCATCGGCGACGTGATCGGCGGGCTGATGCTGGCGCATACCGCAGCGCAGCAGGGTCGCGTGGCCGCCGCCACCATCCTCGGCGAGGACATGAAATACGACCAGGACAAGGACTGCGGCGTGATCTTCACCCGTCCCGAGGCCGCCTTCGTCGGCCTGTCGCTGGAACAGGCGAAGGCGAAGGGCATCGATGCCGTGGAGGCCAAGGTGCCGATGAACATCGACGCCAAGGCAATGATCAACAACGAGCTGCACGGCATGATCAAGCTGGTGGCGGACAAGGCGAGCCACCGCATCGTCGGTGTGCACCTGCTGGCCGACCACGCCGACACCCTCATCGGCGAGGCGGTGATGATGGTATCGGGCAACATGACGCTGGAGCAGGTCGGACACGCCATTCACCCGCACCCCACGCAGACCGAGATGTTCGGCGAACTGGCGCGCCGCCTGGAGTCGCGGTTGCGGCGCAGTGCGAAGATGAAGTCCAGGGCCTGAGAGGTGCTGTTCGGGCCGACGGGGGTGTGTGCTACCCTGCCGGACCGGTAGCTTGCCCGCTGCGCGGGTTCCCTGCGCTTCTCGCAAAAAGCGGCGTGATCCCAAACTCGCCGTTCACTTCGTGAACGGCTCAGACAGGGATCACTTTCTCCCGCTTTTCGCTGCGATGCTCGGCTGCGCCACAGGCCCGGCAGCGCAGCACACACCCCCGTCTCTGCGGCAGCTTCAGGTTTTATCCGGTCTGTCGGGATGATGACAAGGAGGGCGGTACCGGCAAGCTCCGCAGCCGCGTTTATTTGGAATTACACAATCAGCAGACACTTGTAGGAGCGGCCTTGGCCGCGAACCCGCTCGAATCTGGCCGCGTTCGCGGCCAAGGCCGCTCCTACGCGATGCCAATCATCAAGTCTCAATGATCGAAGAGTAAAAAGGGTTGAGTTCACCATGTCCAAAGTCAACAAAGTAGTTCTGGCCTATTCCGGTGGCCTGGATACCTCCATCATCCTCAAGTGGCTGGAGGAGACCTATGGCTGCGAAGTGGTGACCTTCACCGCCGATATCGGCCAGGGAGAGGAAGTCGAGCCGGCGCGCGCCAAGGCCGAGGCCATGGGCGTGAAGGAAATCTACATCGAAGACCTGCGCGAGGATTTCGCGCGTGACTATGTGTTTCCCATGTTTCGCGCCAACGCCATCTACGAAGGCGAGTACCTGCTGGGGACCTCCATCGCCCGGCCGCTGATCGCCAAGCGACTGGTCGAGATCGCCAACGAGACCGGGGCGGACGCCATCTCCCACGGCGCTACCGGCAAGGGCAACGACCAGGTGCGCTTCGAACTCGGCGCCTATGCGCTGAAGCCGGACGTCAAGATCATCGCCCCGTGGCGCGAGTGGAATCTCGGCTCGCGCGAGACGCTGATGGCCTATGCCGAGGAGCACGATATCCCCGTGGACTTCAAGAAGGGCAAGAAGTCGCCCTATTCGATGGATGCCAACTCGCTGCACATCTCCTACGAGGGTGGCATCCTGGAAGATCCCTGGGCGGAGCCGGAAGAAGACATGTGGCGCTGGACCGTGGCGCCGGAGAAGGCGCCGGACGAACCAACCTATGTCGAACTGAGCTACGAAAAGGGTGACATCGTCGCCATCGATGGTGAGGCGGTGACGCCGGGCCAGGTGATGGAGCGCCTGAACCGGCTGGGGGGGGAGAACGGCATCGGTCGCGATGACATCGTCGAGAACCGCTACGTGGGCATGAAGTCGCGTGGCTGCTACGAGACCCCGGCCGGCACCATCATGCTCAAGGCCCACCGTGCCATGGAATCGCTGACGCTGGATCGTGAAGTGGCGCACCTGAAGGACGAGCTGATGCCGCGCTATGCGCAGCTGATCTACAACGGTTACTGGTGGAGCCCGGAGCGGGAGATGCTGCAGGAGATGATCGACGCCTCCCAGGAACACGTCAACGGCAAGGTCCGGGTCAAGCTCTACAAGGGCAACGTGGTGGTGGTGGGACGCATGTCGGAGACGGATTCCCTGTTCGACGAACGGATTGCCACCTTCGAGGACGACGCCGGCGCCTACGACCAGAAGGATGCCGAGGGTTTCATCAAGCTGAACGCCCTGCGGCTGCGTATCGCGGCCAGGCGGAAGAGCTGATCACGGAGCGGGAGGCAGGACCATGCGTATTCTGCACACCATGCTGAGGGTCGGGGACCTGGAGCGCTCGATCCGCTTCTATACCGAAGTGCTTGGCATGAAGCTGTTGCGAAAGAAGGACTACCCGGATGGCAGATTCACCCTGGCCTTCGTCGGTTACGGTGACGAGTCGGAAAACAGCGTGATCGAGCTGACCCATAACTGGGATACCGATTCCTATGACATCGGTACTGGTTATGGCCACATCGCCATCGAGGTCGACGATGTCTACCAGGCGACGGAAGAGATCCGCAGACGCGGTGGCCGGATCCTGCGCGAGGCCGGCCCCATGAATGCCGGCACCACCATCATCGCCTTCGTGGAAGACCCGGACGGCTACCCCATCGAGCTGATCGGGCGCAAACACTGAGGTACGACAACGATCGGCAATATGCATGTCTCTAATGCCGCATGGCTATCTGTTTTCCAGCTGTTCCGACGGTAGCGCCGCAACATGATTGACATCGCGTAGGAGCGGCCTTGGCCGCGAACCCGGCCAGATTCAAGCGGGTTCGCGGCCAAGGCCGCTCCTACAAGTGGCTGCTAATCACGTAACTCTAAACAGTCATTGTTGCCTGGCTGTGCCACGGCGTTGCGCGCCCTGCTATGAGGGGGTCAATCCGGGGTCGCGCCCGAATCCGACGGCCGGGCGCGGCTGGCGGCGTCTCCCGGAACCCTTCGTATGCGCGCCCCGAGCTGGGCCAGTTTCTCCTCGATGCATTCGTAGCCACGGTCCAGGTGGTAGATGCGGTCGATGACGGTCTCGCCCTCGGCCGCCAGGCCGGCGATCACCAGGCAGGCGGAGGCGCGCAGGTCGGTCGCCATCACCGGCGCCCCGTGCAAGGTGTCGATGCCGCGGATGATGGCGGTGTTGTGCTGCAGTTCGATGTCGGCCCCCATGCGCTGCAGTTCCTGCACGTGCATGAAGCGGTTCTCGAAGATCGTCTCCTTCACCGTGGCGGTGCCTTCGGCGCTGGCATTGAGGGCCACGAACTGGGCCTGCATGTCGGTCGGAAAGGCCGGGTAGGGCGCGGTCGTCAGGTTGACGGCCCGGGTCCGCCGGCCGCGCATGTCCAGTGAGATGCCCTCGTCGTCGCTGTCGATGTCACAGCCCGCCTCGCGGAGTTTTTCCACCACGGCATCCAGGTAGGCGGGGCGGGTGTTGCGCAAGCGGATGTTGCCGCCGGTAGCTGCTGCGGCAACCAGGAAGGTGCCGGTCTCGATACGGTCCGGGATGATGGTGTGGCTGCCACCGTGCAGGCGTTCGACCCCTTCGATGGTAATGGTATCGCTGCCGGCGCCGCGAATGCGCGCCCCCATGGTCACGAGGCAGTCGGCGAGGTCCACGATCTCCGGTTCGCGCGCGGCGTTCTCGAGCACCGTGGTGCCTTCCGCCAGGGTGGCGGCCATCATCAGGTTCTCGGTACCGGTGACGGAGATGACGTCGAACAGGAAACGGGTTCCCCTCAGCCGGCTGGCGCGGGCGTGAATGTAGCCGTCCTCGATGCGGATGTCGGCGCCCATGGCCTTCAGGCCCTGGATATGCAGGTTGACCGGGCGCGATCCGATGGCGCAGCCGCCGGGCAGCGACACCTCGGCCTCACCGAAGCGGGCCAGCAGCGGGCCCAGCACCAGGATGGAGGCGCGCATGGTCTTGACCAGTTCATAGGGTGCGCGCAGATCGCTGATCTGTGAATTGTCCGCTACCAGTTCCATGCGTTCGGCGAGCTCGATGCGGGTGCCGAAACGTCCCATCAGTTCCAGCGTGGTGGTGATGTCACGCAGGTGGGGGACGTTGCGCACCGTGACCGGCTCGGCGCTGAGCAGGGTGGCGGCCAGTACCGGCAGGGCCGCGTTCTTGGCGCCGGAGATGGTGATTTCGCCGTCCAGCGGGCCGTTGCCGGTGATACAGAGTTTGTCCATGTGCGTTCGTGCTCGTCGCTGGAAGGCCGCCGCTGTCGTTGCGGCCCGGGACGGGGCGCCTACGGCGTCCCGGCGGTCGCCTGCAGGCTGGCGAAAGCCTCGATGATGCGGTCGATCTGTTCGCTGCTGTGGGCGGCGCTGACGCTGCAGCGCAGCAGGCTGGCCGGGGTCGGCGAAGCCGGCGGCATGACCAGGTTGACGTAGGCGCCGCGTTCCATCAGCCGGTTCCACCAGTCGATGGCCTGCCGGCGGTCTTCTACCGTCACCGCGATGACCGGGCTGAGCTGGGGACTGACGCGCAGGCCGAGCTGTTTCAGCCCCTCATAGAGCCGTTCGGCGTTTTCCCACAGGCGCTCGCGCAGCTCCGGACGCTGTTGCAACAGCCGCAGCGCCACGCGCGTGGAGGCCACCACCGAGGGTGAGGGGGAGGCCGTGAAGATATAGGAACGGATGGCGAAGCGGATGGTATCGAGTTCGGCGTGGTTGCTCACGCAGTAGCCGCCGATGGCGCCGAGACTCTTGCTGAAGGTGCCGACGATGAAATCGACCTCGTCCTCGACACCGGCCGCCTCGGCGACACCGCGTCCGTGTTCCCCCAGCATGCCCAGCGAGTGGGCCTCGTCGACCAGCAGCATGCCGCCGTGGCGGCGTTTGACTTCGGCGATCTCGGCCAGCGGCGCCTGGTCGCCCATCATGCTGTAGACACCCTCGACGATGATGAGGGTGTTCTGTATCCGCTCGCCCAGACGGCGCAGCCGTTTTTCCAGGTCCGCCGGATCGTTGTGGCGGAAGCGGATGATCTCGGCGCCACCCAGGCGTACGCCGTCATAAATGCTGGCATGGCTGTCCGCGTCGAGCACGATGACATCGCCCGGTCCGGCCAGGGTGGAACCCATGCCCATGGTCGCCGCATAGCCGGTGGAAAAGACGATGGAATGACTGCGGCCGAAGAAATCCGCCAGTTCCCGTTCCAGTTCCACGTGTTCGCGGAAGGTGCCGTTGGCCATGCGCGAACCGGTGGTGCCGGTGCCCAGTTCCTCGAGCGCGCGCCTGGCCGCGGCGATACACTCCGGGTCGAAGGTCAGTCCTAGGTAGTTGTTGGTGCCCGCGAGGATGACACGGTGGCCGTTGACGATGCCCTCGGTGGCCGACAGCAGTTTCTCGGTGACCGCGCCGAAAGGCATGACACCCAGTTGCTGCAGCTCGGCGCGCACCTCGGCGATGGGCTGGAACTTGTCGAACAGGCTCATGCGCTCAGGCCGTCAGTTTTTCCAGTGCCGTCGCCAGATCGTGCACGGTGCGGATGTCCGGCAGGATGTTGAGCGGAATCGACATGTCGAAATGATCTTCCAGCTGTTCGATCAGCTCCATCACCTGCAGCGAGGTGAGTCCCAGTTCGGTCACCAGTTCGCTCTGTTCGTTGAGGATCACGCCCTGCTTGGCAAAAGGTTTCAGGACTTCGAAGATGCGCGCCAGGAACTCGTTGTAGTCAGGCATGAAACGTGCTCGTATGGACTCGTGGGCAGCGGCTTGCGCCGGGCGGCACGAGCGGCTAGATTCGAAAGCCGCTCATTGTACTTGGAGTTGACCGGTGGTGCCACGGGTGCCCGCCCGGCACGGCCTATGAACCAGTCCGACAACGAAACGGCATCATGCGGCACACCCTCCCCGGAAGCGCCACCGCGCGTGTGGCTGGTGACCGGTTATCGCGCCGGCGAGCGCAGCCAGGTGCTGGCGCTGGCGGAGGGTCTCGGCTGGCCCTTCGAGGCCAGGACCCTCAGCTACCGCAAGGCCGAGTTCCGCACCAGCCTGTTCCGCGGCAGCGACCTGCGCGGTATCCGCCTGGAAGCTTCCAGCGCGCTGGAACCACCGTGGCCGGACCTGGTGATCACCGCCGGCATGCGCAACGAGCCGGTGGGCCGGTGGATCCGCGAGCAGGCGGGCGGGGCGACGCGGCTGGTCCATATCGGCCGCCCGTGGGCGCGGCCGGACCGTTTCGACCTGGTGATCACTACCCCGCAGTACCGCCTGCCGGAGCACCCGCGGGTGTTGCAGAACGCCATGCCGCTGCACCGCGTGACCGCGGAACGCCTGGCGGCGGAAGCGGACCGTTTCCGGCCGCGCTTCGAGGATCTGCCGCCACCGTACATCGGCGTCATCCTCGGCGGCAACAGCGGTCCCTACACCCTGGGACCGAAAACGACGGCGTCGATCCTGCGGCGCGCCAGCCGGCTGGCCACGGCGCGCGGTGCTTCGCTGCTGATCTCGACCAGCGCGCGTACGCCGAAGTCCGCAATCGACGCCGTGGAGGACAGCGTCTCCGTTCCCCACTACCTGTATCGCTGGCGCCCGGACGACACGGACAACCCCTATTTCGGCATCCTCGGACTGAGCGAGGAACTGGTGGTCACCGCCGACAGTATCTCCATGCTCGGCGAGGCCATCGCCACCGGCAAGCCGGTATACATGGCCGAGCTGGGAGGCGCCGCCTATCCCATGCGCCCGGATCATCCCGGCGAGACGGATTTTCGCTTCACCGCGCTCACCTACAGCTGGCTGATGCGTTTCGGGCCGCGCTTTCTCAGCCGCGACCTGCGGCTGGTGCACCGCAGGCTGTTGCAGGAAGGGCGCGTGGTGTGGCTGGGCGAGCGCTTCGGTCAGCGGAATACGGAGCCCTTGCACGATCTGGAACGCGCGGTGCAGCGGGTGCGGGCCCTGTTCAACCGCTGAGCGCGCGATCCTGTCGGGAGACGCTGCCTTTCTCCAGTCGATAGACCCGGTCGGCGGCATCCACCATGGCGGCCTGGTGGGAAATGGCGAGGATGGTGAGCTGGCCGCGCAGTTCCTTCATGGTGTTGCCGATGGCGGCCTCGCTGGCTGGATCGAGCGCGCTGGTGGCCTCGTCCAGGATCAGCAGACGCGGCCTGTGGACCAGGGCGCGGGCGATGACGATGCGCTGGCGCTGGCCGCCGGACAGCTTGGTACCGCGTTCCCCCACCAGGGTGTGCACGCCCTGCGGCAGGCGCGCGACGAACTCCCAGGCGCCGGCGCCCCGCAGCGCCCGTTCGGCATCTTTCTCGTCCAGTTCCGGGTCGTCGAGGGTGACGTTGTGCAGGATCGAGTCGTGCAGCAACAGGGTCTCCTGCGGTACATAGCCGAGCATGTGTCGCCAGGCCTTGAGATCCAGCTCGTTCAGCGGCACCCCATCGATGAGGACCCTCCCGGACTGCGGTCGCAGCAGGCCGATGACCAGGTCGACGAGGGTGGTCTTGCCGGAGCCCGAGGCGCCGACCAGGGTGGTGAGCTGGCCGGCGGGGATCTCCAGGCTGGCCCCGTCGAGTACCCGGTGACCGTCGTAGGAAAAAACCACTTCTTCCAGTTGAATGGACCGGTCGAGCGTCGGTCGCTTGCCGCTTCCCAGGACCTCTTCCGCCGCCTGTGCCTCGTTGATGGCATTTTTCATGGACCAGAAGGCGCTCTCGCCCATGACCATCTTCTGGTACTGTTTCTGTACCTTGCCGAGCTGGCTGAGCATCCTGCCCAGCGCCACCACCAGTACCATCACCGTGGCCAGCGGTACCCCGTAACTGATCAGCGCCACGTAGATGCCGGCGGCCATGACGAGGACCAGCATTTCCTCCTGCGCCGCCCCCAGTGCCGCGGTCGCCAGCACCTGTTTCTGCAGTGCGCGGTTGAGCCTGGAGGTCTTGTGGGACAGCACCGTGTCGGCCAGGTGTTCCCGCGCCATGGCCTTCAACGGTTTTACCGACTGCAGGGTGTCGGTCAGCCTCGCCAGCAGGGAGATCAGCAGGTTGGTCTGCTTGCCGCCGGCGCGGCGTGCCATGCGTACCAGGAAGTGGGAGATGCCGATAATGACTACACCTGCGCTCAGGCTTACCAGCGTGGCCTGCCAGGAGACCGCCAGGGCCACCGCGCCGTAGATCAGCGCCTGCAGCAGGATGGTGATGACGGTGGCGCCGTTGATGAAGGAATCGGAGGAGCGTTGTGCTTCGGTCGCCAGGGCATTGGTCAGCTTGCCGATGGGCTGGTGGAGAAAGTATTCCCATTTG
>DROT01000247.1 GCA_011321775.1 Gammaproteobacteria bacterium | reverse complement strand
CGCTTGTCGAGGTTCACGGCAAGGCGCGTCTCGCAGGCAATGGCCATTCCCTTGCCAAGAGACGCAACGCCGTCCGTGGGCGTCGACAAGCGAACCCGAAGGGCGCCCCTGTGGTGCCCCGCCGCTGAGTTGCTGTGTTCGGCAAGGGCTTGGGCCATTCCCTTCGCACAGCGCCTTGCCGCGGAACACCACAGGGACGCTGAACCCGCAATTGTCCGGGAGCTAGAGCACTGGACTCGCTGCGCTCAGACAACGGCCGGCTTTTTCCGGAAAATCCGGCCCATTTCAAGGCGCGGTCGATTCGGTCAGAGGCACACTCCGCGCTCCCCGAGCGGAACAGTTACGTTTCATTAACCCGGCCCGTGCAAATCCGCGGGAACCCCAACGCCGCGGCACAGTCATTCTTTGTAAGCGGTCCGCAAACGACCGCATCCCATGGAGGCCGTGGCATGAACGCAACGGCATGGATCGAGCCCCCGCGGACGGAACCGCAGGCCTGGTACTGCGACGTCGTCTGGGGCGGCAACCGCCTGGCGCTGGAATCCTTCACCATGCCGGGGCTGGAGGGGCGACTGCTGTCGGTGCCCAGCGACTACCGGGACGAGGGGGGCGACCTGTACCACGTGACCGTGTGCGATCGGGGGGTGTTCAGCAAGTTCCTGCTGCTCGACGTCGCCGGACACGGTGCGGCGGCGGCGCGGATATCCAAACGCCTGCAACAGCCGCTGGCCGAACTGATGACCGAACTGGACAATACCGCCATCCTGGATACGCTCAACCATCGCATCCTCGAACGCGAGGCCAACGGCAACTTCGCCACCGTGGCCGCCGCCACCTACAACCACTGGGACAGCAGCTGGACCTATGCCTATGCCGGCCACCCCTGCATGCTGGTGCGCCGCAACGGTTGCTGGCAAGCCCTGCCCGAATGCCATGCCGGCCCGCCGGTGGGAATCCTCGGCGACAGTCGCTACTACCAGAACGAACTCCGGCTGGACGACGGCGACTGGCTGTTCCTGTTTTCCGACGGTGTGCTCGACATCCACAACGGTGACGGTCGGCGGCTCGGTTACGAGGGCCTGACCGAGCTCGTGAACCAGGCTGAGGACAACGACATCGACGACTTCTACCGGCGACTGATCACAAGGCTGGTCGCCCTCAACGGTGGCGAACGGTTTACGGATGATCTGACGCTGATCCTGCTGAAGCGCAAAACCGGGACGCAGACGCTGCCGGAACGGACGCTGGCCGCCGGCAGGCGCCTGTTGATGCGCTGGATGAAACGCAACAGCCGTCACTGCAGGATCGACCTGCCCGGAACCCAGGAGCAGGTGCCAGCCTGAAGGCCGTGCTCCGCTGGGGTACACTGGACAGATGCCGCAGACCGATGTATCGGTGACCCTGGTGACCGAAAACAGCTCCCTGCTGGAGCGCGCGAAGGCGACAGGCGACCAGTTCGGGTTCGTCCTGCGAGACGAGGCACCGGCTGCGGGCCTGTACCTCTACCTGGCGGAATCCGGCCTGGAACTGCGCCAGGCCGCGGCCGGCGCTCCGGGACCGGTACGGGTGGATTTCATCGGCGGCAAACTGGGCCACCGGCTGCGCTTCGGTGGCGGGCGTGGCCAGCCGCTGGCGCGTGCAGCGGGGATGAAGCCCCGCTTCAGCCCGAGTGTCTGGGACGCCACCGCCGGCCTCGGCCGCGACGGTTTCGTGCTCGCGAGCCTCGGCAGCCGCGTCACCCTGTGCGAACGCTCGCCGGTACTCGCCGCCCTGCTGCAGGACGGGCTGCGGCGCGCCTGCGCCGACGTCACCCTGGGTGAGTGGGTTGGCGAACGCCTGACCCTGATCCACGGGGACTCGCGCACGCTGCTGGAGCGCCTCCCCGACGATCGTCGCCCGGACACGGTCTACCTCGACCCCATGTACCCTGCGGGAAAGCGACAGGTCCTGGTCAAGAAGGAAATGCGCGCCCTGCAGCAGTTGCTCGGACCGGACCGTGATTCGGCGGCGCTGCTGGACAGCGCGCTGCGAGTCAGCCGGCGGCGTGTCGTGGTGAAGCGGCCCAAACGGGCCGGCTGGCTTCACGATCTCCGACCCGATACCTCGGTCGAGAGCCGGAAGACCCGGTATGATATCTACGTCACCCTCTGATCGAAACGACGGACATGCCCGGAACCGCATTCTGGAAACACAAGCCACTCGATGAGCTGGACCGCGAGGAATGGGAGTCGCTGTGCGACGGCTGCGGCCGCTGCTGCCTGCTGAAGATCGAGGACGAGGACAGTGGCGAGCTCTACTACACCAATGTGGCATGCAGATACTACGACAACGACCGCAGCCGCTGCAGCTGCTACGGGGATCGTACGGAACGGGTTCCCGAATGCATCCGGGTTACCCCGGAAGTCGCGCGCGAGGCCAGGTGGCTGCCCGATACCTGCGCCTATCGTCTGCTGGCCGAAGGAAAACCTCTGTTCGACTGG
>DROT01000246.1 GCA_011321775.1 Gammaproteobacteria bacterium | reverse complement strand
GCCGACGGCAAGGGCAACCATGCCATGGGGGCACCGAACCTGACCGACAACACCTGGTTGTACGGCGGTTCTCCGGGGGTCATCAAGCAGACCATCAGCGACGGTCGCAACGGGCGCATGCCCGCCCATCGCGACTTCCTGGGCAAAGACAAGGTCCACCTGCTGGCGGCCTATATCTACAGCCTCTCCAACAGCAAGTAAGGTCGGTCCATGTCAGGCAACCAGGCTTCAACCGTGGCCAGCAAGACGGCCCCATCCGCGGCGAATTCAGCCGAGGATGCGGTCTACGCCAAGCACCGCAAGGTCTATCCGCGCGAGGTCCATGGACTGTTCGCGACCCTGCGGACGGTCGGCATGGTGGTGTTGCTGGGCCTGTTCTACGGTGTAGCCTGGTTGTCCTGGGATGGACACCAGGCCGTGTTGCTGGACCTGCCCGCGCGCAAGTTCTATGTGTTCGGCCTGACCTTCTGGCCCCAGGATTTCTTCTATTTCGCCTGGCTGCTGGTGATCGCCGCGCTGACCCTGTTCTATGTCACGGCGCTCGCGGGACGGCTGTGGTGCGGCTATGCCTGCCCGCAGACCGTATGGACCGAGATCTTCCTGTGGATCGAACAGAAGATCGAGGGCAGCCGCAACCAGCAGATCAAGCGTGACCAGGCGCCGATGTCGTTTGCGAAATTCCGCGTCAAGGCCACCAAGCATTTCATCTGGATCGTCTTCTCCCTGTACACCGGTTTCACCTTCGTCGGTTACTTCACCCCCATACGGGAACTGAGCGCCGAGCTGATGAACTTCAACCTCGGCCCCTGGGAGACTTTCTGGATCCTCTTCTACGGCTTTGCCACCTACGGCAATGCCGGCTGGATGCGCGAACAGGTGTGCATCTACATGTGCCCCTATGCGCGTTTCCAGAGCGCCATGTTCGACCGGGACACCCTGGTCATCGCCTACGACGAGAAACGCGGCGAACCGCGTGGCTCGCGCAAGAAGGGCGTCGATCCCAAGGAAATGGGGCTCGGCGACTGTGTGGACTGCACCCTCTGCGTCCAGGTCTGCCCCACCGGCATCGACATCCGCGACGGCCTGCAGTACCAGTGCATCGGCTGCGCCGCCTGTATCGACGTCTGCGATCAGGTCATGGACAAGATGGGCTATCCCAAAGGGCTGGTACGCTACACCACCGAACACGCCATGCAGGGCGTGAAGACCAAGGTGCTGCGGCCGCGCACCATCATGTACACCGTGCTGCTGGTGGCACTGACCGCCGGCCTGGTCTATGCCATCAGCCAGCGTACCCCGCTGCAGCTGGACGTCATCCGCGACCGTAACAGCCTCTATCGCGAGACCAACGAGGGGCTGGTGGAGAACGTCTACACCCTCAAGGTCATCAACATGGACGAGAAACCACACAGCTACAACCTGAACGTATCCGGGCTCGAAGGCCTGAAGCTGAAGACCCCGAAGACCGAGATCACCGTTCCCTCCGGCGAGGTGCTCAACCTGCCGGTGTCGGTGAGCGTCGACCCGATCGTGCTCAAGCGCGCCGCCAACGAAATCGAATTCACCATCAGCGCCAAGGACGAGCCGGAACTGAAGCATACCGAGAAGGCCCGCTTCCTGGGTCCGGTGATGGGGCACTGATGGCTGGCCGGTCGACGGAAACGCGCCCCTGGTACCGCCAGGGCTGGCCCTGGTTCCTGATCGCCTTGCCCGCGAGCGCCGTGATCGGCGGCATCGCCACCATCATCATCGCCATCCAGAGCCCCCATGCCCTGGTGGTCGATGACTATTACAAGGAAGGACTGGCGATCAACCGGGTAAAACATCGCCAGGAAGCCGCCGAGCAGATGCATCTCACCGGTCTGTTGCGCAGCGACGGTCGCCAACTGACGCTCCAGCTGGACAGCCGCGAACCGGTCACGGACGCGAATCTGCAACTGCGCATCGCCCATGCCACCCGTGCCGAACTCGATCGCCAACTGACCCTCCACCGCCTCGCCGACGGCCGTTACGGCACCGACGCGGAGCCGCTGCCACCCGGCGTCTGGTATCTGCGCCTGCAGAACCCGGATCACTCCTGGGAAATTCGCGCCAGAATCGTCACCGACGGCGCGTTCCAGGCCCGTCTCAGCCACGAAGACTGAAAACTAGACCCCGGGGGTCGAGACTCGCTACTATCGTTCGGGACCGGTTTCCCCGTGGCCGCGTCGCGCCGCCGGAACCGCATAACAACAGATAGTCCAGACGAAGGGGAGTCGTGACCATGAATGTCCGTACCAATCTGCCCGAGGACGACACCAACAGCGGAGCACCGGGTATCCAGAGGATCATCGCCATACTGTGGCCATCCTTCCTTACCTCCGGCATAGCCACCGGGCTGTTCTTCACCCTGTTCGACCCGCACGAGCTGATGATGCTCTCGGGGCACCTGGAAATCAGCCGTACCGCCGCCTACAGCATCGGATTCTTCTCGTTCTGGCTGCTGACGGCGTCGACCTGTGCCCTGACCTGCTATTTCCTGCGACCCTGCGAGCGGGTGCCAGGACACAAGTGATCCGACGCCGGCACCTGTAACCAGAAGGTCACCGGCCCGTCGTTGACCAGCCCGACCTGCATGTCGGCACCGAAACGACCGGCGCCCACCTGCGGGTGTCGTCGCCGTGCCTGCTGAACCAGGTGGTCGAAGCAGCGGCGTGCCTGTTCGGGCGAAGCGGCGGTGGAAAAACCGGGACGCCGCCCCTTGCGGGTGTCGGCTGCCAGCGTGAACTGCGGCACCAGCAACAGGCCCGCGCCGACATCACCGAGCCCGAGATTCATGCGCCCTTCCCGATCCGGGAATACCCGGTAGCCCAGCAGGCGCTGCAACAGGCGATCCGCCTGCGATGCGCCATCACCGCGCTCCACACCCACCAGCACCAGCAGTCCGCGGCCGATCTCGGCGACCCGCTCACCCTCGATGTCGACCCAGGCCGACGTCACCCGCTGTAACAGGCCGATCATGGTTATCCCCCGCCGTAAAAAAAGGCGTGCCTGGCACGCCTTTTCTTGCAGCTCTTCCGCTAGTACCGTCAGATGAACAGGCAGACATCCGACTGCCGCGCCATCGGCAGGAAGGAAGCGGCACCCACATAGTCCACGCCATCGATGAATTCATCGTGGCTGAACCCGAACACGTCCACCGTCATCTGGCAGGCATACATCTTCACGTCGGCTTCGATGCACAGTTCCCGCAGCTCGTCGATACTGGCGACACCCTTGTTCTTGAAGGTTTTCTTCATCAGTCCGGTGGCCACCTTCTCGAAACCGGGAACACCGGCCATCAGCAGGTTCGGCATCGGCCATTCGATATTCTGGAAGAACTGGGGACCGAAGGGCATCTTCATCGGCATGGCCGGGTTTCCAAGGGGGCTGACTTCGAGATCGATCTCCTTCTTGAGCAGCAACAGGCCGTAGAAGGTGAAGAATACCGAGGCATCCCATCCCAGTGCGGCAGCGGTCGACGCCAGGATAAAGGGCGGGTAGGCCCAGTCCAGCGTCCCCTTGGTGGCGATGATCGACATGGCCGGCGTGCGCGCTTCATCGATATCTTTCAGCTTGGTCGGCAGCAGTTCGTCCAGTTTCTTGTTCAGCCACTCGTCCATCTGTGCTTCGTTCATGCCTTCGGCAGTTGTCGACATAGTCTGTTCCTCCTAGCCGTTCGTCTACGGTTAGTTGTATTGAGTTGTAAAAAGTTGCGATGTGTCGCTGGTACCGGGGACACACCCGCACCCCGGAAATTCGGTGCCGCGGCCCGAGGCTGGAAATGCCGACCCGGATTCATGGCAGGGGGTGGAGCCCAGTATTTTATTATATGAACGGATATTTACAGGGTCAATCGATCGGTACAATTATTTTGTCAGTTATGTGACTGAATCAGCATTGCGCCCACGGAAGGCCCTCGAAGCGCCAGCCACCCAGGGTACTGCGGTGGTGTTCTTCGTCGAGCTCCCCCTCGAAACCGTCGGCGACATTGTAGACGTCACAGAACCCTTCCTTGATCAGCTGCATGCCGGCCTCGAGGGAACGTTTGCCGCTGCGGCAGATGAGCACCACCGGCACCCCGGAGGTGGCGTCGCCGTGACAGATCCCGCCCAGCACCAGCTTGCGCACCTCGCGAACGAAATTCGGATTCAGCTTCCAGTCGGGATAATCGATCCAGGGGATGTGGATAGCGCCCACCGGGTGGCCGACGAAAAGAAACTCCATGTCGGAGCGTACGTCGACCAGCACCGCGCGCGGTTCGTCCTGCAGGATCTGCCAGGCCTCACGCGGAGACACCGTCTTTACCGTTTCCATTGCCCCATCCTCACTCCAGCAACAATTTTGGCCAAAATACGGCGCGCTTTTCCCACTCAACACCAAAATCAAGACATCGTGGGTTTTTAGTCATCACAAATGCCCACTTCGATCGAATTGGTGGGTTTTGCTCCCTGAGCGTGCCGGCTAACGCCTCCAGAATGCCGGGGACATCAGCACCAGCAGCGTGAAGATCTCCAGCCGCCCCAGCAGCATCGCCAGACACAGTACCCACTTCGCGGTCATATTGATATCGCCATAGTGGAAACCCACGTCGCCCAGCCCCGGGCCGAGGTTGTTGAGGCAGGCCGCGACCGCCGAGAAGGCGGTTACCTGGTCGAGGCCGGTGGCCAGCAGGGCCAGCATCATGACGGTGAAACAACCCACGTAGGTGGCGAAAAACCCCCACACCGCCTCGACCACCCGTTCCGGCAGCGCCTTGTTCCCCACCTTGACCGGTATCTGCGCGTTCGGGTGCACCAGGCGACTGATCTCCCTCAGCCCCTGCTTGAACAACAGCAGAAAGCGAATGACCTTCATCCCGCCGCCGGTGGAACCGGCACAGCCGCCGATGAAACTGGTGAACAGCAACATCACCGGCAGGAATCCCGGCCAGTGGAAATAGGCCGCGGTGGTGAAACCGGTGGTGGTACCGATGGAAACCGCCTGGAACACACCGTGGTGCAGGGCATCACCGAAATCGCTGAAGGTGTCGCTCAGATAAAGGTAGATCACCGAAACCGCAGCCGCCACCCCCAGCACCGTGATATAGGCCCGGAACTCCGAATCGCGGAAGTAGGTCAGGGGATTCATCGAACGCCAGGCCACGAAGTGAAGCGAAAAGTTGATGCCGGCGAGCAGCATGAAGGCCACGGCCACCAGTTCGATGGCGGGATTCTGGTAGTAGCCCATGCTGAGGTCGTGGGTCGAGAACCCTCCGATCGCCACGGTGGAAAAACTGTGCCCGATGGCGTCGAACAGGTTCATGCCCGCAAACCAGTAGCCGAGCGCGCAACTGATGGTCAGTCCCAGGTAGATATACCACAGCGCCTTGGCCGTCTCGGTGATGCGCGGCGTCAGCTTGTTGTCCTTCATGGGGCCGGGCGTCTCGGCACGGTACAGCTGCATACCGCCGATGCCGAGCATGGGCAGCACGGCGACTGCCAGCACGATAATGCCCATTCCGCCGAGCCACTGGAGCTCCTGTCGGTAGAAACGGATGGAAAACGGCAGATGGTCGATCCCGGTGATGACGGTGGCGCCGGTGGTGGTCAGACCCGACATGGACTCGAACATGGCGTCGGTGATCCCCATGTGCGGCTGCTCCGCGAGCACGAAGGGCACGGCGCCGACCATGGCGATCACCACCCAGAACAGCGCCACGACCAGAAAACCGTCGCGCAACCGTAGCTCGCGGTGCTGCCTGCGCACCGGATACCAGAACATCAGCCCCGTCAGCAGCACGCTGAGGAAGGCCGTCAGGAATGCCTCCTGCCCGCCCTCGTCATACCACAATTCGAAGCCCAGCGGCGGCAGCATGATGACGCTCGACGCCATCAGCAGCATACCGAGGATTCGCTGGATCGGCCTGAAGTGCACCGGCGACTCAGAAGAAGGTGACACCGACCTGGAACAGGTGCTCCACGTCCGGGATATAGCGCTTGTCCACCAGGAACAGGATGACGTGATCACCGCTCTCGATGACCGTGTCGTGGTGGGCAATGATGACGTCGTCACCGCGGACGATGGCGCCGATGGTGGTCCCCGGCGGCAGGCCGATCTCCTCGACCGTATGTCCCACCACTTTCGAGGTCTTGCTGTCCCCGTGCGCCACCGCCTCGATGGCCTCGGCGGCGCCGCGCCGCAGCGAATGCACCGCCGCCACGTCACCACGCCGCACATGGGTCAGCAGGCTGCCGATGGTCGCCTGCTGGGGCGAAATGGCGATGTCGATGACATCGCTCTGCACCAGTTCCACGTAGGAAGGCCGGTTGATCAGCGACATTACCTTGCGCGCCCCCAGGCGCTTGGCGAGCATGGCCGACAGTATATTGGCCTCCTCGTCGTTGGTCAGGGCGCAGAACACGTCGGTATTCTCGATGTTCTCCTCGATCAGCAGTTCCTCGTCGGCGGCATCGCCGAGCAGCACGATGGTCTTGTCCAGCAGTTCGGACAGCCGCCGCGTGGTGGCGGGACTGCAGTCGATCAGCTTGACCTGGTAACGGTTCTCGATCGACTCGGCCAGGCGCAGACCGATATTGCCGCCACCGGCGATCATGACGCGTTTCACCGGCTTGTCGAGGGCGCGCAACTCGCTGGCAACCGCGCGGATGTCCTTGCGCGCCGCGATGAAAAAGACCTCGTCGTCGGCCTCGATCACGGTATCACCCTCGGGCAGAATGGGGCTGCCGCGACGGAAAATGGCGGCCACCCGCGCCTGCACCCCCGGCATGTGCTGGTGCAGCTGGCGCAGTTCCTGCCCCACCAGCGGCCCGTTGCGTACCGCCCGCACCGCAACCAGCTGCACCCGGCCGTCGGCAAAGTCCAGCACCTGCAGCGCCTCCGGTTTCTCGATCAGCTGCTTGATGTAGTCGGTGACCAGCTGTTCCGGCGAGATCAGCACGTCCACCGGCAGGGCTTCCTGGCTGAACAGCTTGGGATAGCGCAGGTAGGCCTGGGCGCGCACCCGCGCCACCTTGATGGGGGTATGGAACAGGGTGTAGGCCACCTGGCAGGCGACCACATTGGTCTCGTCGCTGTTGGTCACCGCGAGGATCATGTCGGCATCCTCGGCACCCGCGCGGGTGAGAATCTCGGGGTGGGAGGCCGGCCCCATGACGGTGCGGATATCCAGCCGGTCCTGGAGTTCGCGCAGGATGTCAGGGCGGTTGTCCACCACGGTAATGTCGTTGGCCTCGCTGGCGAGCGCCTGGGCCACGGACGAACCGACCTGGCCGGCGCCCAGTATGATGATTTTCATCGACCGGCTCCTAGTCGCTTCCCTTGCGGAAATCGATACCGAGGCCGCGCAGCTTGCGATACAGGTGGGTGCGCTCCATGCCGACCCGCTTGGCCAGCTTGCCGACGCTGCCGCCGACCTCCTGCAGCTGGTGTTCGAGATAGACCTTCTCGAACTGCTCGCGCGCCTCGCGCAGCGGCAGATCCAGCGGCAGCGTGGCATTGGAGCCGCTCACGGCCAGCGCCGCCTCGCCGTCGCGCTGCAACACCGCCTCCACCTCGTCGACGTCGATCACCGGCCCGCGCCCCAGGATCAGCAGACGCTGCACCAGATTCTTCAGTTCGCGAATATTACCCGGCCAGCGGTAGTTGCGCAGCCGGTTCTGGGCGGCGATGGAAAATTCGCGGTAAGGCAGGTTCTCCTGCACCACGAAACGATCGACGTAGTAGTTGAGCAACTCCGGCACGTCCTCGCCGTGCTCGCGCAAGGGCGGCACCTGCAACGGCACCACGTTGAGCTGGTAGTACAGATCCTCGCGAAAGCGACCCTCGCGGACCTCCTGCTCCAGATCCCGCGAGGTGGTGGCGATCACCCGGATATCGATGGGAACCGGCTCGGTACCGCCCATGCGCAGGAAGGAATGGGTCTGGAACACGCTCAGCAGGCGCGCCTGGGTCTGCAGATCCATCTCCGAGATGTTGCCGAGCAACAGCGTCCCGCCGTTGGCCTGCTCCAGGCGGCCATAGACGATGCGATCACCTTCCTCGGAACCGAACAACTCGGCCGCCGAGTGTTCCGGCGACATGGAGCCCACGGCAACCTCCACGAAGGGCGCATCGTGGAGCGGGCTCTGGGCATGGATGTAGCGTGCCACCACTTCCTTGCCGACGCCGGGTTCGCCGCTGATCAGCACCCAGGTATTGTGCTGCGCGATGCGCCGCGCCTGCTCGCGCAGCGCCTGCATGACCTCGCTCTTGCCGGTGGGTTCCGCGACCGGCTGCGCCTGACGCTTCAGCCCGCGGTTTTCCTGCTGCAGCTTCTCCGTCTCCAGGGCACGGTTGACGACCAGCAGCAGCTTGGCCAGCGAGATGGGTTTTTCGATGAAATCGTAGGCACCCAGGCGGGTGGCCTCGACCGCGGTCTCGACGGTACCGTGGCCGGACATGATGATCACCGGGCAGGGCAGGCCACCCCCCTCCGACCACTCGCGCAACAGGGTGATGCCGTCGACGTCGTCCATCCAGATGTCGAGCAGGATCAGGTCGGGCCGGCGCACGCGACGCGCATGCCGGGCCGCCTCTCCGCTCTCGGCCACGGTGACCTCGAAACCCTCGTCCTCGAGAATCTCCTTTACCAGATTGCGAATATCCGGCTCATCGTCCACCACCAGGATATGGCCCGAAGACATGTCGATTACCGTTCCCCCTCATATGCCGTGAGACGCGCCGCCCGGGCGGGCGTAGGCTCATTATAGAGCAGCGCGTACTAGGTTAAAGCGCTTTGTACCTCGGCGCGAAAGCGCACCTCGATACAGGCATGGTGGTCCTCGGTGTTCTGCGCCCGTATCTGCCCGTTGTGCTCTTCCACGATCTTCTTCACGATCGCCAGACCCAGGCCGGTGCCGCGTGTCTTGGTGGTCACATAGGGCTCGAACAAGCGGCCCAGTACCTCGTCGGCAAAGCCGCTGCCGTTGTCTTCGAAGGACAGGCTGATGTAGCGCTCGCCGGTCTCCAGTATCCAGCGCGAACGCACCACCAGTTCGCCCCGCTCGCGATCGCGCACCGCCTCCTGGGCGTTCTTGAACAGGTTGTGCAACAGCTGCCGCAGGCGGCCTGCATCACCGTTGATCACCGGCTCCGGCTCGATCAGTTCGAGCCGGATGCGCAGCGGAGAGCCCTTGTACAGGTCGGCCACGTCCCGCAGCAGTTCGTACAGGTTCAGCGGCTGCAGCTGCGAACGCGGCGCGCGCGCATAGTCGCTGAAGGCGTTGACCATTTCCTTCAGGGTCTCGACCTGCTGCACGATGGTCCGCGTTGCCCGATCGAGGACCTCGGCCTGCTCCGGCGGCATGGTATTGAGATACTTGCGGCGCAGGCGCTCGGCCGAGAGCTGGATCGGCGTCAGCGGATTCTTGATCTCGTGCGCAAGGCGTCGGGCCACGTCGCCCCAGGCGGCGTCGCGCTGGGCGCGGATCAGGTCGGTGACGTCGTCGAAGACCAGCACCTGGCCGCCTCCGGAGACATCGTCGCTGGCCGGCAGGGCGGTGCTGCGGCACATCAGCACCCGTCGGCCGCTGCTGTCCGAGAGCACCACCTGCTCCTGCCAGTCCAGCTGGTGCTCGATGTGGCGCATCTCCACCAGTGACAACAGCGGTTCGAGAAAGGAATGACGAAGCGACAGCTCACCGAGATCGCTGCCCAGTTCGCGACTCAGGTCGATGCCGAGAATCTGGCACGCGGCCTCGTTGACGGTGCGCAGTTCACCGTTGCTGCCGATGGTCATCACGCCGGAGGAGAGGCTTCCCAGCACCGTCTCCAGGTAGGCGCGCTGACCCTCCACCTCCTGCTGGCTGCTGTGCGCCTGGTCACGCGCGCGCGACAGACGCCGCGTCATGTCGTTGAAGGAACGGACCAGGAAACCCAGCTCGTCGGAACTGGTCACCGGCAGGCGCTTGCTGTAGTCACCCTCGGCGACCGCCCGCGTGCCCTCGGCGAGAATGCCGATGGGTTCCACCAGCCGCCGCGCCGCATAGAAAGCCGCCCACACGGCCGACAGCAGACTCAGCACCAGCACCAGGGAGAGCGTAAGGATATAGCTGTATTTCAGTGGCTTGCGAAGATAGGCCAGCTTGCGATAGCGGATCACCTGCTCCTCGATCTGGTCTGCGAGCATACCCAGGCGCTCGGGCACCTGGTAGACCGCCTGCAAGGTCAGCGGCTCGGAACCGGGCTTGGAATTCAACACCGGCACCACCGCGCGCACGTACAGGCCACTCTCGCCGATGGCGTCGAGGCCCACGTAGGAACGCCCCTGGCCCAGCGACAACAGGATCTTGTCGGGCGGGCGCTGCGGGACCACGTTGGTGCCCTCGACGCTGCTGGACGCCACGATGCGGCCATCCATGCCGAGCAGCGTCAACTCGACCGCACCACTCTGCACGCGCTTGTCGTAGAGTCCGATGGGCAACAGGGCAGGGGACACCTCGGCAAGCTCGTCGGCGACCCGTTCGGTCAGTTTCAGCAGTTCGTTGAGGCGCACGTCGAGGGCGCTGCGGCTCAGCTCCAGGGCATCGTCGAGCGCCTCCTCCACCTGCACGTCGAACCAGGAATCGATGCCTTCCTGCAGAAACTGCAGGGAGAAGTAGTACACCACCGCAACCGGAACCACGGCCAGGATCACGAAGGTGAACACCAGCCGCGAAGTGAGCTTGGCGCCGGGCGCCCGCGCCCGGTACTGCGATACCAGCCAGTAGAGATTGCTGCCGATCAGGCCGATGAGCACCACCAGACCGAGCGCGTTGAGCAGCAGCAGCCAGGAGTACAGCTTGCCGAAACGCTCGGAATTGTGGGTGGCATCGCTCATCAGCGAAAGCGAGACCAGCAGGATGGCGAACAGCAACAGCATGGGCCAGATGCCCATTCCCGACCGTCTTACGGTTGCAGGGGCCATTGCTTCCAGTCGCTCTTCAGACTCCACTGGGAACTGAGATAGGCCCACAGGCGCACCGGCGTGGGCAGGGCCTCGACGTCGATATCGACGCGCATCCTCACCAGGTAGCGCTGATCAGGCTCGAGCAGGTGGGCGTCGATGAGCGGCAGATTGTAGACGTTGCCGATATAGGCCAGCGCTTCTTCGAGGGTGGGAAAACTCAACTTCGCTCCGGTGCTGTAGTTCCGTACCAGGTAGCTGCGACTGAGCGCATGGTACTGGAGCTCGAAACGCTGGCGCAGCTCGGCCACCGTTTCCGGCCACAGCCAGCGGCGTTCGCGCAACACCTCGATACGCAATTCGACCGTCAGCGGGACACCGTTGCGCAGGGCATCGTTGAGGGTGTCGTTGAGGTCGAACTCGATGTGTGCACCCACCCGGTAGACACCGTCCACCAGCATGGTACGGGTATCATAGATCCGCGTCTCGCGTGCCTGCAGGGACACGGAAAACAGGCACAGCAGCAGCACCGCCCAGCGGAGCCCCCTGCGCCCGAGGCCGTCCCTGCTTGTCGAATAGACATTCACTGATGGTGCTTCAGATCCTTTGCAGGCGCGCGTAAAAGAAACCATCCGTATCCTGCTCTCCGGGCAACAGCTGGCGACCGATCGCCTGCGGACGACCGAGGTCGCGCGGCAACGCGCTTTCACGTACATCCGCGCGCCGGGCCAGGAAGGCCTGCAGCAGCTCGCTGTTTTCCTGTTTGAATACGGAGCAGGTTGCATACAAAAGCATACCCCCTGGCGCCAGCAAGGGCCACAGGGCGTCGAGCAGGCGCAGCTGCGCGCGGGCGAGCACCGGAATATCCGCATCACGGCGCAACAGCTTGATGTCGGGATGGCGCCGTACCACGCCACTGGCGGAACAGGGCGCATCCAGCAGGATCCGGTCGAAGGGCCTGCCGTCCCACCATTGCGCCGGATCGCCGGCATCGGCGGCCAGCAGGCGTGCACGCCCGCCGGCACCGAGACGCTGCAGGTTCTGTTCCACGCGCTGCAGCCGTGTGGCGTCACGGTCGATGGCGACCAGCTGCTCCAGCCCGGGCGCCTGCTCGAGGAGATGCCCGGTCTTGCCGCCCGGTGCGGCGCAGGCATCCAGCACCCGCTGACCATCGGCCACCTGCAGCAGCGGCGCCGCCAGCTGGGCCGCAGCGTCCTGGACCGACACCAGGCCGGCAGCGAAACCGGGCAGTTTCTCCACCGCCACGGGTTGCCGCAGCTGCAGCGCACTGTCCGCCAACGCCGACGCGCTTGCCTCGATACCGGCGCTCCTCAACTGCTCCAGGTAGTCGTCCCGACCGATCCGACCGAGGTTGACCCGCAACACCATGGGCGGACGCCGGTTGCCGGCTTCCAGGATCGGCTGCCAGTCGTCGGGCCAGTCGCTCTGCAGGCGCCGGATCCACCACTCCGGGAAGGACCAGCGCGCCGAGTCCAGCGCGTTCACTGCCTGCAGCAGTTCGTCCGAGCGCCGCTGGGCATTGCGCAGCACCGCATTCACCAGCCCGGCGGCCCAGTTCTTGCCAAGTTGCCGCGCCACTTCCACGGTCTCGCTCAGCGCCGCATGGGCGGGCATCTCCAGCATCAACAGCTGGTACAGCCCGACCAGCAGCAGGGCGTGCAGGTCACGGTCACGTCGTTTGAGCGGGCGACTGAGCAGTCGCCCCAGTATGGCGTCGAGGCGATGAAACCAGCGCAGGGTGCCATAGACCAGCTCCTGCACCAGCGCCCGCTGCCGCCGATCGTCGAAGCGATCCAGTTCGGCCGACAGGCAGTCGCCGAGGGAGACACCCTGGTCGACGACCCGCTGCACCAGCAGGGCGGCCGATTTGCGTGGCAGGGTGGAGGACAAGGGAACCCCGCGGGCGCCGCCGCGCCCTCAGCCCCGTCCGAGCGTCACACCCTCGACGCGGCGGGCATTGACGAAATCGGCGGCGTCGAGCCGCCTGCCTCCGGGCAACTGCAGTTCCAGCAGCCGCAGGCAACCGCGGCCGCAGGCCACGTCGATACCGTCCCGACCGGCGGCGACGATGGCGCCCGGCGGACCGCCCGTGCAGTCCAGGGCGCGTGCGCGCCAGACTCGCAGGGTCTGCCCCAGGTACTGCGTCTGGGCCACCGGCCACGGATTGAAAGCGCGCACGCGGCGTTCGAGCTCGCGCGCGTCCGCGCTCCAGTCCAGCTCCGCCTCCTGCTTCTCCAGCTTGTGTGCATAGGTGACCCGCGACTCGTCCTGCGGGCGCGCCGGCAGGCGACGCTGCTCGAGATCGTCCAGGTGTCGTGCCAGCAGCTCGGCCGCCATCCGGCTCAGACGGTCGTGGAGCGAACCGGCCGTATCCTCGGCCTCGATGGGGGTGCGTGCTTCCGCCAGCACCGGTCCGGAATCGAGCCCCGCCTCCATTTGCATCAGGCACACGCCGGTTTCGCGATCACCGGCCAGGATGGCTCGCTGGATGGGGGCGGCACCGCGCCAGCGCGGCAGCAAGGAGGCGTGCAGGTTGACGCAGCCCCGGCTCGGCAGATCCAGCACCGCCTGTGGCAGGATCAGTCCGTAGGCCACCACCACCATGAGGTCCGGCTGCAGCGCGGCCAGCTGCGCCTGTGCCTCGGCGCTTTTCAGCGTCTGCGGCTGGTAAACCGGGATTTCGCGCTGCAGCGCCAGTTTTTTCACCGGGCTCGCCGCGAGCTTGCGACCGCGGCCGGAAGGCCGGTCCGGCTGGGTATACACCGCCACCACCGGGTGGCGGCTGTCCAGCAGCGCCTGCAGTACCGGCACCGAGAAATCGGGCGTGCCCGCGAATACGATGCGCATGACTGCCGCGGAAGGGGACGCTCAGATGACCGGCTCGGCGTGCCTGCCGACCGGCTCCTCGCTCCCCCCCAGACGACGCTGCTTCTCCAGCTTCTTTCGGATACGTGTACGCTTCAGCTGCGACAGATAGTCGACGAACAGCTTTCCGTCGAGATGATCGATCTCGTGCTGGATGCACACCGCGAGCAGATCGTCCGCCTCCATCTCGAAGGGCTCGCCGGCGCGGTCCAGGGCGCGCACGCGAATGCGTTCGGCGCGCTCCACCGGCTCGTAGATACCGGGCACCGAGAGACAGCCCTCGTCCATGACCTCCACGCCCTCGCGCTCCAGGATCTCCGGATTGATGAACACCAGCGGCTGATCCTGTTCCCGGGAGATGTCGATCACCACCACGCGCCGGTGCACGTCGACCTGGGTCGCCGCCAGGCCGATACCGGGAGCCTGGTACATGGTTTCGAACATGTCGTCGACCAGGGTACGAACCTCGTCGTCGACCTCGTCCACCGCTTCGGCGCGCGTTCGCAGCCGGGGATCGGGAAAATGAAGAATGTCTAGAATTGCCATGTGATGTCTGTCACGAAATAGCCGCCCGCTTTGCCCCCATACTCTAACATAATGATCGCAGGGGCGTTTACGCTGACCCTCCGGTTTTGTGAAGGTACAAATTTCGCTACACTCCGGGCGCCTACTGCCGTTATATATCATCGAATTAGCGCACTGGCGCCATGCCGGAGCGGGCAACGAGCGAACAACCTGACACAGAAAAGGGACGCCTATATGTCGATATTCAGATCGCTGGCGCTGGCCCTGGCCCTCCTGGCCACCGCCGCCTACGCCGACCAGGTGGTACTCAAGGACGGACACCCGGACCGCTACGTGGTCGTCAAGGGGGACACCCTGTGGGATATTTCCGAGAGATTCCTCGACAGCCCCTGGCTGTGGCCGGAAATCTGGTACGTCAATCCCCAGATCGAAAATCCGCACCTCATCTATCCCGGTGACGTCATCACCCTGGTGTATGTGGACGGCAAGCCGCAGCTGCGCCTCCAGCGCGGCAAGGGCACCTACAAGCTGTCTCCCAGGGTGCGCGCGGAACGAATCGACAAGGCCATCCCGACCATTCCCATCGATGCCATCCAGCAGTTCCTGACCCAGCCGCTGGTGGCGGAAAAGGACGAACTGGAGAACGCCGCCTACGTGGTGTCCAGCGCCGACGAGCACCTGATCACCGGCGCCGGCGACCGCATCTACGTACGCCGCCTGGACGACTCGCAGGGCGACCGTTTCCACATCTTCCGCCCCGGCGATCCCTATATCGACCCGGTCAGCGGCGAGATCCTCGGTTACGAGGCCCAGTACCTGGGCGATGGCACGGCGCAGAAGTTCGGCGACCCCAGCACCCTCAAACTGACCCGCACCACGCGCGAGATCAACATCGGCGATCGCGTCAAGCCGATGAGCCAGGAGGACGTGTACCCCTATTTCACGCCGCACTCGCCGGAGAAGAAGATCGACGGCACCATCATCTCGGTGGTCGACGGCGTCAGCCAGATCGGCCAGTACCAGATCGTGGTCATCAACCGCGGCACCCGTGAGGGAGTCGACGTCGGCACCGTGTTCGAGATCTACCAGGCCGGCGAGGTCATCGCCGACCAGGTCAGCGACGAGCGTAACGCCGCCGTCAAGCTGCCCGACGAAAAGGCCGGCCTGCTGATGGTGTTCCGCACCTTCGACAAGGTGAGCTTCGGCATCATCATGAAGGCGACCAGCGCGCTGCACGTGGGGGATATCGTCCGCAACCCCTGAAGCCTGCGCCACCTGGCGGGGTGGCTGGCAAAAACCGGTTCCTTCGGGCATGGTATGCGCCATGTACCGAGGTACCGGTTTTTTCATGGAGGACCCTCAAGGATGAGGCCGCAATCCCACTCCCCCAGCCCCGATTCACCCGCCTCCGCCGACCGGCTGCGTGCCTGGCTGACCCTGCTGCACGCGCCCGGCCTCGGCAACCGTCGCCTGCGGCAGCTGCTGCAGCAGTTCGGCTCGCCGCAGGCGATCCTCGCGGCCGGCGACACGCCGCTGCGCCAGGCCGGGCTGGCGGCGGCCACCATCGACTACCTGCGCGCGCCCGCCACGGAGGATATCGACCGTGACCTGGAGTGGCGGTCACAGCCGGGAAACCGCATCCTCACGCTCGCGGACG
>DROT01000245.1 GCA_011321775.1 Gammaproteobacteria bacterium | reverse complement strand
GGAACAGGACGAGCCGGTACGATTCTCGTGGAAACGCCCGGAAGAACTGCGGGTCCTCGCCCGTAACCTTACGCGGCTGGCGGAAAGACACGCCGCGGACGCCAGTGCACTGCGCTCGCATGCCCGTGAACTGGAGGAGTCGAACCGCTACAAGTCCGAGTTCCTCGCCAATGTCAGTCACGAACTGCGCACGCCCCTCAATTCCATCCTGCTGTTGTCCAAGATGCTGGCCGGTGCCAGCGACCGACTGTCACCGGAACAGCTGCAGCAGGCTGACGTCATCCACGAGGCCGGAAAGGATCTGCGGACGCTGATCGACAGCATCCTGGATCTGTCGCGGATCGAGGCCGGCAAGGCCAGCCTCAAGATCGGGACCGTCGACCTGAAAGCGCTGCTCGGCGAGATCTTTCAGCTCATGCACCCGCAGTTCGACGAGAAAGGCCTGCGGCTGGAACTGGACATCGAGTCGGAAGCACCATCCACCATCGAGACCGACCACGAGAAACTGCGTCAGATCCTGATCAACTTTCTTTCCAACGCGCTCAAGTTCACTGAGCGCGGCGACGTCGTCCTGCGCCTGTCACGCAACGAGGGCGAGGACGCGGCGCCCCGCCCCCTGGCCATCAGCGTCAGCGACTCCGGTATCGGCATCCCCGCCGACAAGCAGGAGCTGGTATTCGAGGCCTTCAAGCAGGCCGACGGCTCCACCAGTCGCCGTTACGGCGGCACCGGACTGGGCCTGACGATCAGCCGCGAACTGGCGCGACTGATCGGCGGCCGCATTCAGGTCCACAGCGAGGAAGGCAAGGGCTCCACGTTCACGCTGTTCCTGCCCCTTGCGATCGATCGGGACAGCGCGGAGCAAGCACCGGGCCAGTCGGATGGCGAAGTGCACGAGGAAAGGAAGGACAGCGAGCTGCCCGATGCAGATTATTCGGGGAACCGTATACTGGTGGTGGACGACGACCTTCGCAACCTGCTGGCACTGACGCCGCTGCTGGAACACTGGGGGCTGGAAGTCGTGGCGGCGGGCGACGGGCCCGAGGCACTGGAAACCCTCGGGGAGGACAACGGCTTCGACCTGATTCTGATGGATCTGATGATGCCCGGCATGGATGGTTTCGACACCATGAGCAGGATACGTACCCTGGATGCCCTGAAAACCATCCCCATAGTGGCCCTGACGGCGCGCGTCGGCGAGGAGGACCGCGCCCGCGCCATCGCCAGTGGTGCCGACGCGGTGCTCGCAAAACCCCTGGATGCTCTCGAACTCAAGTCCATGCTCGACCGCTATCTCGCGGGATCCACAACCACGGCTGCCGCAGAAGACCGCGCGGAGGTGTCTCCATGAAGCGCTATTCCGGTTTCACCTTGCTCATCGTCGACGACAACAAGAACAACCTGTTCAGCCTGCGCACCCTGGTGCAACAGCACCTGGACGCAAAGGTACTGGAGGCGAGTTCCGGTCGGGAAGCCCTCGATATTGCCCTCAACACCCCCGACATCGATCTCATCGTGCTGGACATCCAGATGCCGGAAATGGACGGTTTCCAGACGGCTTCCATGCTCAAGATCCGCAAGAAGACGCGCGACATCCCCGTCATCTTTCTCACCGCCGCCTTCAAGACCGACGAGTTCCAGAAGAAGGGCTACGAGGTCGGCGCCGCCGACTACCTGCTCAAGCCCATCGACGACAACCAGCTCATCAACAAGATCAGCACCTACTTCCGCCTGATCGAAAAGGAGCGCCAGCTGAACCAGCGACTGGAAGAGCAGGTCGCGGCACGTACCGAGGAACTGCGGCGGGCGAAGCAGTACCTCGAAGGCATCATCGCCAACATGGGCGAGGCGCTGCTGGTGCTGGAACCGACGGGCATCATCAAGTCCGCCAATCCGGCCGCCTGCCGCATGCTGGGCTACCAGGAATCGGAACTGACGGGCATGAATATCGGCGACGTGTTCGAGGAAGCCGAGCAGGAGCAGGCGCGCGCCTTCATGGGCACCTGGCTCGAGGCGTTGATCCGCACGGGAACGCTCAGCAGTATCGAGGCTCGCTTCATCGCCAGTGACCAGCGCCGGGTGCCGATACTCTTTTCCCGTACCGCCATGACCGACGAATGCGGTACTATTACCGACATACTCTGTATCGCGAAGGACATGACCGGCTATCGCCCTGCCGGCGATGAGTAACCGGAAGCACAACACGACGTAGTTTCAGATGACCAAGACCCCCAAAGAAGACGTATCCCCGGAAGATGCCGTACTGACCGCCGATGCACTCAAGGCCATGGGACACCCCCTGCGCTGGCGCATTCTGTGCACACTCGGTGACGACGAAATCACCGTCGGTGAACTGGCCCGGCAGATCGGTACCACCCAGAGCAACATGTCCCAGCATCTCGATCAGCTGCGCAACAAGCGCATCCTGGTGTCGCGCAAGGAAGCCAACCGGATCTATTACCGCGTGCGCAACGAAGCCCTGCTGGAACTCATCGGCAGCATGCGCTCGGTGCTGTGCCAGACCAACCTGGAAGACTAATATCGCACCAGGGCGGCGTGCCATCGGTAGGATCCAGGTAAAGAAAAAGGGGCTCCAGGAGCCCCTTTTTCCGGTCTGACTGTCGTCAGGATCTTACTTGGCCGGTGCCTGCTGTTGCTGCTGGGGAGCAGCCGGAGCCTGCGGGGCACCGTAAGGGCCGTAGGGAACGCCATAGCCGTACGGAGCGCCGTAGGGAGCGCCATAGTACGGACCATAGCCGCCGTAGTAGGGGCCATAGTAGTCATAGTAACGACCATAGTAGTCACCGTAGCCACGACCGTAACCACGACCCCAGCCATGACCACGGGTACGGCCGCTGAAGTTCATGTTGAAGTCGCCGTCACCGAAGATGTCGCCCAGGGTATCACCCCAGCCGTCGCCCCAGCCACGGTCGCCCCAGCCACGATCACCCCACGGACCGCCCCACCACGCCTGGGCGGAACTCATGCCCACGAGAGTGGCACCGGCCAGCATCGCTGCAAGTACAGTTTTCTTGAATTTCATGTCTAGACTCCTCATTGGATAAATAGTGTTCTGTCTCGCCAACTACAATTACAGTATTACAGTATATGCGAATATTTGCAAGTACTTTTTGTTACCATCTGCATAGACATTGGTTCATGGGTGGCACCAGCCCGCCTCACAGACCTCGGCACCCCCCCTTGCCATGAAAAAAGCCCGCGACGAACGCGGGCTTTTTTCGGCCGGCTCGGCATCGAGCGCGATCAGTACGGAGCCCGGTAACGGTTGTTCCAGGCGGCCTCGAACTGCTTCATCCGCGCCTCGTGAGCCTTCTCCATCTCCTGGCGCATGGCCTCGTGACGTGCTTCCATCTGTTTGAAATAGTCGTCCGAAGGACCCGCGGCAGCGACCGGCACGACGGCGTCACGGCGCTCTTTCATGGCCTTCTCCATCGCCTGACGTTCCTGCTCGATCTGCTTCTCCATGGCCGCACGTTCGGCTTCCATCTGCTTGAGATAGTCGCCACGGGCGAAGGGTCCGGGCGGCGGCGTCATCGCCGCGCGGCGTTCCTGCATCGCCTTCTCCATCGCCTGGCGCTCCTGTTCCATCTGCTTCT
>DROT01000244.1 GCA_011321775.1 Gammaproteobacteria bacterium | reverse complement strand
GGAATCCAGAGAACCCGGCGTAGTGGATGCCGGCCTTCGCCGGCATGACGTGTCGACTAGCCCCTGTATTGCACGAAGGGTTCGGGAATCAGGGTCGATCCGGCGAGTGCAGCTTGTGCGATCGGCCGAAAAGCATGGCCGTAGCCCTGGTTTGAGGGCGATCGCGCAAGATGTGCCGCCCGATCGGGCCTGAGCCCGAACAGGTACAAACTGTAACCTGAAAATTCGCATGAAAAATTCCATTCGAGCCTGGTATTACAGTACAAAGTGAAATTGCCGTGCCGCCTTCGTGCAATATAGGGGCTAGAGACCACTCTTCAGGCTGGCCTCGATGAACTGATCGAGATCACCGTCGAGCACCGCCTGGGTGTTGCCGGTCTCCACGCCGGTGCGCAGGTCCTTGATGCGCGACTGGTCGAGCACGTAGGAACGGATCTGGCTGCCCCAGCCGATGTCGGACTTGCTCTCCTCCACCTGCTGCTGGTCGGCGTTGCGCTTCTGGATCTCCAGCTCGTAGAGCTTCGCCTTCAGCTGCTTCATTGCCGTGGCGCGGTTCTTGTGCTGCGAGCGGTCGTTCTGGCACTGCACCACGATACCGGTCGGCTCGTGGGTGATGCGCACCGCCGACTCGGTGCGGTTGACGTGCTGACCGCCGGCGCCGCTGGCGCGATAGACGTCGATGCGCAGATCGGCCGGGTTGATGTCGATCTCGAAGTCGTCATCCACTTCGGGCGACACGAACACCGCGGCAAAGGAAGTATGGCGGCGATTGCCGGAATCGAAGGGCGACTTGCGCACCAGCCGGTGCACGCCGATCTCGGTGCGCAGCCAGCCGAAGGCATAGGGTCCGTCGATCTTGACGGTGGCGCTCTTGATACCGGCCACCTCGCCGGGCGAGACCTCGATCAGTTCGGTCCTGAAACCATGGCGCTCGGCCCAGCGCAGGTACATGCGCAGCAGCATGTTGGCCCAGTCCTGGGCCTCGGTGCCGCCGGAGCCGGCCTGGATGTCGAGAAAGGCGTTGGCCTCGTCCATCTCACCGGAGAACATGCGCCGGAACTCCAGTTCGCCGATGCGCCGCTCCATGTCGGCGACGTCGGCGACCACCGAATCGTAGGTCTCCCGGTCCTCCTCCTCGGCCGCCATCTGCAGCAGGTCGGCGGCATCGCGCAGCCCGGTTTCGATGGAGGCCAGGGTATCGACCACCTCTTCCAGCCGCGCACGCTCGCGCCCGAGCGCCTGGGCGCGTTCGGGATCGTCCCACACCGAGGGATCCTCCAGCTCACGGCTGACCTCGATCAGCCTTTCGCGTTTGCTGTCGTAGTCAAAGATACCCCCTAAGGGCCTGCGCGCGCCCTTCCAGGTCCTTGATCTGGTTCACTACCGGATTGATTTCCAAGACTGTTACCCGTCGAAAACAAAAAGGGGAATCATACCGTGTTCGCGGCCAAAGTTCAGGACCTCCAGCCGCTCAAAGCGGCTCGATATGCTCCACCACCAGCTGCAGACTGAGCAGGCCGCGGTACTCGTTGCTGTCGAGGCGGTAGGCCAGGCGTACCCGCTGCCCCTCCCGCAGACGGATCTCCTGCGCCTGGCGAAAGGCGATGGCCTCCAGCACACGGCGGCTGTGCTCCGGCCGTACCCGCAGCTTGAGATGCTGTTCGCCGACCACGCGCTGCGCCACCACCACGAAGCGTCCGTCGAACAGTGGCTCCGGGAAGCCTTGCCCCCAGGGCCCGGCATTGCGCAGCAGTTCGGCGGTCTCGAGTTCGAAGTCCCCGGCCTCGAGTTCGCCGTCCGATTCGATCACCGCGCCCAGGGCGCCGGCGTCCAGTCGTCTGCCCAGCTCGTCATGGAAGGCCCGTTCGAAGGCCGGCAGGCGTTCCTCGGCGAGCGTCATGCCGGCCGCCATGGCGTGGCCGCCGAACTTGTCCAGCAGGCCCGGATGGCGGGCGGCAATGGCATCCAGGGTATCGCGGATGTGCAGTCCCGGGATGGAACGCGCCGAACCCTTGAGTTCGCCTTCGCTCGCGCGTGCAAAGGCCACCACCGGGCGGTGATAGCGTTCCTTGATGCGCGAAGCGAGGATACCGATGACTCCCTGGTGCCAGTCGGCGTCGTAGAGACAGAGCCCGGGCGGCAGCCGGGCTTCGTCGAGTTCCATCCGCGCCAGGCTGTCGAGTGCCTGCTCCTTCATCCCCGCCTCGATCTCACGGCGCTCGCGGTTGAGCGCGTCCAGCGCCTGCGCCAGCTCACGCGCCCGCGCGTCGCTGTCTGCCAGCAGGCACTCGATGCCCTGCGACATGTCGTCCAGCCGCCCGGCCGCGTTGAGCCGCGGGCCGAGGGCAAAACCGAAGTCCGAAGCCACGGCGCGCGCCGGGTTGCGGCCCGCCACCTCCAGCAGGGTGCGGATACCCGGGCGGCAGCGCCCGGCACGGATGCGCTGCAGTCCCTGCTGCACCAGGATGCGGTTGAGGTGATCGAGGGGCACCAGGTCGGCCACCGTTCCCAGGGCCACCAGGTCGAGACCGTCGGCGAGATTCGGTTCGGCGAGACCGGCATGCGCGAACCAGCTGCGCTGCCGCAGTTCGCTGCGCAGCGCCATGAGCAGGTAGAAGGCCACGCCGACGCCGGCCAGGTGCTTGCCCGGAAAGCGGTCACCGGGCTGGTTGGGATTGACGATGGCATCGGCCTCGGGCAACCGTTCACCGGGCAGATGATGGTCTGTAACCAGCACCCGGATACCGGACTCGCGGGCCGCGTTCACGCCGGCGATGCTGGAGATGCCGTTATCCACCGTAACGATCAGCTGCGGTTGCGAGCGCGTCGCGACTTCCACGATCTCCGGTGTCAGGCCGTAGCCGAAACGAAAGCGATTGGGCACCAGGTAGTCGACTTCCGCAGCCCCCATGGCCCGCAGGGTTGATACCATCAGCGCGCTGCTGGTGGCCCCATCGGCATCGAAGTCACCGACCACCAGGATACGGTGTCCGGCCTCGACGGCGTCCGCCAGCAGGGTCGCGGCCTGCGGCATGCCCTTGAGCCCCCCGGGCGGCAACAGGCGCGCCAGCCCGGTATCCAGCTCTGCGTCCGAAGCGACGTTGCGCGCCGCGTAGACGCGCCGCAGCAGCGGCGGCAGCGTCCGCGGCAGGCGTGCCAGGGCCGTCTCGTCGACCTCGCGCTGCACGATGCTTT
>DROT01000243.1 GCA_011321775.1 Gammaproteobacteria bacterium | reverse complement strand
ATCACGGATGAGGAACTCCGGCGCGTCATGGACAGACTCAACAACCGACCACGGAAATGCCTTGGTATGAAAACACCCAATCAGGTATTTTTCGGAATCGATCCACCTGTTGCACTAGCGAGTTGAATCCGCACTGGAAAATCGGCCCATTTCAAGGCGCGGTCGATTCGGTCAGAGACTTGTCCCCTCCAGCGGAACCGAGTAGTTGCACCATAATCTGATACCGTAGTATCCCGCCGCGCGGCCCTACCCGCGGCCACGCGGCAGACCGCCGTCAGCAAGCACCCCGCGCAACGCATCGAGGAAACGGGCATTTTCCTCGCCAGTGCCGACGGTGACGCGCAGGCAGTCGGCCAGCGCGCCGCCGGCAGGGCTCAGGTTCTTGATGAGCACGCCGCGTTCGCGCAGCCCCGCGAATACCGCATCGGCGCCCGCCACGCGGAACAGGATGAAGTTGGCCTCGCTCGGCCAGGCGGTGACGCCGGGCAGGGCCGCGAGGGCACTGAACAGGCGGTCGCGCTGCTCGCGGATACGGCGTGCCTGTTCGTCCAGCAGCGCACGGTGCCGGAGTGCAAACAGGGCGCTGGCCTGGGTCAGTGCGTTGATGTTGTACGGCAGGCGCGTCTTGTCGATCTCCGCCAGCCAGTCACGCGGGCCGGCGAGATAACCCAGCCGCAGCCCGGCCAGCCCCATCTTGGACACCGTGCGCAGCACCAGCAGGTTGGGGAACTCCCCGACGCGCGGCAGCAGGCTGGCGTCGGTGAAGGGCGCGTAGGCCTCGTCGATCACCACCAGTCCGGGGGCGGCCTCGATGAGTTGCTCGATCACGCCGGCGTCGAAGAGGGTACCGGTAGGGTTGTTGGGCCAGGCCAGGAACAGGATCGCCGGGCGATGCCGTTCGATGGCGGCCAGCATGGCCCCCCGGTCGAGGGAGAAATCCTGCGCCAGCGGCACCCCCCGATAGTCGCAGCCGGCGACCGTGGCGATCAGGCGGTACATGACGAAGGTCGGCTCCGGCGCCATGATCACGCGGCCGGGCTCCGCCAGCGACAGCGCCAGCATCTGGATGAGTTCGTCGGAACCGTTGCCGAGCAGCAGGGCGGCATCGTCCGGCACCCCCATGCTGGCGCGCAGGTGCTCGCTCAATTCGCGCGCGCCCGGGTCCGGGTAGCGGTTCAGCTCCAGCCCGCGCAGGCTCTCCAGCCAGGCGTCGGTCAGATCACCCGGCCAGGGCCAGGGGTTCTCCATGGCGTCGAGCTTGACCAGATCCCCGGGGTCGGGGACGTGATAGGCCGTCAGGGCCCGGATCTGCGGGCGGATCCAGGCCTGCGGAGACTTCGCTTCCGGCTTCATTTCTTCGGGATCCGGTATTCCGCCGAACGCGCGTGCGCCACCAGGCCCTCGCCGCGCGCCAGCACCGAGGCGGTCGTGCCCAGGTCGGCGGCACCGGCCGCCGAGCACTGGATCAGGCTGGAACGCTTCTGGAAATCGTACACGCCCAGCGGCGAGGAGAAGCGCGCCGTGCGCGAGGTCGGCAGCACATGGTTGGGGCCGGCACAGTAGTCGCCCAGCGCCTCGGCGGTATAGCGCCCCATGAAGATGGCGCCGGCGTGGCGGATGGAGGCCGCCAGCCGCTGCGGCTCCTCGACCGACAGCTCCAGATGTTCGGGCGCGATGTGGTTGGCGACCTCGACCGCCTGCTCCAGGTCGCGCACCCGGATCAGGGCCCCGCGCGCCGTCAGCGAGGCGCGGATGATGTCGGCGCGCGGCATGTCGCCGAGCTGACGACCGATGCTGTCGGCCACGGCATCGAGAAAGTCCGCGTCGGGGCTTACCAGGATGGACTGGGCGTCCTCGTCGTGTTCCGCCTGCGAGAACAGGTCCATGGCGATCCAGTCGGGATCGGTGCGACCGTCGCATACCACCAGGATCTCCGAGGGACCGGCGATCATGTCGATGCCCACGCGGCCGAACACCATGCCCTTGGCGGTGGCCACGTAGATGTTGCCCGGCCCGACGATCTTGTCCACCGCCGGCACCGTCTCGGTGCCGTAGGCCAGCGCCGCCACCGCCTGGGCGCCGCCGATGGCGAACACCCGGTCGACACCGGCCACCGCCGCCGCCGCCAGCACCAGTTCGTTGACCACGCCATCCGGAGTGGGCACCACCATCACCAGCTCGGCGACACCGGCCACCTTGGCGGGGATGGCGTTCATCAGCACCGAGGAAGGATAGGCGGCCTTGCCGCCGGGCACGTACAGTCCGGCGCGGTCGAGCGGCGCGACCTGTTGCCCCAGCAGGGTACCGTCGGCCTCGGTGTAGGACCAGGATTCGAGTTTCTGGTGCTGCGCGTAGGCACGGATACGACCGGCGGCGCGCTCCAGCGCCTGGCGCTGGTCGGCCGGAACGCTTTCCAGGGCCTGCTGCAGCCGCTGCGGGGCGATCTCCAGCTGCGCCACGCTGTCGGCCTGCACACGGTCGAAGCGGCGCGTGTACTCCAGCAGCGCAGCGTCGCCGCGACGGCGCACCTCGCCGAGTATTTCGCGTACCGTCTGCTCGACCTGCTGGTCGGCCGCCTCCTCCCAGGCCAGCAGGGCGTCCAGTTGCGCATAGAAATCCACGTCGCGGCTGTCCAGCCGCCGGATCCGCGGCGCGCTCACGCCGCCTGCTCCTGCTGTTTGCGCACCGCCTCCGCCATCAGGTCGATGAAGGACTGCACGCGCGCATGCTTGCGCTTCATGGAGGCGCGGTTGACCACCAGCCGCGAACTGATGTCGGCGATCTTCTCAAGCGGTTGCAGGCCGTTGGCCTTCAGGGTGTTGCCGGTGTCGACCACGTCGACGATCAGGTCCGCGAGCCCCACCAGCGGCGCCAGCTCCATGGAACCATAGAGCTTGATGACCTCCACCTGCAGACCGCGGGCGGCGAAATACTCGCGCGTGCTGTTGACGTACTTGGTGGCGATACGCAGCCGCTGCGCCTGCTCCGACCAGTGTTCGCGCCCGGCCACCATCAGCCGGCAGCGGGCGATGCGCAGGTCCAGCGGCTCGTACAGTCCCACCCCGCCCTGCTCCAGCAGCACGTCCTTGCCGGCCACCCCCAGGTCGGCGGCCCCGTACTGCACATAGGTGGGCACGTCGGTGGCGCGGATGATGACCAGCTTGACGTCCTCACGGTTGGTATCGAGGATCAGCTTGCGGCTGCTCTCGGGATCGTCGAGCGGTTCGATGCCGGCGTGCGCCAGCAGCGGCAGGGTTTCCTTGAAGATGCGCCCCTTGGACAGGGCGATGGTCAGTCGTTCGGACATGATGCCGGGCCTGTTTGGTCGGGTGTCGGAATCAGCGCAGCTGCCGGCTCCACTGCTCCGGCGTAAAGGTGCGGAAAGAGAGCGCGTGCACCGCGCCCTGCATCAACTCGCCCAGTGCCGCATAGACCATCTGGTGCTGCTGGACCATGGATTTGCCCTCGAAGGCGGGGCTCACCACGGTGGCCTCGAAATGGTCACCGTCACCCTGCACCTCCACGGTGGCATCGGGGATGCCGTCCTCGATACGTCTTCTGAGTTCGTCTGCCTGCATCGCTGTCGTCGCCGGTAGGATCGCGGAGGCGCATCATACTACAAGGCGGGACCCTCAGTCGTGCGCCAGCGGCAGCACGGCATCGAGACCGCTGACGCGCGCCATCTCCAGCATCTGCGGCGGTATGTTGAAGAAACGGACCTCCCTGCCGGCCGCCTGCGCCTGTCGCAGGCACTCGACCAGCAGCGCCAGGCCGGCGCTGTCGGCGCGTTGCACCCGGCTCAGATCGATATCCACCCGTTCACCGTCGGGGAAACTGGCGCACAGGTCGCGCCAGAAGCGCGGCACCGAGGAAAAACTCAGTTCGCCGCCGACCAGCACACGCCCGTTGTCGCCCTGCTCGACCCGCGCCTCTGCCGTCATGGCCCGCTACTTGCCCTCACTGGTCTTGCTGAACAGGAACTTGCTCACCAGTTTCTCCAGCACCAGCGCCGACTGGGTGATCTCGATCTCGGAACCGTCCTGCAGATATTCTTCGGACCCGCCGGGGTCGAGGGAGATGTACTGCTCACCCAGCAGACCGGCGGTGAAGATGCTGGCGGAAGTGTCGTCCGGGAAATGGTCGTACTTGTCCTCCACCAGCAGGGTCACTACCGCCTGGTAGCGCTGGTCATCGTATTCGATGCCGGCAACCCGGCCGACGCGCACGCCGCCGGCGGTCACCGGTGATCTCACCTTCAGGCCGCCGATGTTGTCGAAGCGCGCCTTCAACTGGTAGCTGTTGCCCTGGCTGAGGGTGCTGAGATTGCTCACCTGCATGGCCAGCACGAACAACGCGGCCAGGCCCGCGGCGACGAACATGCCTACCAGCAGTTCAGTGGTCTTGCTCTGTTTCATGTTTGCTAGTCCTTCCCGAACATCAGGGCCGTCAGAACGAAATCCAGCGCCAGCACGGCAAAGGCCGAGTGCACCACGGTACGGGTGGTGGCGCGGCTCACACCCTCCGAGGTCGGCACCGTGTCGTAACCCTCGAACACCGCGATCCAGGTCACCACGAAGCCGAATACCAGGCTCTTGATGACGCCGTTCATGACGTCCTCGTAGAGATCCACCTTGGCCTGCATCTGCGCCCAGTAGGAGCCCTCGTCCACGCCCAGCAGCCCCACGCCGACGAAATAGCCACCGTAGATGCCCACCGCCCCGAATACCGCGGCCAGCAAGGGCATCGACAGGAAACCGGCGAGAAAACGCGGCGCAATGACACGATGGACCGGGTCCACCGCCATCATTTCCATCCCGGAGAGCTGCTCGGTCGCCTTCATCAGCCCGATCTCGGCAGTCAGCGCAGAGCCGGCGCGGCCGGCGAACAGCAGTGCGGTCACCACCGGTCCCAGTTCACGCACGATGGAGAGCGCCACCACCACGCCCAGGGACTCCTCGGCGTCGAAGTCGACCAGGGTATTGTAGCCCTGCAGCCCCAGCACCATGCCCACGAACAGGCCCGAGATGGCGATCAGCAGCAGCGACAGCACCCCCACCGACAGCATCTGCGCCACCAGCAGACGCGGGCGCCGCAGCACCTCCGGCAGTCCCACCAGGGTGGCGGCGAGGAACAGGCTGCCGCGCCCCAGCTTCTCGAAGAAATCGATGCCGGTACGGCCCAGTCTGCGAATCCATGCGATCATAGGGGCTCCGCCTCGCTCAGGCCTGCAACAGGTCGTCGCGGTAGTCCGGCGCCGGGTAGTGGAAGGGCACCGGCCCGTCCGGCAGGCCGCGCATGAACTGCCGCACCCATTCCGAATCCGTGTTCGCCAGCGTCTCCGGGGTGCCGTGGCCGACCACCCGTCCACCCGAGATGACGTAGATGTAGTCCGAGATCTCCTCGGTCTCCTCCACGTCGTGCGATACGATGATGCTGGTCAACCCGAGCGCATCGTTGAGCAGCCGGATCAGCTTCAGCAACGCCCCCTTGGAGATGGGATCCTGGCCGGTGAAGGGTTCGTCGTACATGATCATCATGGGATCGAGGGCGATGGCCCGCGCCAGCGCCACCCGCCGCGCCATGCCGCCCGAGAGTTCACTCGGCTGCAGGTCGCGCGCACCGCGCAGACCGACCGCCTGCAACTTCATCAGCACCAGGTCGCGAATCATCGACTCGGGCAGGTCGGTATGCTCGCGCAGCGGGAAGGCGACGTTGTCGAACACGTCCAGGTCGGTCAGCAGGGCGCCCGACTGGAACAGCATGCCCATGCGCTTGCGCAGTTCGTAGAGCTGCGACCGCGACAGATCCTGCACTTCCTGGCCATCGACCTGCACGCTGCCACGGTCGGGGACCAGCTGGCCGCCGATGAGCTGTAACAGGGTGGTCTTGCCGGTACCGCTGGGCCCCATGATGGCGGTCACGCTGCCACGCGGAATGTCCATGTCCACGCCATCGAATATGACCCGCTCCCCGCGCGTGAAATACAGGCCGCGTATCCTGACCAGCGCGTCACTCTGCTTGTCTGTCGGTGCCTGGGGCATGATGGTCTCCGGCGGGGCGAAAAGCGCATTATACGGAACCCGCTGCGCGAATGTGCAGCCCTTCAGTCGGACGGCCCGCGCGCCTCGTTCTTTTCCGCGCCACAGCGGCGGCAGCGGTAACGGGTCACCAGGCGGCCGCTCTTGACGTCGAAAGGCTGATCCACCACCTCCCATTTGTGAAAGCCGCGCCGGCACAGGGTATTGCCCCGGTGCCGCTGCGAGGGCCTGGGTTTCCTGAACGGTACCACATTGCTCACGGGGACGACCTCCGATCCGCGCGCCCGCGAACGGGCGCGGCGGCGTGCTGTTTCCACTACGGTGAAACCGCTACTATACGCCAGCCATGTGGATAGAACTCACTGCCATCGTCATCGGCTTCGCCCTGCTCGTCTGGGGAGCGGACCGCTTCGTCATGGGAGCCGCGGGCACGGCGCGCAATCTCGGGGTATCGCCACTCCTGATCGGCCTGACCATCGTCGGTTTCGGCACCTCCGCCCCGGAGATGCTGGTATCGGCGGTCGCCGCCCTGCAGGGCAACCCCGGTCTGGCGGTGGGTAACGCCATCGGCTCCAACATCACCAATATCGGCCTCATCCTCGGCATCACCGCCCTGGTGGTTCCGCTGGACATCCATTCCAGCATGGTGCGTCGCGAGCTGCCGCTGTTGCTCGCCACCGTCGCCGCGGCCTACCTGCTGTTGCACGATGGAATACTCGGTCTGGGTGACGGCCTGCTCCTGCTGGGCGGCCTGGCGGTGCTGCTGGGATGGGTGGTTCATATCGGTCTGAGTTCGCGCGACAAGGATCCCATCGCCGCCGAATACGAGGCCGAGATCCGCCTCGACCTGGGCCTGGGCCAGTCGCTGTTCTGGCTGCTGGCCGGCATCCTGGTACTGATCGCGAGTTCCCGCCTGCTGGTCTGGGGTGCCACCGGCGTCGCGCAGCATTTCGGCGTCAGCGACCTGGTGATCGGTCTCACCATCGTCGCACTCGGCACCAGCCTCCCGGAACTGGCCGCCTCGGTGGTCAGTGCGTTGAAGAATGAACCGGACATCGCCATCGGCAACGTGGTCGGTTCCAACATGTTCAACCTGCTGGCGGTACTGGGCCTGCCTGGCGTCATCCATCCCGCCCCCGTGGACCCCGAAGTGTTGAGCCGGGATTTTCCGGTGATGGCGGCGATGACGCTGGCGCTGCTGCTGATGGCCTGGGGGCTGCGTGGCCGCGGACGCATCAACCGTCCCGAGGCGTTGCTGCTGCTGGCCGGCTATATCGGCTACCAGACCCTGTTATACTTCACCGCGCTGCAGTAAACGACGGAAAACCATCCCAACAGCGATGAGCGACGCGACCCTCAAGAAACTGGGCCTGGCCGTGCTGGAAACCGAAGCCAGCGCCATCGAGGCACTCAAGCCACGGATCGACGACGACTTCGTGCGCGCCTGCCACTTCATGCTGGACTGCGAGGGTCGCGTGGTCGTCATCGGCATGGGCAAGTCCGGTCATATCGGCAACAAGATCGCCGCCACCCTGGCCAGCACCGGCACCCCGGCCTTCTTCGTCCATCCCGGCGAGGCCAGCCACGGGGATCTCGGCATGATCACGGCCAAGGACGTGGTACTGGCACTGTCGAACTCCGGCACCACCGAGGAAATCCTCACCATCCTGCCCATCATCAAGCGCCTCGACGTGCCCCTGATCTCCATGACCGGCAACCCGGACTCGCCGCTGGCGCAGGCGGCCACCGTCAATATCGACGTCAGCGTGGAGAAGGAAGCCTGCCCGCTCGGGCTGGCCCCGACGGCCAGCACCACCGCCGCGCTGGCGATGGGAGACGCCATGGCGGTATCGCTGCTCGAGGTGCGCGGCTTCACCTCCGACGACTTCGCCCGTTCACACCCCGGCGGCAAGCTCGGACGGCGCCTGCTGCTGCTGATCGACGACCTGATCCACACCGGCGAACGGCTGCCCCGGGTCGAGAGCGGCACCCCGGTGTGCGACGCCCTGCTGGAGATGACACGCAAGGGACTGGGCGCCACCGCCATCGTCGATCGCGACAACGTGGTCCAGGGGATCTTCACCGATGGCGACCTGCGCCGCGCACTGGACCATGCGGTAGACCTCAACACCACGCCGATCGACGAACTCATGACCCGTGACTGCACGCTGGTCTCGCCCGGACTGCTGGCTGCCGAGGCCCTGCGCATCATGGAGGAAGGAAAGTTCTCCGCGCTGCTGGTGGTGGACGAGGAGCGGCACCTCATCGGCGCACTCAACATGCACGACCTGCTGCGCGCCGGCGTCGTCTAGGACCTGTCGTCACCATGAAAGACATACTCGAAAGAGCCTCCCGCATCGAACTGCTCATCTTCGACGTCGATGGCGTGCTCACCGACGGCAGCCTGTTCCTGGGCGACGACGGCCAGGAATACAAGGCTTTTCACTCCCAGGACGGCCACGGCATCAAGATGCTGCAGAAACACGGCGTGCGCTGTGCCATCATCACCGGGCGCACCTCGAAAGTGGTCGAATACCGCATGCGCAATCTCGGCATCGACCTGCTCTACCAGGGCCAGGAGAACAAGCTGGAAGCCTTCGCGGACCTGCTGCAGCGGGTGCGGCTGCAACCGGAACAGGTGGCCTACGTCGGCGATGATGTGGTCGACCTGCCGGTGATGCGCAAGGTGGGCCTGGCCATCGCGGTGCAGGATGCCCATCCCTGGGTGGTACGCCATGCCCACTGGCAGACCCCGCGCGCCGGTGGTCGCGGCGCCGCGCGTGACACCTGCGAGATGCTGATGGAGGCCCGCGGGGTGTTGCAGCAGGAGCTGGAAAGCTACCTGTGATCCCCATCCGGGTATGGGCCTCGACCACGCTGGCAGCGGCCACCGTCGCCAGCGCCCTGCTCTACGTCTACGCCGGTCATCACGGCAAGAACGACACCACCGCTGCGCCACAGCCCGACCTCTATATCGAGCGACCGCGCTGGCAACGGTTCGACCGCCAGGGCCATCCCGCCAGCCTGCTGCGCGCGCAACGCCTGGAACAATGGAGCGGCGAGGATGGAGCCCGTCTGGTGGCACCGCAGCTGCAACTCGGAACACGGCAGTGGCAGGCAGACGCCGCCGACGGTCGCCTCTACGGCGACGACCGGCCACTGGAACTGCGGCAGGTGGTGCTCTATCGCCAGCCGCGCGCCAGCGGTCCGCAGATCGAGACCGGAGAGCTGCAGGTGAGCAGCGACGGCAGCCTGGTGGAGTCCGGCGATGCGGTTGTGTTACGCAGCGGGAGGTGGCATTTTAGCGCCCACGGGCTGCGTTTCGATCCGCAACGCCAGCGCCTGGAACTTTTCAACGGGGTACGGGGCATTCATGAATAGGCTCATTGTCTGGACACTGCTGGCACTCGCCCTGCTGCCCGTCGAAGCCGGCGCGCTGTCCAGCGACCGCGACCAGCCGATGCAGATCGAGGCCGACCGCGTCGAACTGGACGACGCCGCCGGTGTCAGCGTATACCGTGGCAACGTCAAGGTGGTCCAGGGCACGCTGGTACTGACCGGCGACGTCATGACGGTCTACACCAAGGGCGAGCAGGTGGAGAAGGTCATCATGGAAGGCAAGCCGGCGACCTACCGCCAGCGGCCCGACGGCAAGGACCAGGACGTGCGCGCCCGCGCGCTGCGCATGGAGTACTACACCACGCCGGAGCGCGTGGTGCTGCTGGGCAAGGCCGAGGTCGACCAGCAGGGCGACAAGCTGCGCAGCGAACGGATCGACTACGACATCGCCAGCGACAAGGTGCGGGCCGGCACCCAGGCACCCAACGAACGCGTACGCATCACCATCCAGCCACGCAAGCAGAACGGCACCACGGCCCGGCCCGGGGCAGAGAAAAGCGGCAAGCCATGAGCCGCCTGGAAGCCCGCGAACTGTACAAGAGCTATGGCGGACGTGCGGTCGTGGACGGCGTGTCGCTGCACGTCGACAGCGGCGAGGTGGTGGGACTTCTGGGCCCCAATGGCGCCGGCAAGACCACCTGTTTCTACATGATCGTGGGCCTCATACCGAGCGACGCCGGCTCGGTATGGCTGGACGAGCAGGAACTGACGCGTTTCCCCATGCACGTGCGCGCCCGTCACGGCGTCGGCTACCTGCCGCAGGAGGCCTCGGTATTCCGCAAACTCAGCGTCGCCGACAACCTGATGGCGGTGCTGGAACTGCGCAAGGGTTTAAATCGTCGCGAGCGTGCCGATAGAGTGGAAGAACTGCTGCAGGAACTGCACATCGCCCACCTGCGCGACCAGAAGGGCATGAGCCTGTCGGGCGGTGAGCGCCGCCGCGTGGAGATCGCCCGCGCCCTGGCCAGCGAGCCGCGGTTCATTCTGCTGGACGAACCCTTTGCCGGCGTCGATCCGATCTCGGTGATCGACATCCAGCACATCGTGGAGCATCTGACGGAGCGTGACATCGGCGTGCTGATCACCGACCACAACGTGCGCGAGACCCTGGGTATCTGCAACCGCGCCTATATACTTGGCAACGGGCAGACGCTCGCCGAGGGACCGCCGGAGGCCATACTGGAAAATCAGCGGGTACGCGAAGTCTATCTCGGCGACCAGTTCACCATGTAGGCCCTGACAGGGAACGGCAAAAAAGCTTCACTGGCATAATAAATGCAGTAGAATACCCGACAGCATGAAGCAGAGCATCCAACTTCGACTCGGCCAACACCTCACCATGACGCCGCAGTTGCAGCAGGCGATCCGCCTGCTGCAACTGTCGACGCTGGAACTGCAGCTGGAGGTACAGGGTATCCTCGAATCCAACCTGATGCTGGAACGCGAGGAGACGGAAACCGCCGCCGAGACCCCCGCGGAGACGGAAAGCCGCGAGCACAATGAAAAGCGGGACGACGGTGCCGGCGCCGACGGCGAGGTGAGCGCCGAGCCCGACACCATACCGGAAGACCTGCCGGTCGATACCAGCTGGGAGGACACCTACGATACCGGGGCCACCAGCTACAGCGCCCCTGCCGAGCCTGACAACCGCGATTTCTTCGAAACCCATACCGGCGAGGGCGAAAGCCTGCAGGAACACCTGCTGTGGCAGCTGGATCTCACCCCCTTCAGCGACATCGACCGTTCCATCGCCTCGACCATCATCGACGCCATCAACGACGACGGCTACCTCGAGGCCACCCTCGAGGAGTTGCTGGAAAGCCTTGATCCCGAGCCGGAACTGGAAATCGGCACCGAGGAGATCGAAGCGGTATTGCACCGGATCCAGCAGTTCGACCCCGCCGGGGTGGGCGCCCGCGACCCCGGTGAATGCCTGCGCATCCAGCTGCAGGCGCTGGAGCCCGACACCCCCTGGCGCAAGGAAGCGCTGGAACTGGTGGACCAGCATATCAAGCTGCTGGGAAACCGGGACTATAATCAGATCATACGGCGCATGAAACTGGCCGAGGCGGAACTCCAGCAGGTGCTGGAACTGGTGCAGTCGCTCAACCCGCGCCCAGGTTCGCAGATCACCAGCAGCCGCCCGCAATACGTGATACCGGACGTGTTCGTGAGCAAGAAGAATGGCAAGTGGCAGGTGGACCTGAACATGGAAGCAACCCCGCGGCTGCGCATCAACAGCGAGTATGCCAGCCTGGTGAAACGTGCCGACAACAGCGACGACAATGTCTACCTGCGCAACCACCTGCAGGAGGCGCGCTGGTTCCTCAAGAGCCTGCAGAGCCGCCACGAGACCCTGCTCAAGGTCGCCCGCTGCATCGTCGAACGTCAGCGCAATTTCTTCGAATACGGTGACGAGGCAATGAAGCCGCTGGTGCTGCGCGACGTTGCCGAGGCCGTGGAGATGCACGAGTCGACCATCTCGCGGGTCACCACGCAGAAGTACATGCACACGCCGCGCGGCATCTTCGAATTCAAGTATTTCTTCTCCAGCCACGTCGGCACTTCCGACGGCGGTGAGTGCTCGGCAACCGCCATCCGCGCCATCATCCGCAAGCTGGTCGCGGCAGAAAAACCGACCAAACCGTTGAGCGACAGCAAGATCGCCAGCCTGCTCGACGAACAGGGCATCAAAGTAGCTCGACGGACCATCGCCAAGTATCGCGAGGCAATGGCCATTCCCCCTTCCAACGAACGAAAACGCCTCGCTTGAGGCCGTGGACGAGGAGCATATCCATGCAGATAAATGTTACCGGGCACCATGTCGACATCACCGATCCGCTGCGCAGCTACGTGAGCGAGAAATTCGAGCGCCTGGAGCGGCACTTCGACAATGTCGTCGACGTCCACGTCGTCCTCGGCGTGGAGAAACAGCGCCAGACGGCGGAGGCCACCGTGCACATCGGCGGCGGCAATCTGTTTGCCGACAGCACCATGGATGATATGTATGCAGCCATCGACACCCTGGTCGACAAGCTCGATCGCCAGATCAAGAAGCACAAGGAAAAGCTCAAGGACCACCACCGCGGCGAAGGCGCCATGAAGAAACAGAGCATCTAGGAGCCGCGTGCGGGCGGGGCTCCCCGCCCGCACGCCCAGGTACCGCCATGCAAATCTCCGAACTGTTGCTGCCCGAGCGCATCGCCTGCCAACGGCAGGGCTCCAGCAAGAAGCGCGCACTGGAAGAACTGGCCCGGCTGCTGGCCGGCGCGCTGCCCGATTTCAACGACGGCGAAATCTTCGAGAGCCTGATCAGTCGCGAACGTCTCGGCAGCACCGGCCTCGGTCGCGGTGTCGCGCTGCCACACGGGCGCCTGAAAGGGCTGAAGGCGCCGGTCGCCGCGCTGCTCACCCTGCAGCAGGGAGTGGACTTCGATGCCATCGACGGCCAGCCGGTCGATCTGCTGTTCGCGCTGCTGGTACCGGACGAGTCCACCGACGAACACCTGCAGATCCTGGCCCGGCTGGCGGAGATGTTCAGCGACGTGGATTTCTGCCGGCAGCTGCGCAATTGCCGTGACAGCGCCCAGTGCCACGAACTGATCAGCCGCTGGGACAGCCGTCAGCAGCTGACGGCATGAGTGCCGAGGCCTCCGTCGGCGCGCTCTTCGACGCCCTCGGGGGAAAACTGGGGCTGCGCTGGGTGGGCAGCCAGCGCGGCAAGAGCCGGGTCATCAGCAGTCCCGACCCGGTCGGCAGCGGCGCGGCCCTGGTCGGTCACCTGAACCTGATCCATCCCAATCGCGTACAGGTGCTCGGGGGCACGGAGATCGCCTACCTCGACCGCCTCGGCGAGAACTCGCGCCGCGATCTCGTCCGGCAACTGTTCGACGGCACCACCGACCTGATCGTCATCGCCGAGAACCAGCCGGTTCCCGACGACATCAAACGCCACAGCGAGGCCAGTTCTACCCCGGTTTTCCTCTCCGATCGCTCCAGCCTCCAGCTGGTGAATCACCTGCAGTACTACCTCACCAACCTGTTCGCCGAGAAGATCACCCTGCATGGCGTGTTCATGGAAGTCTTCAGCCTGGGGATGCTGATTACCGGGGATCCCAGCGTCGGCAAGAGCGAACTGGCACTGGAACTGGTGGCCCGCGGGCACCGCCTGGTGGCCGATGATGCGCCGGTGTTCGCGCGTACCGCCCCCGACGTGCTCAACGGTCGCTGCCCCGAGGTACTGCGCGACTTCCTCGAGGTCCGCGGACTCGGCATCCTCAACGTGCGCGCCATGTTCGGGGACAGCGCCATCAAGCAGGCCCGCAACCTGCGCCTCATCCTCAAGCTGGAGCGTATGACCGAGGAACAGATGCACCGCATCGACCGCCTCCACGGCGCCCGTGCGACCCGTACCATCCTCGGGGTGGAGATCCCCGAGATCACCCTGCCGGTGGCGCCCGGTCGCAACCTCGCCGTCCTCGCCGAGGCCGCGGCCCGCAACCACACCCTGTTGCTCAAGGGTTTCGATTCGGCCAAGCTGTTTATGGAACGCCAGGCGCGTTTCATGGAGAATAGCTGAAACACCGCCATCCACTATCCGGACAAAGTGGGTTTCGCATGAAACTGGTCATTGTCAGCGGTCTCTCCGGCTCGGGGAAGAGTGTCGCCCTGCATACCCTGGAAGACCTCGGCTACTACTGCATCGACAACCTCCCCGGGGGCTTGCTCGACGTCGTGGCCGTGGAACTGAAACAGAGCTCGCATCCCATCGACAAGGCCGCCGTCGGCATCGACGCGCGCAACCCGCCGGCGGCGCTGGAACAGTTCGACCGCATCCTGGAGAAGCTGGAGTCCGAGGGTATCCGCTGCGAAACGCTGTTCCTGACCTGCGAGGCCGACATACTGATCAAGCGCTTCAGCGAGACGCGGCGGCGGCACCCGCTGAGCAACGAGGACGTTTCGCTCACCGAGGCGCTGGAACAGGAGCGCGTGCTGCTGGAGCCCATCGCGCGGCGCGCCGACCTGTTCATCGATACCAGTAACACCACCATCCACCAGCTGCGCGAACTGGTCCAGCAACGCCTCGGACACCAGCGCGACAGCGGCCTGTCGCTGCTGTTCGAGTCCTTCGGCTACAAGCACGGCATCCCCAGTGACGCCGACTTCGTCTTCGACAGCCGCTGTCTGCCCAATCCCCACTGGCAGCCGGCGCTGCGCCCCCTGACCGGCCGTGACGCCGCCGTGGCCTCCTACCTGGACAGCGAACCGCTGGTGGAGCAGATGTACACCGAGCTGCGCAGCTTTCTCGACCGCTGGATTCCCGCCTTCGAGGCGGACAACCGCAGCTACCTGACGGTCGCCGTCGGCTGCACCGGCGGGCAACACCGTTCGGTCTACCTGGTCGAACGGCTGGGGGCTCACTTCCGCCAGCGGAGCGATGCGCATGTGACCGTCCGCCACCGGGAACTGACATGACCGTCGGACTGCTCATCGTCAGCCACGGCGACATCGGCCGCGTACTGCTGCAGGTCGCGGTGGAAATGCTTGGCGACTGTCCGCTGGCGGCGGAAACGGTCTCGGCCCCGGCCGGCTGCGACCCGGACCGGATCCTGTTGCAGGCGCGGGAGGCGCTGCGGCGGCTGGACAGCGGCGATGGCGTGCTGGTGCTCAACGACATGTTCGGCGCCACCCCCAGCAACATCAGCTGCCGCCTGCAGGAGCGACAACCGGTACGCGTGGTCGCCGGTGTCAATCTGCCGATGCTGGTGCGGATTTTCAACTATCCGCAGCTGGACCTGGAGCAGCTCGCGGACAAGGCCGTGAGCGGCGGACGCGACGGTGTGATCGCCTGCACGACGGGAAAGGCACAGGATGCGTAACAAGACCGTGACCATCGTCAACCGCCTGGGGCTGCACGCGCGCGCGGCAGCCCGCTTCGTCACCCTGGCGTCGTCCTTCTCCAGCGACATCAAGGTCACCCGCAACGGCCACGAGGTCAACGGCAAGAGCATCATGGGCGTGATGATGCTGGCCGCCTCCCGCGGCACCGAGATCACCCTCATCGCCGATGGCGAAGACGAGCAACAGGCCATCGAGCAGCTCTCGCAGCTGATCGAACAGCGCTTCGGTGAAGACGAGTGACCATCACCATCTACGGCTCCGGCGTCTCCCGCGGCATCGCCATCGGCAAGGTCTACCGCCTGGAGCGGGGCGAGGTCGAGGTCTACGAGGCCGCCATTCCGCGCCACCTGGTCGAGGACGAGGTGGCACGCTTCCAGCGGGCGGTAGAAATCGCACGGCAGCAACTCCGATCCATCCGTGACAGTATCCCGGGTAGCACACCGGTCGACATCACCGATTTCATCGATACCCACCTGCTGATGCTGGACGACAGCCTGCTGACGGCCGCTCCGGTCGAACTGATCCGCCAGCGCCAGTGCAACGCCGAATGGGCGCTGAAGGCGCAACGCGACGCCCTGGCGCAGGTATTCGACGAGATGGACGATCCCTACCTGCGCACCCGCAAGGACGACATCGACCACGTGGTGACGCGAATCCAGCGCATTCTGCTGGGCCTGGACGCAAGCTCGGAAGAACCTGCAGCGGAACAGCTCCGCGGGACCATCGTGCTCGCCCATGATCTGACGCCGGCGGAGACCGCGCTGCTGCACCATCAGGGGATCGCCGGTTTCGCCACCGAGTCCGGCGGCCCGCTGTCACATACCTCCATCCTGGCCCGCAGCCTGGGCATGCCCGCCATTGTCGGTACCCACCTGATACCACAGCAGATACGCGACGGCAGCACCGTCATCCTGGATGCCGGTCACGGCATGCTGCTGGCCGACGTCGACGATGCCACGCTCAAGGACTATCGCCGCCGCCGGCGCAAGGAGCAGAAACGCCGCAGCGAACTCAACCGCCTCAAGGACCAGCCGGCGGTCACCCTGGACGGGATCGGCATCCGCCTGCTCGCCAACGTGGAACTGCGGGAGGACGTGCTCGCCGCCCGCCGCGCCGCCGCGGACGGCATCGGCCTGTACCGTACCGAGTTCCTGTTCATGAACCGCAGCGACATCCCCGACGAGGAAGAACAGCTGAAGCAGTACCTCAGCGTCATGAAGACCCTCAAGGGCCTGCCGATCACCATCCGCACCCTCGACCTGGGATCGGACAAGGAATGCGGCGCCGAACCCGCCAGCGAACACATCGCCCCCAATCCGGCGCTCGGCCTGCGTGCCATCCGTCTGTGCCTCAAGTACGCCGACCTGTTCCGGCCACAGCTGCGCGCCATCCTGCGCGCCTCGGCCAGGGGGCCGGTGCGTCTCATGATCCCCATGCTGTCCAGCGCGCGCGAACTCAACGAGGTGCTGACCCTCATCGAGGACGTGCGCCAGGAACTCGCCCGCGACGGTCTCGCCTTCGATCCTGACATGCCGGTGGGCGGCATGATCGAGGTACCCGCGGCGGCGCTGTCGGCGGGCCTGTTTGCGAAAAGGCTGGACTTCCTCTCCATCGGCACCAATGACCTGATCCAGTACACGCTCGCCATCGACCGGGTCGACGACGAGGTGACCTACCTGTACGATCCGCTGCACCCGGCGGTGCTGCGCTTGATCAAGATGGTCATCGACGCCGGCCGCCAGCAGCAGGTACCGGTGGCCATGTGCGGAGAGATGGCCGGCGACCCGGTGTACACGCGCCTGCTGCTGGGCATGGGACTGACGGATTTTTCCGTCCACCCCACCTCGCTGCTGGAGGTCAAGGCCACCATACAGCACAGTCGAGTCTCCGACTTCAGGGACCTGGTCGACGACATTCTCGCCGAAGACGACCCGGAAGCCATTGCCAGCCTGCTGAGCAGACTCAACCAGATCTGAGCCTTCCCCCGGCCCCCCGGGAGCCCCAGGGGAACACGAACCCGCCCTCTTCGCCATCCTCCGGTTCTTTGCAGCGTGCCGGCCTGTTACACTCCCCCCACCGCCGCGGGACCCGCCAGTCACGCCCCAAAGCAACGAAAAAGGCAAGGCGCCGTCATGGCAGAAACAGCAGAGCAGAAGATCCTCCAGCAACGCCTGGAAACCCTCACCACGGCCTTACACAGCGGTACTGCCGGCCAGGTGCGCTCGCTGCTCTCCGGCCTGCACCCGGCGGAGATCGCCGACCTGCTGGAATCCCTGCCGCACGGCCCGCGTGAAATCCTGTGGGAACTGGTCGATCCGGAAGACAAGGGCGAGGTGCTTACCGAGGTCAACGACGAGGTGCGCGCCGGCCTGATCGAGCAGACCGCGGACGAACAGCTGGTCGCCATCACCGGCGGCCTGAACACCGACGACCTCGCCGATCTGCTGCAGGACCTTCCCGGGGCGGTCATCCACGAACTGCTGCACTCCATGGACAAGCAGGATCGCCAGCGTCTCGAGGCGGTACTGTCCTACCCGGAGGACACCGCCGGCGGCCTGATGAACCTGGACGTGGTGACGGTGCGCGCCAATGTCAACCTCGACGTGGTGCTGCGCTACCTGCGCCTGCGGGGCGAGATCCCCGAACTGACCGACAGCCTGTTCGTGGTCGACCGCTTCGACCGCTACCAGGGCGTGCTGCCGCTGTCCACCCTGCTCACCAGCGATCCGGACGCCAGCGTCGCCGAAGTCATGGACCGCGAGGTGGAGGGCATCCCGGCAACCATGAAGGATGTCGAGGTGGCGCGCCTGTTCCAGGACCGCGACCTGGTATCGGCCCCCGTGGTCGACGACGACAACCGCCTGCTGGGCCGCATCACCATCGACGACGTGGTCGACGTCATCCGCGACGAGGCCGACCACTCGCTGATGAGCATGGCCGGCCTCGACGAGGAGGACGACATCTTCGCGCCGGTGACCGTCAGCGCCCGTCGCCGGGCCATCTGGCTGGGCGTCAACCTGGCGACCGCCTTCCTCGCCTCCTGGGTGATCGGCCAGTTCGAGACCACGCTGCAGAAGGTGGTCGCGCTGGCGGTACTGATGCCCATCGTCGCCAGCATGGGCGGCATCGCCGGCAGCCAGACCCTGACCATCATGATCCGTGGCCTGGCACTGGGACAGGTCGGCCCCAGCAACGCCCGCTCGCTGATGCACAAGGAACTGCTGGTCAGCATCATGAACGGCATCATCTGGTCGCTGGTGGTGGCGCTGATCGCCATGGCCTGGTTCCACGACCCCCGCATCGGGGTGGTGATCGCCTCCGCCCTCATCATCAACCTGGTCTGTGGTGCCGTGGCGGGCCTCACCATTCCGCTGCTGCTGAAACGCCTGGGTATCGACCCGGCGCTGGCCGGTACGGTGGTGCTGACCACCATCACCGACGTCGTCGGTTTCATGGCCATCCTCGGCCTGGGTACCTGGTACCTGCTGTAGCGTTCAGTCCGCGTCGCGGCGCACCCCGAAGTTCATGCCGATGGACAGGCGCAGCTCACCGCTGCAGTTCTCAGTCACCTCGTGGCGCACCTGCGGCGGGAAGAACACGAACAGGCCCTCGCGCGGCGTTACCCGGGTGGTAGCCGGCCCCTGGTACAGCAGCAGCTCGCCGGATCGTTGCGGAACGCGCAGGTAGTACACGCCCGAGACCAGTTCGTCGTCCTCGTCGTGGGTATGCGGCAGGGTGACGTGCCCGGGCCCCATCTCGTTCATCCAGAAGCCCACCGACAGCGCCAGCCGCGGCTGGCGCAGAAAGTCCGCCGCACCCTCGACGGCGGTCCGCAGCACCGGCTCCAGCGCCGGCAGGCGCTGGCGCGGCACGTAGACGTTCTCGTAGCGGCCGCCGAACCAGTGACTGCGCTCCAGTGCGGGGTCGTCACGCAACGCCTGGTACTGGGCGAGGATGGCCGCATTGACCGCCTCGGCGTCGGCCAGCTGTCTCAGACAGTATTCGATACGGGAGCATTCAGGATCGTTCATGAGCATCCGGGGCACCACATGGTCGCAGGATTGGCGCATAATAGCGGACCATGGAAGACGATTTCGACCCTCGCGAAGGGCCACCGAGCAAGTCCAGCCTCAAGCGCGATGCCCACGCCCTGCAACAGCTGGGCACCTCGCTGGTGAAACTGGACGAGTCGGTGTGGCACTCGCTGCAACTGCCGCCGGAACTGGTCGATGCCCTGCGCGAAGCCAGGCACATCCGCTCTCGCGGCGCCCACAAGCGCCAGCTGCAGTACATCGGCAAGCTGATGCGCGAGGTCGATCCGGAGCCGATCCGGGACTATTTCGAACGACAGCGGCAACAGAGCCGACTCAGGATCCGGGAACAGCAACGACTGGAAGAGTGGCGCGAACGCCTGATCGCCGAAGGCGACCCGGCCGTCGAGGAGTTCCTGCAATCACACGCCGACGCCGACCGCCAGCACCTGCGCCAGCTGGTACGCCAGGCGAGAAAGGAAAAGGCGCAGGACAAGGCCCCCAGATCCAGCCGAGCACTGTTCCGCTACCTGCGGGATCTCCAGAGCTGACCCAGGAAAGATGGCCACGGAATCACACGGAAGATTTGCCATACGTGCAAGCCGATTCGGCTCAGCGACTGCGGGGCATGCCTCTGACCGAATTGACCGCGCCTTGAAACGGGCCCGCTTTTCAGGAAAAAGCCGGCCGTTGTCTGAGCGCAGCGAGTTTAGGCCGGCCCTGAAAAGCGGGCCCGTTTCAAGGGGAAAAGCGGTCACCTGAGGGAAGAGGCATGCCCCGCAGTCGCTGAGCCGAATCGGCAGGACAGAATACGAAGCCCCGAAGCCTTTCCTCGACCGAAGCTATTTTTTTCTCACACCCTACCCAGGCCGACAGAACAGACTGCGGTGCTCCAGGGACGGGAAGGTACGGCGGATGTTCTTGAGGCGCTCCAGGTCCATGTCGGCGCATACCAGGCCAGAGCCGTTGGCCAGCTCGTTCATCACCTGCCCCCAGGGATCGACGATCATGCTGTGACCATAGGTCTCGCGCCCGTTGACGTGGTAGCCGCCCTGGGCCGCCGCCAGCACGTAGCACAGGTTCTCGATGGCGCGCGCGCGTACCAGCGACTCCCAGTGCGCGCGACCGGTGATGGCGGTGAAGGCCGAAGGCAGGGCGAGGATCTCCATGCCCTCGTCCACCATGCTGCGGAACAGTTCCGGGAACCGCAGGTCGTAGCAGACCGCCAGCCCGAGGCGTCCGAAGGGCGTATCCACCACCACCACCTCGTCCCCCGGTTCGATGGTATCCGATTCGGTATAGCGCTCGTCGCTGTCGACCACGGCGACATCGAACAGGTGGATCTTGTCGTAGCGGGCCACCCGCTTGCCCTGATCATCGTACAGCATGCAGGCCGCGCGTATCTTGTCCGCATCCCTGGCCACCATGGGTACGGTCCCGCCGACCAGCCAGATCCCGTGGCGGGCTGCCTGCTGGGCGAGGAAGTCCTGGATCGGCCCGCCTTCATCCGCTTCGCGAACCGCGAGCTTGTCGCTCTCCTCCTTGCCCATGATGGCGAAATTCTCCGGCAGCACCACCAGCTTGGCACCACTGCGGACCGCCGTGCCGATGAGCCGCTCGGCCTCCAGCAGGTTGGCCCCGACATTGGGCCCCGATGCCATCTGTATACAGGCAACTGTCGTCACGTCTCGTCTACCTCGTCAGCCAGGGGACGGGAAAGCGTGCATGATACCGCAGTTGCCGCGGCGGCACACAGCACCGGCAGGGTTCAGGGTTCCTCATCGTCTCCCGCCTCCTCTTGCGTCCCCCCGGGCTGCCCCGACAGGCGGGTATAGACGGGTTTGTCCCAGCTGCCGGTCACCTGATAGCGCATCTGTGTCATGCGGTTGAGCGTCTTGCCGACCAGCTTGTCGGCGAGATAGGCGGCGGCTCCAACCACCGGCCCGCCGGCGATGACGCCGGCGATGGGCAGCGTGGAACTGATCTGCGGGGTGACCGTCACCAGCTGGTCGTAGTCGTGCGCCACCAGGCCGGTACGACCGACCATCTCGATGTCCGCCGAGGAACCCTTGATCGTGAAATCGTTGGTAAAGGCATCACCATCCATGATGACGAAATCGCCTTTCATCACGTCGAAGCTGAAACCCTCCCGGAACACGTCGCTGAAATCGAGTGACAGGCGCCGCGTCAGCGAATCGAGGTTAACCAGGCTCAGCAATCTGCCGGCACCACCGCCGGAGACCTTGACCAGTCGGCCATCCTTCGCCTTCAGGCTCAGTTCGCCTTCCACCGTCCCGAGACTGAAATCGGCCGGAGAACCCGGCCAGTCCAGGCGCACGCTGCCCTGCAACTTGCCGCCCTTGATCGATCCCTCTTCGCCGAACAGCTTTACCAGCTCTCCCAGTTCACCGCCCTCGATCCGGGCCTCGAAACCGGAACTCTGCCGCCCGTCGTCGTCGCGCCAGGCCCCGTGGCCCTTGAGTACTACCGCCTTGCAGCTCATCGCCAGGGTATCGAACACCAGGTCGGCGCCCTCATGCCGCGCTTTCACGGTGACCTGTCCCAGCTCCCGCCCGGCCCACACGAGATCCTCCACCTGCACATCGAGTTGCGGCACCGCCGACGGGGCCGGCGGCCGCGAAGCATCCGCGCCGTGGCCGGTATCCCGCAACCCGACCTGCAGCCGGGCGAAACGCGCCTGCAGCGATGCCGGCCGGTCGGCTGCGGCAAAGTGCCACCGCAACCAGCCTTCCGCGCCCTTCCCCGAGACCGTGAAATACCACGGCCTGTCGGCGGAACTGCGAATGCGTATATCGTCGACCTCTGTGCGCCCGAAATAGAAGTGTCCGATCTCCAGATCTCCGGCAAGAGGAAGCAGGGCGGAGGCCGCCCCGCCCTGCCGATGGAACAGCGCCAGCCATTCCCCGAGATCGAGATCGGGCAGCCGGCCGCGCACGCGGATGGCATCGTTCACCGGCAACTCCAGCGGCCCGCTCCCGATACGGATATCCGCGCGCCGCACCCCCGGGCGACCGCGCTGCATCAGCAGCAACGCCCGAAGGTCATCGCCGTAGCGGACCCGTATCGGCGAGCTGCCCTCCTTCCCCGGATTCCAGCGCAGCTCCAGGGGGCGCAGCTCGCCCGCGCTCTTGCCGAGAGGGGATGGCAGCCGGACCGTCATTCCTTTCAGATCCGAACGCGCCACCAGTTCCACGGGCAGCCGCGCATTGCCGGGCCGCGCAGCGATACGCAACAACAGGTGCCAGCGCGCCCTGCCGTCGACACGGGCCGCCAGCAGGGAATCCCCGGCGGGGTTGAAATCGCGGTAGCCCAGCAGCCCGTCGACATCGACCACGGTGCGCGCAGCCGCTGCCTTGCCCTCGCGGTAGACGGACACCTGTACCGGACGCCCGAACAGCTTCGCCCGGATCTTGCGGGCACTGAGACCACGGCGGCTGAAATGCAATGTGCCGCGGATATCGGTCAGGCCCACCTGCCGACCCTTCACCATCAGGTCATTGTCATCGAACAGGACATCACCATCGACCCGCAACGTCCCCAGTCCGTGACGCAGGGGAACATCCAGGTCCAGCAGCAGGCTAGCGTCACCGACCGGATCGATGTCGCGCGTCAGGGCACCGAAACGGGCTCCCAGGGGACTTCGATCGACGTAGGCCAGCATTCCATCGAGCGTACCTTCGGCGGTACCCTTGATGTTCAGCAGCGGGTTCTTCAGGTCATCGATCACCGCCACCACCCGCTGCACCCGGGCATCCTGTATTCTCCCGGAGGTGCCCGTGATCCGCATGGAACGCCCGTCGAACAGCGCCGTACCGCGCAACTCCTCCAGGGTGCCCCAGTCCGGGTGATAGGCCAGCACCACGTCCTCGAAATCGAAACGCGCTTCCAGGCGTCCCTGGCGGGCATCGAAGGGGATCTGGTCCAGTCGCCCCTGCAACAGGAAACGGCCGTTGCTCGCCGTGCCCGATACCAGCGCCCGTTTCAGCCAGGCGACCGCCCGCGGGCGCATCACCCGGGTAGGCAGATAGTCTGCCACCTGCGCCAGGCCGATATCGTCCAGCGCCAGCTGCAGGTCTGCCCAGGGTGCCGGCTGGTCGTAGCGCCAGTCCAGTCGCAGGCGCCCCTCCATACCCAACGGCCCCGAGCGCAGGGTGAGCTTGTGGCTCTCGATACGGAACAGGTCCCGGTAACGCTGCCAGCGCACCACGCCGTGCAGGGCATCGACGGCCAGCGCCTGCGGAAACACCTTCGGCAGATTCAGCGTGCCATGCTGCGATTCGAGGAACAGCTTGCCCGACTGCAGGTTGCCTTCGACCCGCCCGGACAGGCCGCTGACACCCGGCATACCGCCGCCGCCCTCCATACCCAGCCCCGAGAGCGAAGCCCGCAAGGCGAACCGAGGCGCCCCACCCTCGACCGGACGGAAACGGAAGTCGACGTCGTTGAGCATCCCCCGTGGCTGGAGCCGGTCGACCATGGCCAGCGCATCGGCATCCACCCAGGGCAACAGCGGCAGCAGCGCGTCGATCTCTTCGATGACCATGTGGCTGGCGTAGCCGCGAACGACGACTTCGGGCGTGGTTGCGAGGCGCACCCGGAAATCCGAGACCGGCCACACTTCGCGCTCCTGGCGTCGGACGCTGAACTGTTTCAGTTCCAGCCGCCAGCCGCTCTGCTCGTGGCGCCAGTGAAAGCGGCTGCCGATCGAGCTGGCCTGGTAGGACTGGGCATCCGCCGTGCGATTGGCGAAGCTCGCCTGGCGAACGCTGACGGCGCCACGCCCCCAGATCGGCGCCAGCTTGCGTACGCCGGCCCAGAGTTCCAGATCCATACGCCCGCCAAGGCGTAACGCCAGCCCGGGAAAGGCGCGGCCGATGGCCGCCAGATCGAGGCCGACGGTCTTCACGTAGAGCTTGCCGCGCCAGCGTGCCGGATCGTTTCCGGGCCCGCGAAAGTCGGCCGAGACGCGCACCGCTTCGCCCAGCGGCGACGCCAGTGGCGCATTCAACAGAAACTGGTGCCGCGCCCCCTCGTTGAGCAGCTGCAGGGAGACCTCCTCGAGTAGAACCGGGCTGGGGAACAGGCCGGGATCGTTCCAGTGCAGACGAAGCTGCTCCAGGGAGATACTGCGCTGGTGCAGCAGCCATCCCAGCGAAGCGAGCCATTCCAGGCTGCCGCGACGATGGACGAGGTCGGTATCGATCGCCAGCTCGAGGCCGATGAGACGGATGCCGGCGGTGCGCCACTTGCGCGACCACAGGGTATCGACCAGATCCAGGGCCACCTGGACCTCGTCGATGAGCAGCTCCTGCGCCGGCAGGTCGCCGCCGGAAACCACTACCCGTTTCAGCCGCAGTACCGGCGACAGGCCGTGCCAGGCGGCATCGAGGGAACCGATCCTCACCTGGCGGTGAAGATAGTCGGCTGCCAGGGATTCGATCTGGCTGCGGT
>DROT01000242.1 GCA_011321775.1 Gammaproteobacteria bacterium | reverse complement strand
CGCCGAAGGACAAGTCCACCCTCGGCCGCTACGTGTTCACCGACTACACCCGCTGCATCGGTTGCCACATCTGCTCGGATGTCTGCCCCACCGGCTACATCCAGATGGCCATGGGCGATCACTGAGGCGGAATCACCTACCCCAGGCCTGGCCGGTTGCACCGGCCGGGCCTTTTGCATTTGAAACCCTGTAAAACGAAAGAGGAAACATCATGAAACTGATTCTGTTGGGCGCTCCGGGCGCCGGCAAGGGCACTGTTGCCAAGCTGCTGACCCAGATCGACGGCTCCGTCCAGATCTCCACCGGCGACATTCTGCGCGCCGCCGTGGCCGCCGGCACCGAGCTCGGCAAACAGGCCGAGGCCGCGATGAAGGCCGGCGACCTGGTCTCCGACGACCTGATCATGGGCATCATGGAAGAGCGTCTGAAGGAAGACGACTGCAAGAACGGCTACCTGCTCGACGGTTTCCCGCGCACCATTCCCCAGGCCGAGGCTCTGAAGGAACTGCTGGCGAAGATGGGCGAGGAACTGGATTGCGTGGTCAACATCGACGTACCGCGCGAAGTCATCCTCGACCGCCTGACCACCCGCCGCACCTGCACCGACTGCGGCGCCATCTACAACGTCAAGTCCAACCCGCCGAAGGAAGAAGGCAAGTGCGACAAGTGCGGCGGCCCGGTCGTGCAGCGCGACGACGAAACCGAAGAAGCAATCAGCAACCGACTCGACGTCTACAACGAGAAGACCGCCCCGCTGGCTGACTTTTACGAGAAGGAAGGCATGCTGCTGACCGTCAAGGCAACCTCCAGCGAAGACGTCATCAACGCCATCAAGGAAAAGCTCGGTCTCTGAGCCCCTCCTGAAACCGCTCGAAAAAGCCGGCCTCGCGCCGGCTTTTTCATGTCCATTGCCGATCCTCGAGCCAGCGGCGGCAGTCTTCCAGCGGCATGGGGCGGGCCAGGTGATACCCCTGGATCACATCGCAGCCGAGCTGCTGCAATCGCTGCCGGGTCTCCTCGTTCTCCACGCCTTCCGCAACGGTGCGCAGACCCGCCCCCCGGGCCATGTGGATCAGCGACTTGACGATGTGTTCATCCATGCTGAAATGCAGCATGTTGTCCACGAATGAACGGTCGATCTTCAGCTCGGTAGCGGGCAGTTGTCGCAGGTAGGTCATGGTCGAGTAGCCGGTGCCGAAATCGTCGATCGACAAGCCGACACCAAGGGCGCGCAACTCCCGCAAGGCATCCACCGCCTGTTCCAGATTGGAAATCACCGCGGATTCTGTAACCTCCAGCACCACGCGTGCCGGGTCCACCGACCACAGGGACAGGGCTGAACGCAGGTCTTCGACGATACCCTGCTGCAACACCTGTACCGAGAGGTTGATCGAGATCTGCGGCAGATTCGGCAGGGCTTCCATTTCCCGCAGCACCGTGTGCAGCGTCCAGCGCGTGACTTCCTCGATCAGGGCGCTGCGCTCCGCGATCGGGATGAAGATATCGGGACGCACATAGCCCCGATTCCCGTTGCGCCAGCGAATCAGGGCTTCCGCCCCCGATATCTCTCCACTGGCCAGGTCCTGCTGGGGCTGGTAGAACATCGACAGCTCTCCCCGGTCGGCAGCCTGCCGAAGATCGTTTTCGATGTCCCAGTCCGTCAGGCGGGACTCGGACTCATCCTTCTCGCCATCCCAGAGGGCGTACTTCTCCGGGGTCTGGTGGGCCTCGGTGATCGCCCATTCCAGTTGTTGCAGGACGGTCTCGGTATCCCCGGTGCTCCCATCCACCGCCATCCAGATTCCTATG
>DROT01000241.1 GCA_011321775.1 Gammaproteobacteria bacterium | reverse complement strand
GGGCCAGTCGCTGAGGATACCGCGATCGAGGTCAATGATGCGGGTCGCCAGGCGGGAGAGGAAGGCGCGGTCGTGGCTGATGAACAGCAGGGTGCCCGGGTAGGCGAGCAGGAACTCCTCGAGCCACTCGATGGAGGGGATATCGAGGTGGTTGGTGGGCTCGTCGAGCAACAGCAGGTCGGGGGAGGATACCAGCGCGCGCGCCAGCAGCACGCGCCGCTGGAGGCCGCCGGAGAGGGTGGCGACATCGGCGTCGGCCGGCAGGGACAGTCGCGACAGCACGGTCTCCACGCGCTGCTCCAGCGCCCAGCCGTTGTTCGCTTCCAGTTCGTGCTGGGTATTGTCCAGCTGTTCCATGAGGCGGGCATCGTCGCCGCGGGCGAGTTCGGTGCTCAGCCGGTGGAAGCGTCTCAGCAGTTCCCCCAGTTCACCCAGGCCGGCGGCGACACATTCGAACACCGAGCCGGAAAAACCCTGGGGCAGCTCCTGGTCGAGCGCGGCGATGCGGACGTCCTTGCGGAGCTGCAGTTCCCCCTCGTCGGGGCTCAGCCGGCCCTGCAGCACCTTCAGCAACGTCGACTTGCCGCTGCCGTTGCGTCCCACGAGACAGATGCGCTCGCCCTTTTCGACCGTCAGGTCGACGCCGTCCAGCAGTGGTTCACCGCCGAAACCGAGGCTCAGATTGCGTATGCGTACCAGGGACATGGGCCGCGGAGCATAATCTGCAGGCGCCCGCGGCTCAACCCGCGGCGGCGGTGGCCGCTGATGACGGGGAAGGGGCGTGCTGTCGAATTCCTGGCGCGGATGCAGGAATGCGCACAGGGTCACACAATTCGCGTACGGGATGGCGGATACTGCGAGGGTGTCGCGAGCGGCCGGAGCAGAGAGCATCATGATCAAAGACGACTTCTACGCCGAACCAACCGTTTTCGATCACTGGCAGCGCCAGCTCGGGCGCTGGTTGTGCGCGCGTTTCGAGAGGCTGTGCCCCTATGGATGGGCGATCGGGTTCCTGCTTCTGGCCCTGGTGTTTCTGTCGATCGCGGGAATCACGGCACTCCGTTACCTGCACCAGGGTCTGCTCCCCTCGGACGATCCCTCCTGGCGGTGGTTTCTGGCGCAGGCCGTGACCCTGCTGATCGCGATCGTTGCGGCACAGGTCCTGTTTCGCCAGGCGCGCGGCTGCTGGCCGGGCGGGTGGCGGCTGTCGGCAGCCATGGGGCGGTTCCTCCGCCAGGGAGGTGCCTCCGCGGCGACAACCTTGCGGCGAGCGGAGACGTCGTCGCGGCCTCCCGCCGATTCCGGAGCCGAGGTTCGGACGTTCCTCGCCGGTGTCCGTGCCGCCGGCGTGAACGTGGCCATCGCCCGCGCCCTGGTGGCGGCCGGGGTGCGTTCCCGACGCCAGCTGGCGTCGGTGAGCGACAAGCGACTGCTCGCCATCCGCGGCGTCGGACCGGCGACGGTGCGCAAGCTGCGGGCGCATTTCGGTCCGTCGCCGGAGCACCCCCTTCAGTCTTCTTCCAGGTCGCGGTAACAGGCGGGCGTGAAACGCGGCGAGCAGAGGGCATAGAACACCAGCTCGCCGCTATCGCTGCAGCGGATGCGCTGGGGCGTTCCCGGCGGAATGCAGACCACGTCACCGACCGAGACCCGGGTCGGTTCCAGTCCACCGACCTCGACCTCGCCTTCCCCCTCCACGATCAGATAACGCTCCCAGGTGTCCTCGAGACAGTGGCGGCGGGTGCTGGTGCCGGGCGGCACGCGGATCCTGGCGACCGACAGGCCGGGGTCCCCTGGGTGGTTGGATACTTCTGTCACGAAGCAGCCTTCCTCGAACCAGTATTCGCCCGCTTCATCGGCCCGTCGTATGCCCGCTCCCATGCCGGCGTCTCCCCTGTTTCGCAATTGTCGCCACACTATATAATCGATAACCGGACCTGCAGCGTTGTCCCAGACCGAAGCCGCACCCGCTTCCCGGAGGATTGTTCCATGACGCCAGAACCCCCCTTTGTCATCCATGCCCTGGAACTCGGGCCGATGGAGAACTTCGTCTACCTGATCGAGGATCGTGCCAGCGGCCGTGCCGCGGTGGTGGATCCGGCCTGGGAGGTCCCCGAAGTGCTGGAACTGGCCCGCCGCCGCGGGGTGCGCATCACCGACATCCTCCTGACTCACAGTCATCACGACCACATCAACGGTATCGAGGAAGTGCTGGCCGCCTACGATGCGAAGCTGCATCTGCTGAAGGAGGAGGCGCGTTTCTGGGATGCCGGCCTGGAGCTGCCGAGCCTGCACCACGGTGGCGATCACATCGCCCTCGGCGAGACCGATATCGAGGTGTTGCACACCCCCGGCCACACCCCCGGCTCCGCCTGCTATCGCCTGGGCGGCCAGCTCATTACCGGCGACACCCTGTTCGTGTTCGGCTGCGGTCGCTGCGATCTCGCCGGTGGTGATCCGGAGCAGATGTACCATACCCTGAAGGACATGACGCAAAAGCTGCCGGCGGAGACGGTCATATTGCCGGGACACAACTACGCCGTAAAAGCGACCTCGACCCTCGCCGAGCAGCAGGAGGGAAATCCCTTCCTGCACTTCGACGATCGCGATCGTTTCGTGCACTACCGCATGCACTACCACGATCGCCACCGGTATGGTCCCTATGGCCCGGTGTGCCGTGGCCACGAAATGCCGGACGAGCGCGCTTGAGCCGATCCTCTGCCACCCTGCCCGACGTGCTGGCGCCGGGGATGCGACTGCTGTCCATCGGGCTGAATCCAAGCCTGCCGTCGGTGGAAGCCGGTTTCTACTTCGCCAACCCGCGTAACCGTTTCTGGAAGGCCCTGAATGGCAGCCGTCTGCTACACAAGGCGGTGGCGCCCGGTGTCGATGCCATGCCTCAGCTGTTGCAACGCGAGGGCATCGGTTTTACCGACGTGGTCAAACGGCCAACCCGCAGCGGTGCCGGGCTGCGTGCGGCGGATTTCCGCGCGGGTGCGCCGCGGCTGCGCGAACTCATCGAGCACTACCGTCCCCGCTGCGCCTGGTTTCATGGCAAGGTGGCCTACGGCGCCTTCCTGCGCCATGCCGGTCTGGCCTCCGCGGAGGCGGTCTGGGGACTGCAGCCTCTCACCGTGGGAGAGAGCGTGATCTTCGTGACGCCCAATCCCAGTCCGGCCAATGCCGCCTATTCGTTGCAGGATCTGGTGGACTGGTATGACCGGCTGGCACAGCTGCCGGCCGTGCGGGCGCGGCGCTTTCCGGGTGGGGCAAGGTAACGGAGCAGCGCCAGGCCCCTGTACTGCCCGAACCCTTCATGCAACTGGGGAGTTAATCCTGCTGGGTGGAGAACTTGTTCCAGCCGCCCTTCTTGCCCGGTGCGATGTTCTGGCGGTCTTCGTAGAGGACGGACACCATGTCGGCAACGGCGTTGGCGAAATTGACGTTGGGGTTGGCGGCGCAATAGCCTTCCAGCCAGTCGAGGATGTCGGCCATGCTCTTGTCGCCGAGGATGTTGTAGGTGCTGGCGGCGGCGTTGTTGACCGCCGTCAGGTAGCCGGCGAGCCAGCGATGGTACCAGCGTTCGCTGACGTCCGCGCGGTCGCGGGCCACCAGGTAGGTGGCACAGTTCTCTGCGCCCATGCCAAAGACCGCGTATTGTCCGTCCATGTCGCGGCCGCTGACGGTTTGCGTGCCGGCCAGGATGGCCAGCAGCACGGCTGTGGATGCGATCCTCCTCATGAGTCCTTCCCCCTGCTTCCTCTGGGCTAGTCATCGGCCCGGCGGTGGTCCGCTTGAGGTCTGGCGCAGGGGGGGTTCGCGGGGTTCAGGGGCGTACGGTCTGGCGACCGATCGAATAGTAGGTAAAGCCCTGCTTGGCGAGATAGTCCGGATCGTACAGGTTGCGCCCGTCGAAGATCACCGGCTCGCTGAGGGTGCTACGCAACTGTTCGAAATCCGGGCTGCGGAACTCGTTCCACTCGGTGATGACCACCAGGGCGTCGGCGCCGTCGAGCGCCTGTTCGGCGGATTCGCACAGTTTCAGGTCGTCGCGCTCGCCGTAGATGCGTCGCGTCTCCTCGCGGGCCTCGGGATCGAAGGCCTGGACCCGGGCGCCCTTGCTCCACAGGGACTCCATCAATACCCGGCTGGAAGCTTCGCGCATGTCGTCGGTGTTGGGCTTGAAGGCCAGACCCCAGAGAGCAAAGGTGCGGTCTTTGAGCTGGCCACCGAAGTGTTCCGAGATCTTCTCGAACAGCCGCTCCTTCTGGCGGAAATTGACCGCCTCGACCGCGTGCAGCAGTTCGGCCTGGTAGCCGTTTTCAGAGGCGGTGCGTTCCAGGGCGCGCACGTCCTTGGGGAAACAGGAGCCACCGTAGCCGGCACCGGGGTAGATGAACTGGTAGCCGATCCGTGGATCCGAGCCGATGCCGATGCGCACCTGCTCGATGTCGGCCCCGAGCCGTTCGGCGATATTCGACAGCTCGTTCATGAAGCTGATCTTGGTGGCCAGCAGCGAGTTGGCGGCGTACTTGGTGAGTTCGGCGGAACGGATATCCATGGCCAGGATGCGCTCGTGGCTGCGGTTGAAGGGCGTATACAGGGCGCGCAGCAGTTCCGTAGTACGGGGATTGTCGGTGCCGATGACGATGCGGTCGGGGCGCATGAAGTCGTCGATGGCGGCGCCTTCCTTGAGAAATTCCGGGTTCGAGACCACGTCGAACTCCTGGCTGGTGCCGCGCCGGTCGAGGATTTCCTGCACCTGGGCGCGGACGCGGTCGGCGGTACCGACGGGCACCGTCGATTTGTTGACGATTATGCGGTAGTCGTCCAGGTGTTCGCCGATGGAACGGGCCACCGCCAGCACGTGCTGGAGGTCGGCCGAACCGTCCTCGTCCGGCGGCGTGCCCACGGCGATGAACTGGAACAGGCCGTGTGCCACCCCCTCGGCGGGGTCCAGGGTGAAGCTCAGGCGCCCGGCGGCCTGGTTGCTCTGCAGCATTTCCGACAGACCCGGTTCGTAGATCGGGCTTTCCCCGCGGTTGAGCCGTTCGATTTTGTCCGGGTCGATGTCGACACAGAGTACGTCGTTGCCGACCTGCGCCAGGCAGGCGCCGGTGACCAGCCCCACATAGCCGGAGCCATAGATGGTTACCTTCATGGAATTTCCCCGATTCTTGTCTGGATTCTGTCTTGTGGCGCCCCAGCCAGCCGTCCGGGCATCGCTGGCGGACGGTGCCTGCCGCCGCGTCGGGCGGCGTCATGGTACCAGAAAGCGGCCAGCGGGTGCAGCGGCCACGCCGGCGTCGTTATGGCGCCTGCGGAGTTGACACCTGCGGCATGGTGGACCAAAATACGCGGCTTGCGTTTCGGAGGGGTTCCCGAGTGGCCAAAGGGATCAGACTGTAAATCTGACGGCTCAGCCTTCGGAGGTTCGAATCCTCCCCCCTCCACCAGAGTGGACAGGGCTCGCGGAGCGGTGGATTTTTCGCGGAGCCGGCATTTTCCCCGCAGGGGGAGGATGAGAACCGACAGAGGTTCGACAAAACCGCGGCAGCGGTTTTGAACGCTGCGCAGGGCGCAGCGGCCCGGAGGGCGGAGGACCGAAGGTCCGGAGTAATCCTCCCCCCTCCACCAGAGTGGACAGGGCCTGCAGGTGGACGGCCGCTTGCAGGTGAGGGAATGCAGGAACTGCGGGTGTAGTTCAATGGTAGAACTTCAGCCTTCCAAGCTGAATACGTGGGTTCGATTCCCATCACCCGCTCCAAGGTAGCAATGCTCATATAGCTCAGTCGGTAGAGCACTTCCTTGGTAAGGAAGAGGTCACCGGTTCAAGTCCGGTTATGAGCTCCAGATTGAGGCCGGGTGCGAGCCCGGTCTGTTTTTTGTTTTGTCGGGGCCGGGCGCCCGGCCGGAAATACCAGACTCAGCTCTGCGAACATCAAAACGGGGAGAACCGTCACCATGTCCAAGGAAAAATTTGAGCGTACGAAGCCGCATGTAAATGTGGGAACGATAGGTCACGTTGACCACGGCAAGACGACGCTGACGGCGGCGTTGACGAAGGTGGCGGCGGAGAAGCAGGGTGGGGAGTTCAAGGCCTACGACCAGATTGACAATGCGCCGGAGGAACGTGCGCGCGGGATCACGATTGCGACGGCGCACGTGGAGTACGAGACGCCGACGCGGCACTATGCGCACGTGGACTGCCCGGGACACGCGGACTATGT
>DROT01000240.1 GCA_011321775.1 Gammaproteobacteria bacterium | reverse complement strand
TCGATGCGGCGTTCAAGGAGGTCGGTATCGATATCCGCTGGGAGGGAAAGGGCGTGGACGAGAAAGGATACGATGCCAGGAGTGGCACTCTTCTAGTGGAGGTGGATCCGCGCTATTTCAGGCCAACCGAGGTGGAAACGCTGTTAGGCGATTCCACCAAGGCCAGGGAGAAACTCGGCTGGGTTCCGGAGATCGGTCTAGAGGAGATGGTGGCCGAGATGGTGCGCGCGGATCTCAGGATCGCCGAGCGCGACGAACTCTGTCGGCGCGAAGGGTTCGAGACCTTCGACTATAACGAATAGAGATGGCCCGCGAGCGGAGCCTGGTGGCACGAAGCCGTATGGACAAGGGAGCGAAAATCTATGTGGCCGGTCACCGGGGGCTGGTCGGGTCTGCGATCATCCGCAGGCTGCAGCGGGCCGGCTACGCGAACCTGGTTTTCCGGACCAGTCGCGAACTCGATTTGCGCGAGCAGCAGGCGGTGCGGGAGTTCTTTGCGGCAGAGAAGCCGGAATACGTGATTCTGGCCGCGGCGAAGGTTGGCGGCATTCTTGCCAACGACAGCTACCCGGCGGAGTTCATCTACGACAACCTGATGATGGAGGCCAATGTCATCGATTCGTCGTACCGTCACGGAGTGAAGAAGTTGCTGGCGCTGGGCAGTACCTGCATCTACCCGAAGATGGCGCCCCAGCCGCTTAAGGAGGAGTCGCTGCTGACAGGACCACTGGAGCCGACCAACGAGTGGTATGCGGTGGCCAAGATTGCCGGGATCAAGTTGTGCCAGGCCTATCAGCGGCAATATGGGTGCAGGTTTATTACCGCCATGCCGACCAATCTCTATGGGCCAGGTGACAATTTCGATCTCGAGAAGTCGCACGTGCTGCCGGCAATGATTCGCAAGTTTCATGAGGCGAAACTGTCCGGGGCAGAGACGGTCACCCTGTGGGGGACGGGGTCACCGCGACGCGAGTTCCTGCACGTGGACGACATGGCGGACGCCTGCCTGTTCCTGATGCAGCACTATGACGATCCGGAGATCATCAACATAGGTGTGGGGCAGGATATCCCCATCGCCGAGCTGGCGGAGATCGTCCGGGGCGTTGTGGGATTCGAGGGACGGATCGAGTACGATTCCTCGAAACCGGACGGGACGCCCCGCAAGCTTGTGGATACCTCGAAGATCAATGCCCTGGGATGGAAGGCACGTATCGGGCTGCGGGAGGGGATCGAGCAGACGTATCGGTGGTTCCTGGAGCATGTGGGTGAGTTGCGGGGGGCTGAGCGAGGCGCAGCTTGGGGACGTACTGGAAAAACGACTGGGTAATAACTGTTTTCGGAGTTTGGAGAACACCATGGGTGTAATGAATCGTGTAATGGTAAGGGGTCTGGTGCTGGCGCTGGCGGCGAGCCTGCTGTTCGGCTGTGGTGGCAAGGAGGAACGCAAGGCCAAGTACCTCGAGCGTGGCAAGGCGTACCTGGCGGACAAGAACTACGACAAGGCCCGGATCGAGTTCAAGAATGTATTGCAGATCGATCCCAAGGATGCCAAGGGTTACTTTTATATCGCCCAGGTCGAGGAAAAGGCGAAGAACTGGCGCAAGGCGTTCGGAAACTACGAGAAGGCGGTGAAGCTGGCTCCCGACTGGGTGGAGCCGCGAATCCACCTTGCCAAGATCTACCTGGCGCAGGCGACGGCTCTGAAGGCGCAAAAGAACGAGACTGCCATGGCCAATGCCATGGGGCTGTTCCAGGAACAGCTGAACAAGATTCTCGAGCTCGATCCCGCCAATGCAGAAGGACTGACACTTCAGGCCACGATGTGGGTGGGCGACGGTGAGGTCGACAAGGGCATGGCGCAACTCGAGAAGGTCGTGAAGGAGAATCCCACCCTGAGGCCCGCCGTGGTGCTGTTGGCCAGTCTTTATGACCGCAAGGGACGCAAGGACGAAGCCGAGGCGTTGCTGAAGAAGGCGATCGCAGCCAGTTCCGATCCGGTGATTCTGCAGCAACGGCTGGCCACGCATTACCGCATTAACAAGGAATATGACAAGGCAGAGGCAGTGCTGCATCAGATCGTGAAAGAGCACCCCGATGAGCTGGCCTATCGCCTTGCGCTGGCTTCCTTTCTGAGTCAGACCGACCAGATCGACAAGGCCGAGCAGGCACTGAAGGACATGATTTCGGCAGACCCGGAAGACGCCCAGCGTTACATGCTGCTGGCGGAGTTCCTGGCCACCCGGCGTAGCAAGGAGGTCGCGATCGAAAGGCTCCGTGACCTGATCCGGGAACATCCGGACATGACTGATCTCCAGTTCTCGCTGGTGAGGCTGTATCTGGCCAACGACCAGAAGGAAGAGGCTCAGAAGGCCTTGCGGGCGCTGATCGAAGCCCAGGGCACCGAGCCGGCCGGCCTCAAGGCAAGGGTGACACTGGCACAGCTGTATGCCTCCGAGGACCCCGCCGACAAGCGGATACCTCCGTTGCTGGAGGAAGTGCTGAAGGAAAACCCGCGTGACAACGATGCCCTGTTGCTCAAGGGCAAGATCGCGGCGAGCCAGAAGAAGTATGTCGATGCCATCAACAGTTTCCGCTCGGTTCTCAGGGATCAGCCGGACAACCCGGAACTGCTCCAGCTGCTCGCGGCAGCCCATCGTGCGAACAAGGAGCCCGAGCTTGCGCTGGATACCCTGCGCCGCGGTGTCGATGTCAATCCGAACAACAAGAAGCTGCGTCTGGCATTGGCGGATCTGCTGGCCCGCGATGGCAATAACGAAGGTGCGCTCGAGCAACTGGACGAAGTGCTGAAGATGGACAAGGAGGACAGGCAGGCACTGCGTGCAAAGATCGAGGTGCTGGCGCACATGGGGGACGCGGCGGGGATGGAGCAAGCCGTCAAGCAGCTGCAGCAACTCGAACCGGACAGCGCGGAAGGTTATCTGCAGGAGGCGCGTCTTCGCTATGCGCAACAGGATTACGCGGGCGCACTCGATCTCCTGGCCAAGGCACTGGAGAAGGACCCGGAGAACGTGCAGGTGCTCCTGGCAAAGGCGGATATCCTGGCCGCCCGGAAGCGCTGGGATGATGCGATTGCCGTGGCCCGGCAGCTACAGAAGATTCACCCGGACAGCGCCGATGGGCATGTGCTCGAGGCGCGTCTGTTGACGAAGAAGGGTGATGTTCCTGCCGCCGTCGCGCAGTACGAGGAAGCGCTCGCGAAGGCGCCGGATTCTGGCGACATACTCGCTGCGCTGGTTGACCTGGAACTCGAGCAGGGGAAGGTCGATGAAGCCGAGCGGCGCCTGAAGGCGATGCTGGACGCGAATCCGCGGCACAAGGCGGCCAACCGGGAGCTGGGCGCCGTCTATCTGAAGAAGAAGGACTTGCCCGCGGCGATAGCGGCATTCCGGCGGCAGCTGGAGATCACGCCGCGTAGCGTGGAAACCTACCGCGAGTTGGCCCGCGCGCAGGTGGAGAACCGGAACCTCGACGGTGCCGTGCAGACCTATGAGCAAGGGTTGAAACAGCGCCCCAACGATCTGCGCCTGCTGATCGATCTTGCCGCTCTGAAGGAGCGGCAGAAGGACTATGAGGGTGCCATCGCCATCTACGAAAAGGTACTGGAAATCCAGCCGATGAATGCGGTCAGCATCAACAACCTGGCGGCATTGTTGTCCGATCACCGGAGTGACGAAAAGAGCCTCGGGAAAGCAGAATCGTTGGCGGCGCAGCTGGAACAGTCGGACCAGGCGCCATTCCTGGATACCGCCGGGTGGGTGTACTACCGCAAGGGAGACTACCAGAAGGCAGTGGATATTCTGAAGAAGGCGGTAGACAAGGCGCCGCAGATCCCGGTGTTCCAGTATCACCTGGGCATGGCCTATCTCAAGCTGGGCGACCAGGCGGCGGCGGCCGAACACCTGAAGAAGGCCACGGCGGGGGACTACAGCTACGACGGCATCGAGGAGGCGAAGGAGGCGCTCAAGTCCCTGCAGTCCTGATTGGCTCTGGCTGAATTCGCCACGGAAACACACGGAAGCGAACACAAAAGACGTTTCCGTGTGGTTCCGTGGCTATTATCCGGTTTTCAAAAAACGTAAGAATCATCGACTGTTCTCTTGACTCATCTGTAAAGAATTCCATAAATCAGCCGAAAATCAACTCGATAGGCAAGGTTTGGGCGTCTGCCATTCCGTCGTTCAGAACAGGCTGCTGTAATTGTCTGGTGGTCGGGCGGCGCGATGCGCTATATTCAGCGCCCTGATCGGCGGTGTGATCGCCGCCGGCCCACCTGCCAATAACGAGAACTTCGGGACGATTGTGGGATGGTGGATATTGCGGTAGTCAGCTACGCGACCGGGGCCGGGGTGTTCCTGATCCTGTCGCTGGTGCTGCTGACGGGCGAGCAGGGGCGACCGCACAAGCGCGCGTTGCTGGTCGCCTCGCTGGTGAGCACCCTGTGGATGGGCGTCACGGCGGCTGCGCAGGCATTCCAGCTGTCCAACATCTGGTCCTACCTGCTGGAACCGGTGCGCGACCTGGCGCTGCTGGCCTTCATGGTGCGTATTCTCAGCGCCGCCTATCAGCAGCCGGAGCAGGCGATGCACCATTTCCGTCGCACCACCGGCCTGCTGGCCAGTTTTGCGCTGCTGCTGGTGATGATGGTGCTGTACCGTGGCGTTTCCGGCATGCCGGTGCTGTCGACCGGTGACGTCGATCTGCTGTTCGCCGGCTTCATGGTGATGTCCATTGCCGGGCTGGCGCTGGTGGAACAGGTGATCCGCAATGCGCGCGCCGAGTCGCGTCGGGTGGTGAAGTACCTGTGCATGGGCATGGGCGCGCTGTTCATCTACGACTTCTATCTCTATTCCCACGCGCTGCTGTTCAGCGGCATCGACCCGGTGCTGTGGGAGGCGCGCGGTTTCATCAATGCCATCGTGGTACCGGTGATCGGCATCGCCGCGGCGCGTGATCCGCAGTGGTCGCTGGACATCTTCGTGTCGCGGCGGGTGGTGTTCCACACCGTGGCGCTGCTGGGCGCCGGTATCTACCTGCTGGCGATGGGCCTGGGTGGCTATCTCATCCGCGAGTACGGCGGCAGCTGGGGCACCATCGCCCAGGTCATCTTCCTGTTCGGCGCGGTGCTGATGCTGGCGGTGCTGCTGTTTTCGGCCCAGCTGCGCGCCAGCCTGCGGGTGTTCATCAACAAGCATTTCTTCCACTACAAGTTCGAATACCGCGACGAGTGGTTGCGTTTCATCCACACCATGACCAGCGACGAGCCGGGCGAAACGCTGCGCGAGCGCTCGATCCGCGCGATTGCGGATATCCTCGACTGCCCGGGCGGCTTGCTGTGGCAATACCGGGATTCGCACCGCTACGAGCCGGTGGCGGGCTGGCAGGCGCCCCTGCCGCAGGGGGATTGTTCCCTGCAGTCGGACAGTTCGCTGGTGCGTTACCTCAGCGATGAGGACTGGATCATCCACTGCGACGAATATCGCGCGCTGCCGCAGGCCTACCGCGACCTGGAGGTGCCGGCCTGGATGCGCCGGATCGAGGGCGCCTGGCTGATCGTGCCGCTCAAGTTCCACGATCGCCTGCTGGGCATGGTGGTGCTGCTGCGCCCGCGCGTGGCGCACTCGCTGAACTGGGAGGACTACGACCTGTTGCGCATCGTCGGGCGCCAGGTGGCGGTGCACCTGGCGCAGCAGGACGCTGCCCAGGCGCTGTTGCAGGCGAAGGAGTTCGAGGCCACCAACCGCCTGTCCGCCTACGTCATGCACGATCTCAAGAACCTCATCGCCCAGCTGTCGCTGGTGGTGAGCAATGCCGCACGCCACAAGAACAACCCGGCCTTCATGGAAGACGCCATCCACACCGTCGAGAATTCGGTCAACAAGATGAACCGCCTGCTGACCAACCTGCGCAGCGGGCGCGATCCGCGGCACAAGCTGGCGCTGGTGGACGTCTGCACTGTGCTGGAGGAGGTGGTGCAGACCATGTCTGCGGGGTCGCCGGTACCGAGCCTCGATTTTCAGGCCACCGGCCTGCAGGTGCGCGCCGACCAGGACCGCTTCGCCGCGGTGATCGGCCACGTGGTGCGCAATGCCCAGGACGCCACGCCCGACGACGGCATGGTGATTGTCAGGTTGTTCAAACAGAACGATCAGGCGGTGATCGAGGTGCAGGATACCGGCCACGGCATGGACGAGGCCTTCATGCAGCAGCGGTTGTTCAAGCCCTTCGACAGCACCAAGGGGAAATCGGGAATGGGAATAGGCGCTTACGAGACGCGGGATTACGTGCGCGGGCTCGGGGGCGAGGTCGAGGTGATCAGCCGCGTGGGCGAGGGGACCACCTTCCGGATGCGTATTCCCATTAGCGATGAAGCGAAAAATAGTGTAAAGTCTGCCGACAAGAACGATAACGGAAGGATTGATGGCCAGCGACTCGAAGAAACTACTGGTTATTGAGGACGATCCAGGGCTGCAGACCCAGCTCAAGTGGTGTTTCGAGGGGATCGACGTCATTATCGCCGGTGACCGCGAGACGGCCCTGAGCGAACTGGAGAAGCACCGCCCGCCGGTCGTCACCCTGGACCTCGGCCTGCCGCCCGATGCCGACGGTACCAGCGAGGGTTTCAAGACGCTGGAGACCATCCTCGGACGTTTCCCCGCCACCAAGGTCATCGTGGTGACCGGCAACAACGATCGCCAGAATGCCCTGCAGGCGGTCGGCATGGGCGCCTACGATTTCTTCTACAAGCCGATCGACGCCGACCTGCTCGGCTTCATCGTCAATCGCGCCTACCGGCTGCACGAGATCGAGGAAGAGAACCAGCGCCTGCACGTCACCGGCGTCAAGTCGCCGCTGGAGGGCGTCATCACCGGCAGCCCGCAGATGCTCAAGGTGTGCCGCACCGTCGAGAAGGTGGCCCCGGCCGACGCCACCGTGCTGGTGCTGGGTGAATCCGGCACCGGCAAGGAACTCATCGCCCGTTCCATCCACTCGCTCAGCGGGCGCGCGGACGAGCCCTTCGTCGCCATCAACTGTGCCGCCATTCCCGAGAACCTGCTGGAGAGCGAGCTGTTCGGCTACGAGAAAGGCGCCTTCACCGGTGCCGTCAAGCAGACTCAGGGCAAGATCGAGGTCGCCAACGGCGGTACCCTGTTCCTCGACGAGGTCGGCGACATGCCGCTGCCGCTGCAGGCCAAGCTGCTGCGCTTCCTGCAGGAGCGCGTCATCGAACGCGTCGGTGGCCGCCAGGAGATCCCCGTCGACGTGCGCGTCATCTGCGCCACCCACAAGGACCTGCCGCAACTCGCGCGGACCAACGAGTTCCGCGAGGACCTCTACTATCGCATCAGCGAGATCAGCATCCGCATTCCGCCGTTGCGCGAGCGCGAGGGCGACGCCCTGCTGCTGGCGCGCGTGTTCCTGGAGAAGTTCAGCAAGGACATGGGCAAGCAGCCGCACCGCTTCAGCAAGGACTCGCTGGCCGCCATCGAGGCCTACCCCTGGCCGGGCAACGTGCGCGAGCTGGAGAACCGCGTCAAGCGCGCCGTCATCATGGCGGAACACCGCCAGATCTCGGTGTCCGACCTGGAGCTCGGCGGCGCCGGCGTCGACGACACCCGCACCTTCAACCTGCGCGAGATCCGCGAACAGGCCGAACGCCAGGCCATCGTACGCGCCATGGGCCACGTCGGCGGCAAGATCTCCCAGGCCTCCGAACTGCTGGGCGTCAGCCGCCCGACCATGTACGACCTGATCAAGAAGTACAATTTGAAGTAGGGGTTTCGGTGGCAGGGGTTGGTCCTGAGGTATTAGCCACGGAAACACACGGAAGGACACGGAAATGTTGGTGCGGTGGCTCCTGCGGGTCTGTCACGAGCGTTATCGGAGTTGGCGGCTTCGTTGTGCCCCGGTGAGGGGGCGCAAAGGTTCTGCTGAGCTGTGGTCGGCGCGGAAGTCCCCATTCTCCCCGTCATTGCGAGGCGCGTAGCGGCGCGCCAACCTCCGGGAGCGCCGGGCTCCAGCCCGGCACGGCGTAGCATCCGGCATCATCATAGGCGGAAGTCATTCTTGCCGGGCTGGAGCCCGGCGCTCCGGGAGTCCGTGTGTTTCCGTGGCTAATACCAGCGGGAGCCAATACCACCACCAGCGCCCGTTCCGGTACCGCTACCGCAGCTTCGCCACGTGCGCCGCGAACTCCGCCGGGGGTTTGTAGCCGACCAGGGTCAGGTCCGGTCGGGGCTCGCCGCGGGCGTCGAAGAACAGGATGCTCGGTGGGCCGAGCAGGTGGAAGTGTTTCAGCAGTGCCTTGTCGGCGGCGTCGTTGGCGGTGACGTCGGCCTGCAGCAGCACCAGGCCCGAGAGCGCCCGTTGTACTGCCGGGTCGCCGAAGGTGTACTTCTCCATCTCCTTGCAGCTGACGCACCAGTCGGCGTAGAAGTCCAGCATCACCGGCTTGCCCTGCGCCGCGGCGACCGCCAGCTCGCGCTCGAGGTCGTCGACGCTCTTGATGCGTTTGAACTGCAGGTGCGCCGGCTGTCCCGGGGACGGGCCGGCCGACAGGCTGCCGGTGACCCTCGCCAGCGGCTGGAAGGGGTCGCCCGAGCCCGTCGCGGCGCCGATCAGCAGCAGGACGCCCCACGCCAGCAGCACCACCCCGACGCCCTTCCAGAAGCGGCTCCAGCCCGTGGCTTCCACCGGCAGGTCGTCCAGGGCGCGCAGGTAGACGGCCGACAGCACCAGCAACGCCGCCCACAGCACCAGCGTCAGCGGCCCCGGCAGCACGCGTTCCAGCATCCACACCGCCACCGCCAGCAGCAGCACGCCGAACACCGCCTTGATGCGGTCCATCCAGCTGCCGGCCTTCGGCAGCAGCTTGCCGGCGCCGGTGCCGATGGCGATCAGCGGTGCGCCCATCCCCAGGCTGAGGGCGAACAGCGCCATGCCGCCGAGCACGGCGTCGCCGGTCTGCCCGATGTAGATGAGTGCCCCGGCCAGCGGCGCCGCCACGCAGGGGCCGACGATCAGCGCCGAAAGGAAACCCATGACCGCCACACCGGTGAGGCTGCCGCCCTTCTGGCGGTTGCTGACAGTGGTCAGGCGGCTCTGGATGAAGGCCGGCATCTGCAGGTCATAGAAGCCGAACATGGACAGCGACAGCAGCACGAACACGGCGGCGAAGCTGTACAGGATCCAGGGGTTCTGGAAGGCAGCCTGCAGGTTCTCGCCGAACACGCCGGCAAACACGCCGGCGACCGTATAGGTCACCGCCATCGCCAGCACGTACACCAGCGACAGGACGAAGCCCTTGCGGGCGGTGATGTTCTCACCCTGGCCGACGATGATGGAGGACAGGATCGGGATCATGGGGAACACGCAGGGCGTCAGCGACAGCAGCAGGCCGAAGCCGAAGAAGGCCAGCAGGGTCGCCAGCACGTTGCCCTTGCCGAGCCGTTCGGCGAGCGCGTCCTGCTCGCTGAGCGTGGCGGCCGGCGCGACCGCGGGAGCCGCCGGGGGTGGCGGCGCAGCCTTCGCCGGCGGGGTCGTGGTGGTGCCTGTGGCGACCAGCGGCGGCAGCTGCAGCTCGATGGTCTTGCTGATCGGCGGGTAGCAGACACCGCGCTCGGCGCAGCCCTGGTACCCGAGGGTCAGAGTGACCGGCATCGCCGCGGCGCGGCTGCGAATCAGCGGCAGGCGTGCGCTCACCTGCCGGTGGAATACCTGGATGTCACCAAAGAACTCGTCGTTCTTGTGTTCCCCCTCGGGCAGCTCGGCCTTGCCCAGCCGAACACCATCGGCCGGCGCCAGTCTGAATTCGAAACGGTGGCGGTAGAGATAATAGCCCTCGGCGATGGTCCAGTCGGCGACGATGGCGCTGCCGTCTTCGGCGGGGTGGACGTCGAGGCGAAAGGCTTCGTCGGCCGGCAGCAGCGCTTCCTCGTCGCCGAAAGACGGGCTGTTGTCCAGGCCGTTCAGCGCCTGTGCCACCGGGCTGCCGGTGTTCGTCGTGGGCGCTTTCGCGGGCGGCAGCTCGATGCGGGCGATCTGGGTCTGCGGCGGGTAGCAGACGCCGATGTCGGCGCATCCCTGGGAGCCGGCCTTGAGTTCGAAGCTGGCGGGTGCGCCGGCTTCCCGCGTGACCGGGATTTCCGCCACCACCTGGTGACGGTAGGTCTCGATGGTGCCGAAGAACTCGTCCTTCTTCACCTTGCCGGGCGGCAGCACCGGCTCGCCCAGCTTGATGCCGCTGGCGTCGGTGCTGAAACGCAGCTTGCTCTTGTACAGGTAGTAGCCGTCGGCGATGTTCCAGCGGGCGCGGATACGGTCGGGGGAAATCGGGCTTGCCTCGAAGGAGAAGGCCTCCCTGACCGGCAGCAGTTCGTCGTCGCCGAACGGCCCCGCCTGGGCGATGGAAAACCATCCGGCCATCAGGGCCAGGATCCAGTATCTCATTGTGCCTCGCTGTCTTTTACCCAGTCCAGGTAGGCCGGCAGGCCGTCACTCAGTGGGACTGCGATGATTTCCGGAAGTTCGTAGGGGTGCAGTTCCAGAATCCTGCGTTCCAGTGCCTGGTAATCGGCCGTTCGGGCCTTGATCATGAGCAGAACCTCCGAATCCCGCTGCACTTCGCCCTTCCAGCGATACAGGGATTCGACCCCCGCTATCAGATTGACGCAGGCGGCCAGCCGGTATTCCAGCAAGGTGGCAGCGATCCGCCGCCCGGTATCGGCGTCCGGGACGGTGCAGTAGACGATCTGGACTTCCTGGGGCGTGGTCATTGTGGTGCACCATACCTTCTGGGAAAAGGCGTGCAAGTCCGGGGAGAAGGGGGGGTGATCCGGCATCGATGTTGTCAGCCACGGAAACACACGGAAGAACATGGAATAACGGGGTGACGGGAAGAAAAAACCCCTGGCCCCTTAAAAAAGGGGGGCGCAGGGGGTAAGGTGCGCGCATGAGTCCTGCTGCTGTGCTGTTCCTGGTGT
>DROT01000239.1 GCA_011321775.1 Gammaproteobacteria bacterium | reverse complement strand
TCGGCGATGGCGCGGATCAGCTCGTCGAGTCGGGGCAGCAGCACCTGCCCGCGCGCCTCGCGCAGCATCAGCGCATAGGCGAGGTTGTTGATGTCCTCGGAGGTGCAGGCGAAGTGGATGAACTCACCGATCGCCTCCAGTTCGGCATTGCCGGCGATCTTCTCCTTGAGGAAGTATTCGACCGCCTTGACGTCGTGGTTGGTGGTGCGTTCGATGTTCTTCACCCGGCGCGCGTCTTCCTCGCTGAAGCGCTCGACGATGGATTCCAGCAGGTGGCTGGCGTGTTCGCCCAGCGGTGGTACTTCGGCGATGCCGGGATGGGCCGCGAGCGCCTGCAGCCAGCGCACCTCCACCAGCACGCGGTGGCGGATGAGACCGTACTCACTGAAGATCGGTCGCAGGGATTCGGTGTGGCGGGCGTAGCGCCCGTCGACGGGGGAAACAGCGGTGAGGGGTGTCAGGTCCATGGTGTTCCTTGTTCGGTTGATAGAACATCCGAGCAATCCGTCATCCCGGCGAAGGCCGGGATCCAGGTCTTTTGTTCACGCCTCCTGGATTCCGGCCTTCGCCGGAATGACGGATGATCACGCTTCTGCATTGGTGAATCAGGTCGCCAGCTGTCGCAGCACATAGGGCAGGATGCCGCCGTGGCGGTAATACTCGATCTCCTGCGGCGTGTCGATACGCACCCGGGCCTGGAAGCGTTTCTCGCTGCCGTCTTCGGCGAGCGCGCGCACGCTCACTTCGCTGGCCGAGCCGTCACCCAGGCCCTCGATGTGGAACTGCTCGCGGCCGCTGAGCCCCAACGCAGCGGCGCTTTCGCCCTCGCGGAACTGCAGCGGCAGGATCCCCATGCACACCAGGTTGGTGCGGTGGATGCGTTCGTAGCTCTCGGCGATGACGGCGCGTACGCCCAGCAGCCGGGGACCCTTGGCGGCCCAGTCGCGCGAGGAGCCGGAGCCGTATTCCTTGCCGGCCAGCACTACCAGCGGCACGCCTTCCTCGCGGTAGCGCATGGCGGCGTCGTAGATGCTCATCGGCTCGCCGTCCGGCAGGTGCAGGGTGACGCCGCCCTCGGTGCCGGGTGCCAGCAGGTTGCGCAGGCGGATGTTGGCGAAGGTGCCGCGCATCATGACCTCGTGGTTGCCGCGCCGCGAGCCCAGCGAGTTGAAGTCGGCCGGCTGCACCCCGTGTTCCAGCAGGTAGCGTCCGGCGGGGCTGTCGGGCTTGATAGCGCCGGCCGGGGAGATGTGGTCGGTGGTCACCGAGTCGCCCAGCAGCGCCAGCACGCGGGCGCCGTGGATGTCACTCACCTCGCCGGGCTCGCGGCTCATGCCTTCGAAATAGGGCGGATTCCGGATGTAGGTCGAGTCGTCGCGCCAGCCGAACAGCTGGCCCTCGGGGGATTGCAGTTTCACCCAGCGATCGGAACCGTGCAGCACGTCCTGGTAGACGCGGGTGAACTCGTCGCGGTCGACACTGGCGGCGACCGCCGCGGCCACTTCCTGCTGGCTGGGCCAGATGTCGCGCAGGAATACGTCGTGACCCTCGCGGTCCTGGCCGATCGGTTCCCGGTAGAGGTCGATATCCATGGTGCCGGCGATGGCATAGGCCACCACCAGCGGCGGCGAGGCCAGGTAGTTCATGCGCACCTCGGCGTGCACCCGCCCCTCGAAGTTGCGGTTGCCGGAGAGTACCGAGCATACCGAAAGGTTGCCCTCGGCGATGGCCTTCGACACCGGCTCGGGCAGCGGCCCGGAGTTGCCGATGCAGGTGGCGCAGCCGTAGGCGACGGTATAGAAACCGAGCTTTTCCAGATCCGCCAGCAGGCCGGCCTTCTGCAGGTATTCGGTGACCACCTGTGAGCCGGGCGCCAGCGAGGTCTTCACCCAGGGTTTGGCCTGCAGGCCGAGTTCGGCCGCCTTCTTCGCCACCAGGCCGGCGCCCAGCATTACCGAGGGATTGGAAGTATTGGTGCAGGAGGTGATGGAGGCGATGACGACGGCACCGTCGCCGAGTTCGACCTCCCGGCCGTCGATGGAGGTCGTCACCGTCCGGCTTTCCAGGCTGCGTTCCTGCTTCAGCGATTGCAGCGCCTCGTTGAACAGCGGCTTCGACTCGCTCAGCGGCACCCGGTCCTGGGGGCGCTTGGGGCCGGCGAGGCTGGGCACCACGGTCGACATGTCCAGTTCCACCACGCTGGAGTAGTCCGCCTCGGGCTGGTCGGCGCTGCGGAACAGGCCCTGTTCCTTCGCATAGGCCTCCGCCAGGGCGATCTGCTGTTCGCTGCGGCCCGACAGGCGCAGGTAGTTCAGGGTTTCGTCGTCGATGGGGAAGATGCCGCAGGTGGCGCCGTACTCGGGTGCCATGTTGGCCAGGGTGGCGCGATCCGCCAGCGACAGGTGGTCCAGGCCGTCGCCGAAGAATTCCACGAACTTGCCGACCACGCCGTGCCGGCGCAGCATCTCCACCACCAGCAGCACCAGGTCGGTGGCGGTGGCGCCCTCGGGCAGTTCGCCCGTCAGCCGGAAGCCGACCACCTGCGGGATCAGCATGGACACCGGCTGCCCCAGCATGGCGGCCTCGGCCTCGATGCCGCCCACGCCCCAGCCGAGCACGCCGAGGCCGTTGACCATGGTGGTGTGGGAGTCGGTGCCCACCAGGGTGTCGGGATAGGCCTGCAGCACGCCGTCGTTCTCCTGCGCGAACACCACCCGCGCCAGGTACTCCAGGTTGACCTGGTGGACGATGCCGGTGTCCGGCGGGATCACCCGGAAGTTGGAGAAGGCCTTCTGGCCCCACTTGAGAAAGCTGTAGCGCTCCTCATTGCGCTGGTATTCGATGCGGGCATTGAGGTCCATGGCGTCGGCGCTGCCGAAGCGGTCGATCTGCACCGAGTGGTCGATGACCAGTTCCGCCGGCTGCAGCGGGTTGATCTTCTCCGGGTCTCCGCCCAGCGCCTTCATGGCGTCGCGCATGGCGGCGAGGTCGACCACCGCCGGCACGCCGGTGAAGTCCTGCATCAGCACCCGCGCCGGCCGGTACGCGATCTCGCGTTGTGGTTCCGCCTTCGGGTCCCAGGCGATGAGCGCCTCGATGTCGCCGGCGGTCACGGTCTTGCCGTCCTCGAAACGCAACAGGTTCTCGAGCAATACCTTGAGGGAGTAGGGGAGGCGGGAGACGTCCTGCGCCAGCGCGGGAAGGCGGTAGATCTCGTAGCGCTCGCCACCGACGTTCAGGCTGCTGCGGGTGGAAAAACTGTTGCTCATTCAAGGCTCCTGTGAGGCGGATGTTCGGCAGGCGCGCAATTATGGGCTATTTGAAATCGGCTGGATAGGGTGGGGAGGGAAGGAGAATGGCCACGGAAGCACACGGTAGGACACGGAAATATTCCTTTCAGGGTGTTCCGCTGCGTTTGGCGAGCTGTCGTGTTTTCGCCGGGTCTCCGTTACCGAAGCCTTGTTTTCTAAAATAAGAAAACCTAGATATAACAATATATTAGTGATTTAATCTAAGGCGTAAGATCAAGTCGTCACTGCGTTCCTGGCAATGACGGGAGTCGTTGAATTGGCCAGCTTTCTTCGTGCCATGGATCTGGCGGAGTACCGGCACCCGTTTCCGTGGCCATCCTCCTCCGTCAGACCCCGGAGGTGTCGATCTGCTCCAGCAGCCGGCCGGCGGCCTCGACCAGCCTGCGCCGGCCGCCCAGCAGCAGGCCGAGGCGGGTGCCGCCGCACTGGCGCCACAGTACGGCGGAGCGCGTGGCGGCCAGCAGCAGGGCGCGGATGCGATTGGCGACCGCGCTGTCGCGCAGCAGGTGCGGGTCGCCGTTGACCAGGATGCGCGGTGACAGGGTGCTCAGGGTCTGCGAATAGGTCTCGGCCAGGCTGGCGAGGGTGTTGGCGTGGCTGAGGCCGAAATGCCCGGCCTGGTTGTGCGCTCGCTCGATGCCGCTCTGCAGGCGCTCCAGCAGGTCGGAACGCTTGCTGAGCTTGCGTTCCAGGTGCAGCAGGGTGACCAGGTAGCGGCTCAGTTCCGGGTCGGGTTTCTCTCCACCACCCATCAGCTGGCGGGCCATCAGCGCCAGACCGCTGTGCACGCCTTGTCGGCCGCCGTAGACCTGCGGGACGTCGTCGGCGTCGGTCATGAGGATGCTGTTCAGGCTGCTGTGCAGGGCGTCCTTGTCCAGCGGGCGGCCATAGGCGCTGTCCTGCACCAGCTGCAGCGCCTGCAGGATGCCGGCGAAGGCCAGGGCACGGTCGCTGTCGCTCCTGGGTTTCATGCGCAGATCGTACCACCTCCGAGACAGACCTCGCCCTGGTAGAACACCACGGCCTGTCCGGGGGTGACGGCGCGCTGGGGTTGCCGGAACTCGACGCGGCAGCGGCCTTCCTCGAGGCGGATGATGCAACAGGCCTGGTCCGCCTGGCGGTAGCGGATGCGGGCGTGGCAGTCGAACGGTACGGTGGGCGGTGCAGCGGTGATCCAGTGCAGTTCGTCGGCTTCCAGCGTCGGGCGGAACAGGGCCGGGTGATTCTTTCCCTGGACGACGATGAGGTGATTGGCTTCCAGGTCCTTGGCGCACACGTACCAGGGTTCGCCGCTGCCGCCGTGCGTGCCGCCGATGCCGAGTCCCTCGCGCTGGCCGATGGTGTGGAACATGAGCCCGTGGTGGCGGCCGAGGATCTCGCCGTCGATGCTGACGATATCGCCCGGCCGGGCCGGCAGGAAGCGCGCCAGGAAATCGCGGAAGCGGCGTTCGCCGATGAAGCAGATGCCGGTGCTGTCCTTCTTGGCGAAATTGGCGAAGCCGCGCTCCCTGGCCATGCGGCGCACTTCCGGCTTGTGCAGCTCCCCCAGCGGGAACAGCGAATGGCCGAGCGCGCGCTGGCCGAGGCGGTAGAGAAAGTAGCTCTGGTCCTTGTCGGGGTCACATCCCTTGAGCAGACGGCAGCCCCCGGTTGAACGTTCGATGCGCGCATAGTGTCCGGTGGCGATCCAGTCGGCGCCCAGGCCGAGGGCATAGTCCAGGAAGGCGCGAAACTTGATCTCCTGGTTGCACAGGACGTCGGGGTTGGGGGTCCGGCCGGCGCGGTATTCGGCGAGAAAGTGTGCGAACACGCGGTCCCAGTATTCGCTGGAAAAGCTGACGGTATGCAGCGGGATGTCGAGGCGTTCCGCCACCGCGCGCGCATCGGCCAGATCCTGTTCCGCCGGGCAGTGGCCGGGCTCGTCGTCCTCGTCCCAGTTCTTCATGAACAGGGCTTCGACGCGGTAGCCCTGGTCCAGCAGCAGGGCGGCGGCAACGGCCGAGTCCACGCCACCGGACAGGCCGACGATGACCTTGTCCCCTGTGCTCAAGCGTGGCCCCGGTCCAGTTCGACCAGCAGTTCGAGGGGGTAACGCCGGCCCGCCAGGTAGTCGTCGATGGAACGCAGGACCAGCGGGCTGCGCAGCTGCCGCTCGCGGGCGCGGATGTCATCCGGTTCGAGCCAGTGAGTGGCCACGATGTCCCGGTCGAGTTCCCGTTCCTCACGCGGATCGGAGCAGGGTCCGCAGAACGTGGCCCGCAGGAAGGTGTCACCGCTGGCGTCGTGGCGCCACCGGTAGATGCCCACCAGGGCACTCGGGCTGAAGTCGCAGGCGGTCTCTTCCCGGCATTCGCGCACGGCTGCATCCACCAGGCTCTCACCGTCTTCCAGGTGGCCGGCGGGCTGGTTGTAGCGGATGGCGCCGTCGATGTGCTCCTCGACCATGAGGAAGCGCCCCTGTCGCTCGGCGACGACGGCTACAGTGACTCTGGGTTTCCAGGGCATATTCTTACAAGTAGTGGTGACTTGAATGTATCCAATTATAAACAATAGCTTGGTCTGTGTAATTAATGTATTTGCGTAAACACGGCGCCGCATTTGGCGCCATAGACTTGACATTATGGTGAGGGTTTATAAAGTAGCGCTCATGACCTGAGCCGCTTTGCGCGGGTTCACCACCGGTTCCTCGGCACCCTGTTCGAGTCCCGGGAACCGGCAAAGTGACGAAGGCATAATAATAATGCAGGAATTGCCCCGCGCAGATTCCGCATAAATACAAATCACGACAAAAAACGTGAGGAGGAGTCATCATGCTCAATGTCGTAAAGAAGTTGTTTCTGACCGGTGCCCTGCTGGCGCTCTCGTTCGGAGCCCTGGCGGATCAGGCGCTCAAGCCGTTCATCCTGGCCTACAAGACCACGGGTGATCTGCAGGCGGCCGTGGACGAGGCGAAGAAGAAGGTGGAAAGTGCCGGATTCGAGGTCATCGGTAACTACTCGCCCTATGAGGGGGCCGTGGTCCTGGCCATCACCAACGACGCGCTGAAGAAGGCCGCTGCCAGTTCGGAGTTTGGCGGCTATGCGGCCGGACAGCGTGTTTCCATTACCAAGGTGGGTGACGAGATCCAGGTTTCGTACACCAACCCGATGTACTATGCCAACGCCTACCGTATCGAGGATACCTCCGATGCCGAAGCGGCTCTCAAGAGCCTGCAGACCGCGCTGGGTGACAAGGAGGCCTTCGGCACCGGCGACAAGGTGCTGACCGCCAAGGATCTGCGCAAGTACCATTACATGTTCGGCATGGAATACTTCGACGATCCCAGCGAGCTGGCCTCCTATGACAGTTATGAGGAAGCCGTTGCGGCCGTCGAGAAGGGGCTTGCCGAAGGTCGCGGTGGTGCCAAGAAGGTCTACCGCATCGATATCCCGGGCAAGAAGGAGACGGTGTTCGGTGTGGCTCTGACCGCCAACGATTGCAGTGGCGACCAGTACATCATGAGCCGTGTCGACAAGGCTCCGCTGCGTTCCACCGCTCACCTGCCGTATGAGATTCTGGTGTCCGACGGCGACGTGTACGCCCTGTATGCCCGCTTCCGTATCGCCATCAGCTGGCCGAACCTGCCGATGGTGCAGAGCGACACCGGTGCCACCTTCTTCAACATCATGTGTGCACCGAACGCGATCGAGGAATCCCTGATCAAGGCCGCCGGCGGCGAGACCTGATCGAAACCTCATAGCGGTAATGACGAAACCCCTGCGGCTTCACAGTCGCAGGGGTTTTTTGTTGATGGGGGATCGAGCACTGGACTCGCTGCGCTCAGACAACGGCCGGCTTTTTCCTGAAAAGCGGCCCCATTTCGAGGCGCGGTCAATTCGCTCAGAAGCCCCCACCCACCCTCGCCGGGCTGAATAGCCATGCCTGGTAACCGTATTCCCTCTCATTTGCTACAATCCCGCGACCTTTTCAACCACGCCGGGAATTTCCATGGGATACCAGAAGATCGTCGTGCCCGATCAGGGCGAAAAAATCACCGTCAATGATGACGCCTCGCTGAACGTGCCGGATGAGCCCATCATCCCCTTTATCGAAGGGGATGGAACCGGCGTCGATATCACGCCGGTCATGCGGCGGGTCGTCGATGCGGCGGTGGAGCGCGCCTTCGACGGTAAACGCAGGGTGGTGTGGATGGAAATATTCGCCGGCGAGAAGGCCAATGCGGTCTACGGTGAAAACACCTGGCTGCCGGACGAGACGCTGCAGGCGATCCGGGATTTTTCGGTATCCATCAAGGGACCGCTGACCACGCCGGTCGGTGGTGGTATCCGCTCCCTGAACGTGGCGCTGCGCCAGGAGCTGGACCTGTATCTGTGCCTGCGGCCGGTACGCTACTACGAAGGCACACCGAGTCCGCTGAAGGAGCCGGAGAAAACCAACATGGTCATCTTCCGCGAGAACTCGGAAGACATCTATGCCGGTATCGAGTGGGAGGCCGGTACTCCGGAAGTGAAGAAGGTGATCGACTTCCTGCAGAACGAGATGGGCGTTACCAAGATCCGTTTCCCCGAGACCTCCGGTATCGGTGTCAAGCCGGTCTCGGAGGACGGCACCAAGCGCCTGGTTCGCCGCGCGCTGCAGTACGCCATCGACCAGGACCGCAGTTCCGTGACCCTGGTGCACAAGGGCAACATCATGAAGTTCACCGAGGGCGCCTTCAAGAACTGGGGCTACGAGCTGGCCCGTGAGGAGTTCGGCGCGAAGGAGATCGATGGCGGTCCCTGGTGTTCCTTCGACAACCCGAATACCGGCAAGGAGATCATCGTCAAGGACGTGATCGCCGACGCCTTCCTGCAGCAGATCCTGCTGCGCCCGAGCGAATACAGCGTCATCGCCACCCTGAACCTCAACGGCGACTACATCTCGGATGCGCTGGCGGCCCAGGTCGGCGGCATCGGCATGGCGCCGGGCGCCAACCTGTCCGACGAAGTGGCGCTGTTCGAGGCGACCCACGGCACCGCGCCGAAATATGCCGGCAAGGACCAGGTCAACCCCAGCTCTCTGATCCTGTCTGCGGAGATGATGCTGCGCCACCTGGGCTGGAACGAGGCCGCCGACCTGATCGTGAAGGGAATATCCGGCGCAATTGCGGCGAAGACCGTGACCTACGATCTGCACCGCCTGATGGAGGGAGCGACGAAGCTCAGCTGCTCGCAGTTTGGCGAGGCCATCATCGACAATATGTGATACGGAGCGTGGGCGTTCGATTCCGCGACGGTATGAGCATCCGGCTCAGCGAGCGGGGGATGTACCTCTGACCGAATTGACCGCGCCTCGAAATGGGGACGCTTTTCAGGAAAAAGCCTGCCGTTGTCTGAGCGCAGCGAGTTTAGGCAGGCCCTGAAAAGCGTCCCCATTTCGAGGAAACAAGCGGTCGTATGAGGGAAGAGGCGAGACCCACGCCCACGAAGCCGAACGCCCGCACGACAACGGCACCGCCGACGCTCCGCCGGCGGTGCCGATTGGTTGAATCAGGTGATCGTCAGGAATCGGCGAACACGATCCTGCTGGCCTGCAGTCCCTTGGGTCCCGTTGCCACGTCGAACTCGACGTGCTGCCCTTCCTTGAGACTCTTGTAGCCGTCCATCTCGATGGACGAGTAGTGGGCGAACACATCATCGCCGCCTTCGTCCGGTGATATGAAACCGTACCCTTTGGCGTTACTGAACCACTTAACAATTCCTGTCGGCATGACTGTACATCCTCACTGCGTTATCGGGCGTGGGTGCGCCTGCTCGTTATTCGAACGCGCCGCGCCAGGCTCTGCGGCCCGGGAACGGCTCCTCCTTTGGTCAAGTTGACCAACATAATTGTTAGTCCGGAAATGGCATTAGTCAAGGTAGCGGATATCCGCCTGATTTTCCGCAAAAGTACTGCGGCCTATGGGACAGGCACAGTGCTTGCTTGTTTTGTCTGCAGGTGTATCCTGTTTGTCGGGCGCGTGCAACAGAACGCGCTTGAAATGGTCTGAATCGGTTAGAATGTCAGGTATATGAGCAAGGACTTGAAACATTCCGGAGACCATGGACTGTCGGTGCTCGAATCGCGGCCGGAGGTCAAGCCGCCGCCGATGTACAAGGTGGTACTGCATAACGACGATTACACACCGATGGAGTTCGTGGTGTTGTTACTGGAACGGTTTTTCGGAATGCCAAGGGAGAAAGCGACTCAGGTCATGCTTCACGTGCACACCAGGGGGAAGGGTGTCTGTGGGGTGTTCACCAGGGAAATCGCGGAAACGAAGGTGGCGCTGGTCAACGAGTACTCGCGCCAGAACCAGCATCCGCTGTTGTGTGCCATGGAGGAGGCATAGAATAATGATGAGGTAGTCACGATGTTGAGCAAAGAACTGGAACTGACCCTGAATCTGGCTTTCAAGGAAGCCAGGGAAAAGCGGCACGAATTCATGACCGTCGAGCACCTGCTGTACGCGTTGCTCGACAACGGCAGTGCAGGCGATGCGCTCAAGGCCTGCGGCGCCGATATCGACAGGCTCAGGAAGGACCTGTCCTCCTTCCTCGAAGAGACCACCCCCCTCCTGCCCGCGAGCGACAATCGCGAGACCCAGCCGACGCTCGGCTTCCAGCGTGTGCTGCAGCGTGCCGTGTTCCACGTGCAGTCTTCCGGCAAGAAGGAGGTCACCGGTGCCAACGTGCTGGTCGCCATCTTCAGCGAGCAGGAGTCGCAGGCGGTGTACTTCCTCAACAAGCAGGACATCACCCGGCTCGACGTCATCAACTACATGTCGCACGGCATCTCCAAGACCGCCGGCGAGAGCGACAGCGAGGAGCCGGCCGAGCAGGCCGAGAGTCCCGCAGGTGGGGAACCGGCGCAGAAGAGTGCGCTGGAGACCTACGCCACCAACCTCAACGAACTGGCGATGAAGGGAAAGATCGATCCCCTGATCGGCCGTCGTCACGAAGTCGAGCGCACCATCCAGATCCTGTGCCGGCGGCGCAAGAACAATCCCCTCTATGTCGGCGAGGCCGGCGTGGGCAAGACCGCGCTGGCGGAAGGGCTGGCCAAGCTGATCGTGGACGGCGAAGTGCCGGAGGTGCTGCTCAACAGCGTCATCTATTCCCTGGACCTCGGCACCCTGGTCGCCGGCACCAAGTACCGCGGCGATTTCGAGAAACGCCTCAAGGCGGTGCTGGCGCAGCTGCGCAAGGAGCACGGCGCCATCCTGTTCATCGACGAGATCCATACCATCATCGGCGCCGGCGCGGCATCGGGCGGCGTCATGGACGCTTCCAACCTGATCAAGCCGATGCTCGCCAGCGGCGAACTCAAGTGCATCGGTTCCACCACCTACCACGAATACCGCGGCATCTTCGAAAAGGACCGCGCGCTGGCGCGCCGCTTCCAGAAGATCGACGTGGTCGAGCCGACCGTCGAGGAGGCGGTGAGCATCCTCAAGGGACTGAAGTCGCGCTTCGAGGAACACCACGAGGTGAAGTATTCCGCCAAGGCGCTGCGCGCGGCGGTGGAACTGTCCTCGCGCTACATCAATGATCGCTTCCTGCCCGACAAGGCGATCGACGTCATCGACGAGGCCGGTGCCAACCAGCGGCTGCTGCCGCCCTCGAAGCGCAAGAAGACCATCGGCGTCGGCGACATCGAGTCCATCATTTCCAAGATCGCGCGTATTCCGCCGAAGACCATATCCGCCTCGGACAAGGACTCGCTGCGCACCCTCGAGCGTGACCTGAAGATGGTGGTCTACGGCCAGGACGAGGCCATCGACACCCTCACCAGCGCCATCAAGATGTCGCGTTCCGGGCTGGGCAACGAACAGAAGCCGATCGGTTCCTTCCTGTTTGCCGGCCCCACCGGCGTCGGCAAGACCGAGGTCACGCGCCAGCTGGCGATGATCATGGGGATCGAGCTGATCCGCTTCGACATGTCGGAGTACATGGAGCGGCACACGGTGTCACGCCTGATCGGCGCGCCGCCCGGCTATGTCGGTTTCGACCAGGGCGGGCTGCTGACCGAGGCGGTCACCAAGAATCCGCACGCGGTGCTGTTGCTGGACGAAATCGAGAAGGCCCATCCGGACGTGTTCAACCTGCTGCTGCAGGTGATGGACCACGGCACGCTCACGGACAACAACGGCCGCAAGGCCGACTTCCGCAATATCGTCATGGTGATGACGACCAATGCCGGCGCTTCGGAGATGAGCCGCCCCTCCATCGGCTTCACCCACCAGGATCACTCCACCGACGGCATGGAAGCCATCAAGAAGATGTTCACGCCGGAGTTCCGCAACCGCCTGGACGCCATCATCCAGTTCAAGGCGCTGGATCCCGCGATCATCACGCGGGTGGTGGACAAGTTCATCTACGAACTGGAGGCGCAGTTGCAGGACAAGGCCGTGACCGTGGACATCGAGGATTCGGCACGCGAATGGCTGGCCGAGCACGGCTTCGACCCGAAGATGGGCGCGCGCCCGATGGCGCGGGTGATCCAGGAACACGTCAAGAAGCCGCTGGCCGAGGAACTGCTGTTCGGTCGCCTGGCCAAGGGCGGGCACCTCACCATCCGCGCCGAGGACGGCCGGCTGGTGCACGATATTCAGGAAGAGGAAGAAGTGCTCTGACCGGTTGATGGTGCCGGTCCGAGGGGCTCCTCAGCGGGCGCGGTAGGTGATACGACCCTTGCTCAGGTCGTAGGGCGTAAGCTGAACGGTGACCTTGTCACCGGTCAGGATGCGGATATAGTGCTTGCGCATCTTGCCGGAGATGTGGGCGGTCACCACGTGTCCGTTCTCCAGTTCCACCCGGAACATGGTATTGGGCAGGGTCTCGATGACCGTGCCTTCCATTTCGATATGATCTTCTTTTGCCATTCCTCACTCGTGCCTGGGTCGATGTCAGCGGCGCATTATAGCCCAGTGCGCGGCAAAATGTGCGACCGGCAGAAAAACAGTCCGGCCGGTTGGCCGCGTCTCCGCTGACGCTGGCGGGGAAGGCCGGGCGAATCGCGCCTGGACACTTGTCCATGGGCATGGTTGTCATTAAGATCGGTGCCCGGAAGGTCCTCCCAGGAGGGGAGGGCCGTGACAACCGACGGTTATGGATGACTCATGCCGCACACCATTTCCCCCGAAAAGGGACCGGATACCGGCCTGGAATCGCTGGTTCTCGCCGCCCGGCTGCTGGGCGTGGCCGCCGACCCGGCCGCACTCGCGCACCGCTTCGCCCCCCCGGGGCGCCCCTGCTCCGATCGTGAATTGCTGCGTGGCGCGCGCCACCTCGGCCTGCGTGCACGCTGCATCGCGAGCGACTGGGAACGGCTGCAGCATACGCCGCTGCCGGCACTGGCGCAGCAGGCCGACGGTCGCTGGCTGGTGCTGGCGCGCGTCGACGCCGAACGGGTGCTGCTCCAGGACCCGCTGGAGGCGCGCCCGCTGACCTTGCCGCGGACGGTGTTCGAACCGGCCTGGTCGGGGACCCTGCTGCTGCTGACGCGGAGGGCGGACCGCGCCGCTCCGGCGCAGCGCTTCGGTCTGCGCTGGTTCGCCGGCGTGCTGCGGCGCTACCGTCACCTGTTCGCGGAGGTGCTGCTGGCCTCCTTCTTCCTGCAGCTGTTCGCCCTGGTCACGCCCCTGTTCTTCCAGGTGGTGGTCGACAAGGTGCTGGTGCACAAGGGGCTGACGACTCTGGACGTGCTGGCCTTCGGACTGCTGGTGGTGTCGCTGTTCGAGGTCGTCCTCGGTGGCCTGCGCAGCTACCTGTTCGCCCACACCAGCAACCGCGTGGACGTGGAGCTGGGCGCGCGCCTGTACCGTCACCTGCTGGCGCTGCCCATGAGTTATTTCGCCGTGCGCCGGGTCGGCGATTCGGTGGCACGGGTGCGTGAACTGGAGACGCTGCGCAACTTCATCACCGGTTCGGCACTGACGCTGGTGATCGACCTGCTGTTCACCATCGTGTTCCTGGCGGTGATGTATTCCTACAGTCCGCACCTGTGCGCCATCGTGCTGGGCTCCATCCCGGCGTATGTGCTGCTGTCCCTGGTCGTCACCCCGCTGCTGCGCGCCCGGGTTGGCGAGAAGTTCGACCGTGGTGCCGAGAATCAGGCCCTTCTGGTGGAGTCGGTCGGCGGCATGGAGACCCTCAAGGCGATGGCGGTCGAGCCGCAGATGCAGGCGCGCTGGGAACGCCAGCTGGCCGCCTACGTGCGTGCGTCCTTCCGCGCATCGAACCTGGGCAACATCGCCAGCCAGCTGGCCGGGCTCATCAACCGGGTGGTGGTGGTGCTGATCCTGTGGCTCGGTGCCCGTGCGGTCATCGAGGGATCGCTGAGCGTGGGGCAGCTGGTCGCCTTCAACATGCTGGCGGCCCGCGTCGCCGCACCGGTGCAGCGGCTGGTGCAGCTGTGGCAGGACTTCCAGCAGGCGGGCGTCTCGCTGCGGCGGCTGGCGGACATTCTGGATACGCCGAGGGAGCCGGGTCACGATCGTCCGCGCCTGAGTCTGCCGGCGATCGAGGGGGCGATCCGCTTCGAGCGCGTGAGCTTCCGCTACCGGCCGGACGGCCCGGAGGTGCTGCGCGACCTGTCGCTCGAACTGCGCGCCGGCGAGGTCCTGGGTATCGTCGGCCGTTCCGGTTCCGGCAAGAGTACCCTCGGTCGCCTGCTGCAGCGCCTGTACGTACCGGAGCGGGGTCGGGTGCTGATCGACGGTGTCGACATCGCCCAGGTGGACACCGCCTGGCTGCGGCGCCGGATCGGCGTGGTGCTGCAGGAAAATACCCTCTTCCATTGCAGCGTGCGCGACAACATCGCGCTTGCGGACCCGGGCCTGCCGATGGAGGCCATCGTCGCCGCCGCGCGCCTGGCCGGCGCGCACGAGTTCATCCTCGAACTGCCGGAGGGCTACGACACGGTGGTCGCCGAACAGGGCGCCAACCTCTCCGGCGGACAGCGGCAGCGCATCGCCATCGCCCGGGCGCTGGTTCGTGATCCGCGCATCCTGGTGCTGGACGAGGCCACCAGCGCGCTGGATTACGAATCGGAGCAGATCATCCAGCGCAACCTGCCCGCCATCTGCCGCGGTCGGACGGTGCTCATCATCGCCCACCGGCTCAGTACCGTGCGTGCGGCACGACGCATCGTGGTGCTGGAGGGCGGACGGATCGTGGAACAGGGCAGCCACCAATCCCTGCTGCGCCAGAGCGGGCGCTATGCCCGCCTGCACGCCCTGCAGGCGGTGTAGTCGTGGCGGCGCGTGCGGAGACCGATTTTCTGCCGGCGGCGCTGGAGATCGTGCAGCGGCCGCCGTCGCCGGCCGGGCGTGCCCTGGCGTGGTCGCTGATGGTTTTTTTCTCCATCGCGCTCGCCTGGGCGTGCTTCGGCGAGGTCGACATCGTCGCCACGGCGCAGGGCAAGGTGATCCCCAGTGGCCGGGTGAAGCGCATCCAGCCGCTGGAGATCGGCGTGGTGCGGCGTATCCGGGTACACGAGGGCCAGCACGTACGGGCGGGCGAGCCGCTCATCGAACTGGACCCGACCGAGGCGCGCGCCGACCTGGATCGTCTGGAGCGCGAACTGCTGACGGCGCAGCTCGACGAGGCGCGCTTTCGGCGGCTGGCCCGGTGGAGCGAGGTCCCGCCCGCCGAAACGGAGGTTTCCGCGCCGGCTGGCTCCCTGGCCTTGCCGCCAGCGTTGCAGGCGCGGGCGGACTTCGAGGCCGTACAGCTGCAACAGCGGCAGCTGGCGAGCGAATGGTCGGAACACCAGGCCCGGCTGGCGGCACTGGACGACACGGTAGCCAGCCGACGCGCGCAGCTGGCGGCAACACGCAGCGAAGTGAAAAAACTGGAGGCCACCCTGCCGTTGGTCACGCGGCGCGCGGACTCGCTGGCGAGCCTGGCGAAAAAGAAGCTGGTGGCGGAACAGAACTGGCTGGAACTGGAGGAACAGCGCGTCGGCCAGCAGGAAGAGCTGGCGGCGCTGAAGAACCGGGCCGTCGAGGTGGCGGCTTCGCTGCGCGAGGCAACGCGGCAGCGACAGGCGCTGGAGGCCGGCTTCCGGCGCCAGGTGCTCGAACGGCTGGCAGAGACCGGGAGAAGGATCGAGCAGCTTCGGCAGGAGCGCCTCAAGGCACGGCAACGCGAGCGCCGGCAACGTCTGCTGGCGCCGGTGGCGGGCGTGGTGCAACAGCTGGCGGTGCATACCATCGGCGCGGTGGTGACGCCGGCGCAGGAGTTGATGCGCATCGTGCCGCAGGGCGATGTACTGGAGGTCGAGGCCTGGGTCCTGAACCGCGACATCGGTTTCGTGGAAGCGGGGCAGGCGGCCGAGGTCAAGGTCGAGGCCTTTCCCTTCACCCGCTACGGCGTCATCGACGGAAGCATCGTCGCGGTTTCCGGGGACGCGGTCACGGATGAGCGCCTGGGCCTGGTCTACGCTGCCCGCGTGCGCCTGCGGCAATCGGCGATTCGGGTCGGTGAGCGGATGGTGGAACTGAGTCCGGGGATGGCCGTAACGGTGGAGCTCAAGACCGGCCGGCGGCGGCTGATTGAGTTCATCCTCAGCCCCTTGCTGCGCTACCGTGACGAGAGTCTGGGGGAACGATAGTCCCTTGCAGGGGCTGCTGACAACAGAGGAATGGAGACATGATCGGATTGATGTACCTGCTTTTCTTCATCGTCTACGGCTGGATTTCCTGGCGGGTGGTGAAGGCGGTGGCGCGCCGGGCGCGGGAAGGCGGCAGGAGCCCGAAACTGTGGGGTGGGGTGGCCGGGCTGGCCATGGCCTCGCTGGTGTTCTGGGACTGGCTCCCGATGGAAGTGCTGTACCGTTACGACTGCGCGCGCTACGCGGGGTTTACGCAGTACCAGAGCCTCGAGCAGTGGAAGGCGGAGAATCCCGGCGTGGCGCAGACCCTGCACCCGCCGGAGCGGGTGGAATCGAGGCAGGAGGGCGGGCGGCAACGCTATGTCCTCAACCAGCGTTTTGCCTGGGACATCCGCTATACCCGCCATCCGCTGCACATCCGGGAACGCGAGGAACGTATCGTCGATACCAGGACCGGCAAGGTGCTGGCACGCTACGTCGACTTCGACACCGACATCGGCGGCGTCTCCGTCGGCAGCTCCGCGCGGGGCCTGTCGGACTATAAGATCTGGTTGATGCGGCGGTCGTGTGAGGCGGACAGTGGACGGCCGCTGGAAAGAGCGTTTTATAACTTCAAGTACCTCGTTAAGCATCAAATGGAGCGGAAATAATGGACATAATACGGGCATATGGAAATGCACTGCTGTCAGAGGCGAGTTATGCGAATTTTCAAAACAAGATTGATCCAGAAGACGTAAAAACCGCCCTCGAAACTATTCCAGATGGCGGTTTCTCCCAGGTCCAGGCCGAGGATTTCGTCACCCACTGGAAGGTCGCCAACCACCAGCCGGACACGGCCAGCGGCTTCTCCGCCACCCTGTTCGAGAGCCTGGACGAACCCGGGCGCTATACCCTGGCCATCCGCGGCACCCAGGGTGCGATCGACGTGGCCGAGGACATTTTCGGTATTGCCGCCCAGGGGGTGGCGGCCCGGCAGGCGGTGGATCTCTACCGTTACTACCGGCGACTCACCACCCCGGCCGGCGAGGCGGTCGACTACAGTCAGGGCGAGCTGCTGTTGCTGGCCGGCCTGACCAGTGGCAACTACAGCCCGCTGACCGGTACCACCAACTACCTGTCCATCCAGGCGCGTACGGCGGACGACCGGGGTCTGGGCGTGTTGCCGACGGGCGGGACGCTGGAGGTCACCGGCCACAGCCTCGGCGGGCACCTGGCGATGCTGTTTACGCGCATGTTTCCGGCCGCGGTCGATCAGGTCACGACGTTCAATGGTGCGGGACTGGGCGGTATTGCCGTCGAGATTCTCGACCTGGCCGGTTTTGCCGTTGACGTGCCCGACGAGCGCGTGAACAACGTGGTGGCGGACGGTGGCCTGGACCTGACCGCCGGTGCGGGCTATGTCATCGGTTCCAGCGAGCGGGTGTTCATCGAGGAGAGCATCAACCCGTTCGACAACCACCGCATCGCCCGTCTGTCGGATGCGCTGGCGGTACAGGGATTGCTGGCCGGGCTGGACAGGACGCTCACCGCCAGCGCGCTGAGACCGTTGATGGAATCGGCCTCTCACAGGGCCGGGGAGACCCTGGAGCGGGTGGTCGACGCCGTCGGCGAGTTGTTTGGCGTCGGGGGCGAGGTCGCCATCGACGAGCGCGACGGCCTGTACCGGCGCCTGCAGGCGATCGAGGGAAGCGAAGCCTACCAGGCCATGGCCGGGACCCTGAGCCTGGTGGCCGTCGATCGCCTCGCCGACGCGGCACGCGCCGACAGCGTCGACGGGCTCGCCTACCGCTATGCGCTGGAGCGGCTCAATCCCTTTGCGCTCACCGGCGACGCCGCTCTGTATGCGATTCACAATGCCTCGGGAGTACTGGATGCGGGACGGTTTACCGCGTCCTATCTGGAGGACCGGGCGCACCTGCTGTCGCAGTTGATCCGTCGTAACCGTGCCGACTCGGTGCTGGTGACCGGTGGTGTATTCCCCAACGAAGTGTACGAGGACCTAGAACTCGGCATACGCGCCGCCACCAGCGACGTGGCTGCGGGTACGGTCGGACGTCCGGACGGTGCCGTGCAGTACGTGTTCGGCAGCGACAGCGGGGAGAGCATCAGCGGAGGCCGCCTCGCTGATCGTCTCTACGGTGGTGGCGGCGGCGACAGCCTCGCCGGTGGCGACGGTGACGATTACCTCGAAGGTGGGGCGGGCGACGACGTGCTCCGCGGCGGCCGGGGCAACGATACCCTGGTGGGTGGTGTCGGCAACGACACCTATCGGATCGAACCCGGCGACGGCCTGGATACGGTGATTGACAGCGATGGCCAGGGAAGCCTGGTGTACGCCGGCATCACCCTGGCGGGCGGCAGCGCCACGGCGGCGGGTGCCGACAGCTACCTCGACGACAACGGGATTCGGTATACCCTGCGCGGGAGCACCTTGCTTATCACCACCGGGGACGGTCAGCTGCAGGTCCGCGACTTCAGCGACGGCATGCTGGGTATCCGTCTCCAGGCCGCGCAGGGCGTGGAGGCGCCGCTGCTGGCGATCACGGGTACCAATGGTGATGACCGCTGGAACTCGGGCAGCCAGCTCAGTGAACTGCTCGGTGGGGGTGTGACCGGTACCGAAGCGAGCCTGGTGGAAGGGCTGGATGGCGACGATGACATCCGCGGCAGCAGTGCCGACGACCGTCTGCTGGGCGGAGCCGGGGAGGACTACATCACGGCCGGCTGGGGCGACGACGAGGTGCTGGGTGGCAGCGGTCGTGACGTCATCCAGGGCAATGCCGGCGACGATCGCCTGTATGGAGGGGCGGACAGTGACTGGCTGTCCGGGGAGGCGGGCAACGATGTGGTCGACGGTGGCGACGGGGACGACCTGCTGGTGGGCAATGGCGGCGCGGACGTGCTCGATGGAGGTGCCGGCAACGACGTCCTTCACGGTGACAGTCATATCCACAAGCGCCGCTGGAGCGCCGGTGATTCCTCCTTCGAGTTGTGGACCGATCCCAGAGGATGGGTCACGGTACCGGAGTATGACGGGATCTACCTGGACTCGGTTGCCCTGGCCTACCTGGACCAGGCCTTCCCCTACGACCTGGGGCCGGGAGACGACGATGCCGGCGACCTGCTCAGCGGTGGCAGCGGTGACGACGTGCTCGCCGGCGACGCCGGGGACGACCTGCTCTATGGCGGGGCGGACCAGGACCTGTTGCTCGGCGGACCGGGCAACGACTACCTCGAGGGAGGTGCCGGTGCAGACAACCTGGAAGGCGACGCACGCAGCGGCCCGCTGGCGGAGCTCGCGTCCAATCTTGCCGGGCGCGATACCCTGGCGGGTGGTGCGGGTGACGATCGCCTGCTGGGCGGCTTCGGCGACGACCGTCTCTCCGGTGGAGCCGGGGACGACCTGCTGATCGGTGACTGGGGCGTCGGTAACGAGACTGCGCACGACGGCGACGACCGCCTCTATGGCGGAGCCGGCAATGACGAGTTGCAGGGTGGTCGGGGACGGGATGCGCTGGGCGGGGGTGAGGGGGACGATCGCCTGTTCGGCGAAGACGGCAGCGATGCCATGTGGGGTGGTGCCGGTGCAGACCGCTTGTCCGGTGGCGCGGGTGACGATGAGCTCGATGGTGGTGCCGGGGATGACGTGCTGGACGGCGGTGCCGGTGCAGACCGCTTGCAGGGCGGGGCCGGTAACGACCTCATCCGGGCGGACGCCGAGGATCGCGTGATCTTCCGCAAGGGCGACGGCGAAGATGTGCTGGTGGCGGATGATGGCGGTGGACGCATCGAGTTCGAGGGTGTGGATCCTGCGGAGCTGGTCCTGGAGCAGCTGGACGCCGCCGCCGGGGGGCAGATCCTGTCGCTGCGCTATGGCAGTGACCGCCTGCTGATCGAGGGCGGGTACCTGGCGGCCGATCGCAGGTACGTGTTCGCCGGCCGGACCCTGGACCAGGCCGGGCTGATGAAATTGTCGCCGGCGGTGCAGCTCGATGGCAGCGACGGTGCGGACATAATCCATGGCAGCGAGGGGGACGATCGCCTCGACGGCCTGGCCGGCGCCGACGCGCTGTTCGGTGGTGGAGGGGACGACCGGTTGTCCGGCGGTGAAGGTGACGACCGGCTGGACGGCGGCGAGGGTAGGGACACTCTGGATGGTGGCAGCGGCAACGATGTTCTGGCGGGAGGTGAAGGGAACGATCGCTACCTGCTGTCCTGGGGCATGGGCATGGACACCATCGTCGAGAGCGACGGGGGCAGCAATACCCTGGTGCAGGGCGCGGGGCTGACGAGGGGCGATCTCGCGGTCTGGCGCGAAGGGGCTGACCTGCGCCTGCAGATTAGGGGCAGTGGCGACGGCCTGCGCATTCGCGACTATGCTGCCGGCGAGGTGTCCTGGCAACTGGAGACGGCGAGCGGCCGCCTGGCGCTCGACGACCTGGTCGGGGCCGCGCCGGCCACGGCCGACCTCGCCGGGGCCCTGGACCGGTTCCGTGCCGGGGCCCGGGCCGCCTACTTCGAACCACTCCTCGAGCAGGGCTACCGGATGGACGCCGACGGTGTTCTGCGGCTGGTGAAGACCTTCGTCGATGGCACTTCGGTTACCAGCTACCGTAACGAGGCACGCTTTTCGGAGTCTTCGAGCCGCAGCGACGAGGCGGTGATCGAACGTTCCTCGCCGGACTATCAGTCGAACTTCTCCCTGCTGTCCGAAGACAGTATCCGCACCGCAGAGTACGACCGTTCACCGGGGGCGGTGTGGGCGAACGCTGGCACTTCCGGAACCTTCGTGCCGGCCGGCAGCGTCTCGGGGCTTGGTGTTCCCGCCGGTGGTCTGGTGGTGGAGGTCTTTGGCGGCGGAAACGCCTCCGCTGGCGGCAGCCTGTCCGCCGACGCGCCTGCGGATCCCGGAGCGGAGCGGCAGAGTCTCGGTTACTGGGTCTACGATTCGACCGTCGGCGAGCTCCCCGGGGTGCAGTATCAGCAGACCAGCTACCGGCAGTATCTGTTGCAACGGGAACTGACGCTGGAAGAGATCCACGGCGGTCCCGGCGACAATATCATCACCACCTCCGGCTATTCGATCGTCGACGCGGGCGCCGGTGACGACGTGCTGCTCGGTGGAAGCAACGGCTGGTACCGCCAGGGAGGCGTGTTCCTGGACGGCAACGAGGGGGATGACACCCTGCTCGGCAGCGACAAGGAAGACGTGCTGACGGGCGGCGCCGGCTTCGACTATGTCGACGGTCGCGACGGTGCCGACACCTACCTGGTGCTGGCGGAAGGGCGTGGTGTGGACCTCATCGCCGATTCCGCGACCATGCCCCTGTACCAGGAGGGCGCCGAGGTCATCGAGTACCGTACTCCCTACCTGGAGTGGTACTACCGTTCCATCGGCCTGCCGGACTGGTATGAGCGCCTGGGCACCGGGAACCTGCCTTCGCTGCCACCCGACATGGCCAGGAACGACTACGCGGCCCTGGAGCCGCTGTACCAGGCGGGCGTCATCGACCAGGATACGGTGGAGTTCGGCAAGGGCATCACGCTCGCAGACCTCCGCCTGGACTGGGGGCGCGTCGTGCCCCGGGATGCCCTGAAGGACGCCTTCCGTTCCTTCTGGCGCGAGGGGGATTCGGTGCACACCACCCTCGACATCACGCTGGCGGACGGTCACGGCGTCCGCGTGGTCGTTCCCCATACCCTGGACCCCATCGCTCCGCTGGAGGCGGAGTACCCGCAGGGCATCCCCGACGACGTCTACCTGCGCGAGGTCAGCCGCGACCTCGGCCTCGGTATCGAGCAGTTCCGCTTCGCCGACGGCACCGTGCTGTCGATGCAGGACATGATCGCGCTGGCGCCGCCGGCACCGGGTTTCGATCCGCAGCTCGGTGTGCCGGGCGAAGAGATCACCGGCAGCAATGCCTACGATACCCTGGTCGGGAGCGCCGGCGACGATGTGATCGACGGGCTGGGGGGTAATGACAGCATCTCCGGCGGAGAGGGCAACGATGTCATCATCGGCGGCCGGGGCCGGGACACCCTCGACGGAGGTCCGGGAGACGATCGCTTTGTCATCGACGGCAGCGACAGCGCCTTCGACAGCTTCATCGGGGGAGATGGCGTGGACCGCATTCTCGGCGGCAGCGGTGACGACGTGGTTCGTCTGCGCAGTTTCGACGCCGGTAACAGTATCGAGATCATCGACGGTGGCCCCGGGGACAACCGGATCGCCGGCACCCGCGGTTATGACACCATCGATCTGAGTGCCACGATCGTGCGCAACATCGACCGCATCGACGGCGGTGCCGGCAACGACATCCTCACCGGGACCCCGAACGACGACCGCATCATCGGCGGTCCGGGGCGGGACCTGTTGAACGGCGGCGCCGGCGATGACACCTTCCTCATCGAGGGGACCGACACTGCCTTCGACACATTCAACGGCGGTGAGGGCAGGGACCGTATTCTCGGTGGCGCCGGCGACGATACCATCCGTCTGCGCGGTTTCGGCGTCGGCAACAGTATCGAGATCATCGACGGTGGCCCCGGGGACAACCGGATCGCCGGCACCCGCGGTTATGACACCATCGACCTGAGCGCCACGATCGTGCGCAATATCGACCGTATCGACGGTGGTGCCGGCAACGACATCCTCATCGGGACCCCGAACGACGACCGCATGATCGGCGGTCCGGGGCGGGACCTGTTGAACGGCGGCGCCGGCGATGACACCTTCCTCATCGAGGGGACCGACACTGCCTTCGACACATTCAACGGCGGTGAGGGCAGGGACCGTATTCTCGGTGGCGCCGGCGAC